>JANPFC010000118.1:0-50418 GCA_031423235.1 Chlamydiota bacterium | reverse complement strand
AATGGGGCAGCAGGGGCTTCCCCGACTGCCTTACTGTCAAGATCTTCGCCTTCATCCCTTTGAGTCCTTCTATTTCTACAGTAATCGTTGCATTGCTTTAAAAAATCTATTTTGATAGCTTATTGAAACTTTATTTTTGGGGCTCATGACAATCGATTCCATTGGCGTAGATCTCGACAATGTTTTGAGCTTAGGAGAATGGCTCGAATCTGAAGAGGCGCAAACAGCACAAAGGCGCTTAGAAGAAACGATCATGAACATGCTTTTCACTCTTGATCCTGAAAGCATTGGTTTCCAAAAGATGGTAGCTCAGCTTGCATGGATTGGTTCTCGAGCAGAAGGAAAATCGCTTCTCGAAAGAGAAATCATTGCATTAAGCCTTTCACAGGACTTTTCTATTGAGCCATGCGGTTTTTGGAATGAAGTCGATAAATTTCGCCACAACATCGGAAAAGCCAGCCGCAAAGCAGGCCATTTCGTAGCAGATCACGCAGCTGAAATTGCTGTAGGCGTGGCCATTTGTGCGACAGGAGTTGGAATCGCTGCTGCCGCTGGATATACTTTAAGCGCTGTCGTTGGAGGAGTCGTAGTAGCTGGAGCAGGTTCCATTTTCCAATCGGAGGAAAAACCCAATCCATATATTCCCTCTACACCTCTTCCAGATCCGCAAGCCTGTTCTCAAACAGAATTGGCACTAATACAACAAGGCTTGTCTGTCACATTGCCCAAAATAGACCTCCCCGCTTCCACAAATGAAGTCTTGATCACAGCTGACGGTGTTTGGGCAGGTGGTCAATTTTACCCCACAGATGCAATCATGAAACAATCGATAGTTTCATCTATTTCTCAGAATAACACCCCTGTTGGAAATTTGGGATATTTCATCGATTATGGAGGGAGTGATTGGAAATCCTTTTATGCCTACCAATTCGAACAACAGGCAGCAATTGGAGCTCTCCCTCACCAAACCCGTGGTGAAAGTGCTCTTGTCTTAGGAAATTACAATCAAGCCGTTCTAGATTTAGGGAAAGCCATTGTTGCAAATCCAATGGATTCCCTCTCTTACCTCGAAAGAGGAGCCGCTCATTTTAGCTTAGGAGAATATGAACGTTCGCTTGAAGATTACCAGCAGTTTGCTGCTCAAACAGAGACCTCGAATCCCCTCGATCTTTCTGAATTTTGCCTCGGCTTTGCTAAGGGATTGCCAAAAGGGACCTATGAATCTGGAGAAGGAGCATTTTTATTCCTCGTTGATTTCGTAAATCATCCAATTCAGACATCGAAACAAGCGATTGATTCAATTACTGCGTTGGTCGATCTCGTTCGCAGAGACGAGTGGGGATCTGTAGCCGAGGCGTTATCTCCAGAGGTGCATCAACTAGTAACTCAGTGGGATACTCTCCCCTCAGGTCAAAGAGGAGAACTAGCTGGATATGCTGTGGGAAAACATGGAGCAGATATTCTTATTCCAGGAGCTCTAGCTAAGGTTGCTACCAAAAGCCTAAAGAGTGCCCAAGAACTTGTAGAGGTCTGTAAGAATCTTCAAATCGTTCAAGAAACTCTTCTTCTTGAAACAGCGGCAGGAATAGGAAATAGTGCTAAAATTGCAGAAATCATTGAGGTGGGACAAAAAACTGCACGTCTAGCTGACGAACTAGGATTTACTGCAAGGGAGATGAGACAGCTTAAGCAAGCTGGGCAGCTAGAAACAACCCTCACTAAACGATATGAGCATTTAAGCCTGTCAATGCAGGAATCTATGGCGCTGCACAAAAATGCTCAAGAGGTCCTAAAACCTTATGCAAAAAAGCCTATGCCTGAATTCAAGGTTAGAGAACTTATTCATGATACTGGCTTTCCAACGTTTGAAAGACCAAAAGGCATTCCGGAGGATTTTCTAGTAATGGTTGCAGATAAAGGGGCGGGTATGGAGTATGTTCATCCAACAAATACCCACATTCGAGTGAGAGTTATGCCCGGGAAACTCCATAGTCCTAACCCATGTCAGCAGAATCCTTATATAATTCACCAAACGGATAGAGGGACTCTAAATATAGCAGGTAAATATATCTCATCAGATGCTCCCGAAGCCCATATTCCAATTGATAAATTTGTTTACAGGAGCCAAATAAATGGAAATTAATAGAAAGGCAGTGGTTGAAGGTTTCTTGGACAATCTTTATCGCATTTCTAATAAAGAATATCAAATAAGGATATGGATAGAAGGTGCGGGGCCGGAATGCCATGATTTTGATGAGGCGGTTAATGATTTTTTCGGAGATGGCGACCCCATCTTAGAAAATTATCAGGACTATGGACTTTCACAAAATCAATACCGACTTCTAAAAAGATTCAGAGATGAGTTTAGGGTTTTTGCTGACAAAAATGACTTTCCGGTACTATTCATAAATACCCCTGAGTGGAAAGTAATTGTAGATATGGCAAAAGATGTTCTGAAGGCGTTTAATTATTCAAAGCGAAATTCTTGATGTGTGTGTTCAATCGTTCTTTGAATCTTTCTGAATTTAAGTAAGTGACATCCTGTATTTTTCCCTGAACCTATCGACAAATTTGTATACAGAGAATAGAGATAACTTATGAACATTAATAGAAGGCAAATACTCGAGACAATAATCAGAATAGTGAAGCATATTTCAGATAAACAATATCAAAGAAGAATATGGATTCTAGGAGAAGGCCCAGAAGTCGATGACTTCGATGAAACATGTTGTATTTTTTTTGGTGATGGGGATCCAATTTTAGATAATTACAAAGAATTTGGAATTACAGATCGCCAATATGAGATTTTGAAAAAATTTCGAGATAAATTCAGAGTATTCTCAGATGAAAACTACTGGCCCCCTGAATTCATAAATACCCCTGAATGGAAAGTAATTATGGATATGGCAAAAGATGTTCTGAAGGCGTTTAATTATTCAAAGCGCAATTCCTAATGCATGAATATTTTTTTCTATCTCAGTTCCTATCTCTGTGAGCTCGGTGCTCTCGGTGGTGAAATAATGGGGCAGCATGGGCTTCCCCGACTGCCTTATTGTTGAAACATTCTTGCTAGATCTACGGTATTATTTGGCATCATCCGTTTGAGTCCTGCCATATCCCCAGCAACAAGCAACCGGTGCATTTCCGGCGTGATAACCTGATCTCTCAGCAAAGAATCGGCATGCTGTTTCAAAACAGGAAACCTTGACTCTTCATCGCAACCCGTAGCGAATCGCACACGAAGGGTATCCAGACGAACGAGATCTAGGCGGAGAATTGTTTCTAAGGGATATTTCTCCAGCATCTTACCGATGTTTAGGCCGGGAAATGTTCGGCTTAGTTCTTTCACTTCCTCAGGATCCTTCAAGTCAACGATCTCTTTGGCTGAGTTCCAGCACTTATTGATAGCGGCGCTTACTCCAAGCACTATGAAAATATGCCAAAGTGAAATTCCTCCCGTTAGAATATAGGCGCATAAAAACACTCTGGCTACCTCGCCAATTAAGGCGAGAGCGCGAAGAGCGAGGCGAGTGACCTTCTCTTTTGAAAAATTGGATGCCGGTGCGGCTGGTATTTCTTGTACAGGCGCTATCGGACGCTGACCTATTGCTGCTGCCATAAATTCTCCTTTTTGAAGCTGGAGAATTCTGCCTAATGTCTCTATTTACGTCAATTTGAGGGTCAGATATGGTGGACTCTAATTATGTCTGCTATCCGTCATTACTCCTCCAAGCTGCAGTACGCAATTGTTGCAACCATCATGGGCAATATGCTCCAATGGTTCGACTTCTCCCTTTTCGGGATGATGCTTCCCGTTTTCATGAAGCTATTTTTCCCCGATAAAGACGACTCGTTTTTCTTTATCTTTTTTGCCATCGGCGCCTTTGCCCGCCCTCTTGGAGGTCTCGTCTTTGGCTATTTGGGCGATACCAGGGGAAGAAAATCTGCTTTAGTGCGAACGATTCTCCTCATGACCGTACCCATATTCATTGTTTCTTTTCTTCCTTCCTATAATCAGCTTGGCATTTCAGCAGGGCTACTTCTTGGCTTTCTCTACCTATTCCAAGGATTCTGTGTTGGAGGAGAGTTTCCCGGCTCCATCGTCTTTCTAGAAGAGACTTCTCCCGCCCCCGAAAGGGGATTTATCGGAAGCTGGTCCTATTTTGGCGTGATCCTCGGGATGTTTCTCGTGTCGGCGGATGTTTATCAGCTCAATCATAAATTAACTCAGGATGAGCTGATGGATTGGGGATGGCGTCTCCCATTTTATATGGGCGCTTTGATCGGAATTATTGGTATTTTCATGCGGATTTTTCTCCACGAAACACCCGTATTCCAAGAAGCGAAATCAGTAGGACGCCTCGTTAAAAAACCCCTTTTTGATACTTTGAGAAAGCATAAGAGAAATCTTCTGAAGGGGCTCGCGATTTATATCTTAGATGCGGTCGGATTCACGGTGATCCTGATTTTCTCAAGCTACTATTACTTCGAGCACCACCACCTTTCAATGACACAGGCATTTAGGATCAATGTGATCTCTGTTTTTTTCCTTCTCGTTCTCATTCCATTCATGGGGAAATTGGGCAATAAAATTGGGAATCATAAACTTGCAAAATGTGCAGCGATCGGGATGTTTATTTTTGCCTATCCGCTCTATATGCTGATCGATCTGAATACAATGCTTACCATTTTTATTGGGCAGTCGCTTCTTTTGTTCTTTTTAGCAGCCTACGTGTGCAACATGCCTGTGATCCTCTTCGAGTTATATCCAACGGAAGTTCGCTACACTTGTATTGGAATGGCGATCAATTTTTCCGTGGCCATTTTCGGAGGGACGGCTCCATTTATAACTCACTATTTTATCAGACTCACGAATCACCCCTCTGTACCCGGGGTTTACTTGATGCTTGCCGCGTTGATCGCATTTTTGACACTCAGGACGATTAAAGTTGGGGCACAGACCGTGCCCCACAGAAATGATTAATTTCTTCTTTTCATAGGAATGAAGAGAACGGCAGCTCCAATGATGATGAGGATAATGCCCCCAATCTTCAGGTTATTGGACATTGATTGATACTTATCCACGTCAGCCTGGCCCGCATCGATTTTTTTCTGAGCCGATCCAGTGAAGATATTACCCACAGGTTTTGTATACTTGGTTTGAGAAAATAGTGAATCCGTTGTATCAACTTGACTCTGAGCTTGCTGAATCTGCATTCTGCCAGAGGATACTTGCTCTGCAATATAGTTTGAAAAGAACAGCATCACTGCACCTACGACGATGAGCGCTATTCCAATGATCTTCTTGGTGTTCATACACCCTCCCTTTTTCCTTTTCTTCCCATAAGTCTGTAATAGTTGTCAAAAAATCTTTACCAAAAAAGGGGCATAGCCTATCGTCCTCCCTCTTAAAATTTAAACTTAGGAGGTTCTATGCTAAGAAAATTGGGTTTCTTATTGGCAGTATTAACATTGCCAATGTTTGCGTTTGCCGTTTGCGACAAATGCAAAGGGAAAGATAAGATCTACGTCCAATTAGATGATCTGATCTTTGCCCATGATGGGATTTGGTTTAAAAATGCCCCCGATCTGGTGAAGATCGGCACTGAAGCCCTCCATGTTGACTCTTATGGATATTATGTGGCAAAAGAGGACCAGAATTGGATTTGTCCCAAATGCACATTCTTAAACAAACGGCCCTATCCCCGCTATCCTTGTCTAAATTGCGGCTGGCCTTATGATTAAGTGGGTCGGAATCCTTTTTCTCCTCTGTTCGACTTTAAAGGCGGATAGCGGTTTAGAACGGATTCCCGCAGATGAAAGGGAGTATCTCACCTCCTTTTTCAAGGGGTTGC
Source organism: Chlamydiota bacterium (assembly GCA_031423235.1). GTDB lineage: Bacteria > Chlamydiota > Chlamydiia > Chlamydiales > SM23-39 > REEB52. The sequence continues at coordinate 44,563 of JANPFC010000118.1, read as the reverse complement.
TTGGCGATGGGTCGTTTGCTTTGACCCTTTTTGGAAAAAAACCGGCAGCCCCATTCGACTACCCCTCCGAACTGATCGTCCGGATGGAAGAGGGGAAGTTAAAACGGGAATTTCTCTTACAGAAAAAGGGGTGGAAGATCTGGAGCAAATACAAAGATCTATTCAAGTTTAATAACTACCTCTTTCTTTATACCAGCGACGATTTTTCATCGATCTGGTTTGTGAATAAGAAGACAATTGAATCGATTCTCATCCAGCACCGGGAATTCTTCAAGGGGTACTTTTTTGTCGACCCGCTGAGTGTGAATTTAGGAGATTTCCTCTCTAAAGCACTGATTCCCAATTTCACCACGAATAATTTTCATATTGCTCAGGGACTCTTGCTTGGATATCCATGGGCAAGCTGCCACGATTTTCAAGAAAGATCGAGAATCGATGATACCTTGGCATTTTTCCCCTACGATGTGGAGGAATATCATTTTGCTTCCCGCGCCGCACCGGCGAGTCTTCTCGACGGGTATCCTGAAGATCTCATCAAAAAGTATGCTCGGTTTAAAGAGGGGTTTGCGTTAAAACGGAACTGGGAGAATACGAACCCATTTTTTTCGACAACACCTGGAGGCTATCTGGCCTTTAATTCCATTTATGAGCCTCAATTTGAGGATGTTAAGAAGAGAATCATGAAGCTGTATAATAGCGAAAATTTTTTAGAAGAACTGCTAGCCATTTTGACCCAATGAAAATTACAATTTCGTTTCTTTGCGGACTGCTTCTCGGGGTGTCCTATTTTTTATTCCCGTTCAAGCATGAGTCGACAACTGTTGAAAGAGCTTTAGCTCAAATTATTTATCAAAAACTGGATCGGTATCAAAAAGATATCGATCTCGATTCGGTATTGGCTTTGGTGAAGAATTATGCTGAAGTGCAGCTCCCATTCGTAAGCGAGGATGAGCTCTATGAGCCGATTCTCGAGGTGGATGAGAAACATGCCGTTGAGGAGTCCTTAGCTTCCCAAAGAAAGGCAGAAGAATATTTAGCTTCATTGCAATTGAATTCAAAAGTACGGGCGGTGATCCCGAACCGGGTCCTTTTTGAGGTGCTTGAAGAGGGGAGAGGGGAGCCGATTGCAGGCGATGAGCCGGTTAGAGTTTATTTTAAGGAATACTCAATGGATGGGAAGCTAATAAAGGACGCAATCAAGCCATTTGCGATTCCTCTATCCCAGACAATTCGGGGATTTCAGATGGGGATGGCGGGGGCAAGGGTGGGGGAGCGGCGGAAGCTCTATGTTCACCCGGAGTATGGATTTGGGAAGATGGGCCGAAAATCGCCTAACAAGCTGCTAATCTATGAAGTGACTATTGTCGAAAAAATAAAGTAAGGTACAGTCTCTAATATAGAAAACCAAACAGCCAAAGGGGTATTTTTGCTCCCGAGCCTTGTTCGATCTCATCGCAGGCAAGGAAGGCATTTTTGTGCTCTTTAATTTGATCAAAATTCTTATTCCTCCCGCCCACTTCAAAAAGATAATGTCTGTTCACAAGAAAATCCCCATCGCCTGGCATCTGTACTGTATTCTTTTCTGATACACTATTAAAAAAGAAGGTTTCCCGTACGGTTCCTTTCTCGGGCGATTCAGAAGAAATGGCGTAGAGTTGATTCGAATTATCTAGATAGATCTTCGATGTAGATTCTATGCCGCTAAATTTTTTCGTCGCCTTTGAAATGGATTTGATTAGTCCGGCATCTTCTAGATGGGAGAAATAGGTTTTTAGCGTACGTAAATCACCAATCTCGGTGGCAGCTAAAATATGACTCCAGTTTGGGATAAAGGGGACAGCATTGGCAATAAACCCAAGCAATTTCTTGATTTTCTGGATGCTGATCCCCGTCAACTGCGGATAAATCGATGCTAAATCTGACTCTATTGTTGTGTGAACATTTTGCTCTAATGTCATTTTGTAAATCGACTCATCATTAAATTCGTAAAAGTACGGATAGTAGCCGATTTTTAGATAGCGATGAAATTCTGGGACGACATTACGGTCAATTTTCTTCAATTCCTTAATAATTTGATCAGAAATTTTTTCGTGTTTAGAGCAAATCTCTTCGATTGTGTAGGTGGGGAATTCAATTTGATAAGCAAGTTCCAGAAATTCCCTAAAGGACATTCCCTGCATTTGGAATACAGAGGATCTTCGGGTGAGATCATGACTGCCTTTAAAGATTTCTAATGCAGAACTTCCCGATGCAAAAATCTTTAGATTTTCGAAAGTATCATAAATGCTTTTTAATTCTTTTGACCAGTTGGGATATTTATGGATTTCATCGAATACGATCCATTTCCCCCCAAAGGTATGGAATTGTTCGGCAATTTCGTAAAGGGAAATGGAACCTACCAAGAAGTGGTCTGCTTGAACGTAGAGAATTCGGGGATCAAATCGATCACCATCCACAAAATCGAGCAGCAGTTGAATCAGGGTGGTTGTTTTGCCAACTCCTCTTGGCCCAACAATAATAGACATTCGGTGGTTAAACTTTACCGTCCGAATCAAATATCTTCTATATGTCGAGTTTTTGATCTCTAAAAATCGACGACTGAGCTTCTGGATTTCCTCGTACATCTCTTGCCTATGGATTGTATTCCAATTATATCACCAAAAAGTGTGGAATGCAATCCATAATGCAAATGACTTACATTGAGTTGCTTAAATTTTCTTTGCGTTTTATCTATTTCGAGAATTTGCCTATCTTGGGTTCAACCAGCGCAAGTAAATCTTTCGACTTCATGATGATCGACTCTGTGGTCAAACCGCAGTTAAACGCGGCCCGCTCCTCATGTACAATCTGCTCATCATAATAATTATCGAGATTCAATAGATTTCCAAATGGGGGCACTCCGCCGATCTGCAGGCCATACCGCTCTTGGATCACTGCAGGATCTTCAAACTCGCACTTCTCTCCAACCATGTCGGCAACCGCTTTCATGTCGACTTTGAGATGTGCCGGGATGTTGAACTGATAGTTTTTCTTCGTGTTCTTGCCCTTGAGTATCAACGCTTTGATCCCTTCTTCCATCTTGATTTGCCGTACGCGGGCTGAATCTTCAGAAGTGGGGGTTGGTTCGTGGATCCTGTGGTCGAACTCGATCTTCTTATCATGAAGCTGGTGGATGATCTCGTTGCGGATATTTTCTCCGCCAAAGAAGATGCGGGCTTTGATCCTGTTTCCTGCGATCCGCTTTTTATCGGAGGGGAAGAGGGAGGCTTCGCGGATGTTTTTCAACTTCAGGAGGGTCATCGTTAGCCTTTCCAGGCCCATGCCGAATCCGCCGTGAACAGGCATTCCATATTTGAAAATGCTTAAGTAGTCGGCAAAATTGGCCGGATCCATCGATTTCATCACGATTCCTTGCACCATCGAATCGTAGGTGTGCCGTCTCTGCCCGCCAGAGGTGATCTCTGTCCCCGCGCAAATGAGGTCGAAGGTATTCGTCAGATCTGGATTATCGTCTTTTGGATAGGCGTAGAAGGGTCTCTTGGAGGTCTTCCAGTCGGTGACGAAGACGAGATCAGTCCCGAATTTCTCTGCTGACCAGGCGCAAAGTTCCCGCTCGGCGGCTGGGCTTAGGTCTGGCTCTTGTCTTTCATCGAGCCCTGTACGCTGGAAATAGATCTCCTGCGCTTCGGCGAAGGTGAGGCGGGGAAATGGAACATTTTCTGGCGCCTTGATGATTTGGTTTCCGAGAGCTTCTAGTTCCGCTTTACAGTGTTTATGCACGTAGCCAAGGATGAATTTGATACACCCTTCTTGGACGTCCATGATCTCTTCCCACTTGTTGAAGAACCCCATCTCAAACTCAAACTGCTTCCCTTCAGAGAGGTGGCGGGAGGTTTGGGAGGGTTCAGCACGGAAAAAGGGCATGAGGGCAAACACCCGCTCATTAACGCCAACCATGATCTGTTTGTAGAGCTGGCTGCTCTGGGCAAGGGTAGCTGTATAGCCAAAATAGTCGACATTGAAGAATTCAGCTCCCCCTTCCGAAGATGCGCCGATGATGTTCGGGGCAAAGTACTCGGAGGCTTGCACGGTATCGTGCATGTAGAGCCGGTAGGCGTGTGTGATTTCGGCTTGGATCCGAAATACAGCGGCGATTTGCCGGTTTCTAAGGGCCATCGGGCGGTTATCGAGAATGAACTCGAGGTCGCTATGGAGCTCAGGCTTGTAGTATTCAATGGGAGGGACTTCATGGATCGGATTTTCGATCACAATTTTGGGATCGACTACCTCAGCCTTATAGGCTGAATTTGAAGCGACTACCCGTCCGTGAATGGTTAAAATGGACCCGGGTTGAAGACTGGAGATCTTTTGGAGTTCAGCCTTATCTTCAATCACGATCTGGGCGAGTCCTGACCTGTCGCGAATGAGTAAAAAGGCCAGTTTTCCCATGGCGCGGAGGTTATTTAACCACCCGCGCATGACGACATGTTTATCAACACAGTTAGGCAATTCTCGAGCCAGGGTGCGCTGCATGGGGACCTCTTATCTGGCTGCGGTTGCTTCAACTACTGCTTTGTGGCTGAGCTTGATTTGGCCCCGGTCGTTGATATCGATCACTTTTACATCGATCATATCGCCCTCTTTAAACGGGATATCGCTGATGTTTGCAATCCGCTTGCTAGAGATCTCAGAGATATGGCATAGCCCCTCTTTGCCTGGGAAGATTTCGACAAAGAATCCGAACTGAACGATCGATGTGATACGTCCGTTGTAGATTCTGCCGATTTCTGCTTCAGCAGTGAGGCCGTGGATGATCGCTTTGGCTCGGTTCATTGCATCAGGATTATTTGAGGCGATGCTGACTAGGCCTGTATCGTCGATATCGATCTGAACGCCAGTTTCTTCGATGATGGCGCGGATCTGTTTGCCGCCTGGGCCGATGACAATACCAATCTTGCTTGGCTTGATCTGCAGAGTTTCAATGCGAGGAGCATAGATCGACATCTCTTCTTTAAATGTCGGGCAAACTGCAAGCATCTTTGTAAGAATGTGGCGGCGCCCTTCTTTAGCTTGAGCAAGCGCTTCTTTCATGATCTTGTGGGTGATCCCTTCGACCTTGATGTCCATTTGGAAGGCGGTGATGCCGTCATGGTCGCCAGTGATTTTAAAGTCCATGTCGCCAAGAGCATCTTCGGCTCCGAGAATATCGGAGAGGACGACGTGCTCATTGCCCTCTAAGATGAGGCCCATTGCGATCCCTGATACAGGGCGTTTAACCGGTACGCCAGCATCCATCAACGCGAGGCAGCCGCCGCAAACCGAGGCCATTGAAGAGGAGCCGTTCGATTCAGTGATGTTAGACTCAAGGCGGATGACGTAGGGGAATTCTTCCTGCTTAGGCAAGATGGCTGCGAGCGCTCTCTCTGCCAATTTACCGTGGCCCACTTCTCTACGTCCTGGGGCGCCGATACGGCCCACTTCGCCGACGGAGAAAGGAGGGAAGAAGTATTGGAGATAGAAACGCTGTGTTCCTTCTCCGTGGAGGTCTTCAAAGCGCTGAGCTGTATTCTCTCCGCCGAGCGTACAAACAGCCAAAGACTGTGTTTCGCCGCGTGTGAAGAGGGAGCTTCCGTGTGTGCGTGGGAGGATCGATTGTTCGATATCGATTGGGCGGACATCTTTGAGACCTCTGCCGTCGATCCGTTTTTTCTCAGCGAGGACCATTTTGCGCATGAGAGAAGATTGTAAACTTTTATATGTAGCGAGGACGTCTACTTTAGATGTTTTGAGCTCTGCGCCTTCAGAAAGGAGTGTTTTGAGAACAGTCTCTTTAATTTCATCGAGGGCCTTTTCTCTCTCTTGTTTAGAGGCGATTCGGAGGGCTGACTCGATCAGGGCTGCTGCGGAACTATGGACAGCATTGGTGACTTCTTGCGGGATTTTGCGGAGTGTTCCCAAATTCTTTGGTTTGCCCACTTTTTCGCGCCAAGTGTTTAATTGATGGCAGAAGTGGTGAATGGCTTTTTGACCCATTTCGATCGCTTCGAGAACTTGCTCTTCAGTCAAAAAGTCGCAATATCCCTCAATCATCAAAATAGCATCTTCGGTTCCAGCGAGGATGAGGTCGAGTTTAGACTCTTTCATCTCTTCAAATGTTGGGTTGACGACGAACTGGCCGTTGATCATACCCATCCGGACCGCGCCGATTGGCTTTACAAGGGGAATATCGGAGATAACTAGGGCTGCGGAAGCGGCGCAGATAGCCATGACGTCTGGCTGGTGGAGTCCATCGTATGAGAAGACGTAGGCGAGGAGTTGGACTTCATTGTAGTAGCCTTCTTCGAACATTGGGCGTAAGGGGCGGTCGATGAGGCGGCAAGCTAAGATTTCACGTTCGGAAGGGCGTCCTTCTCTCTTGATGAATCCGCTGGCAGTTTTGCCTACTGATGAATATTTCTCTTGATAGTCGACTCTGAGGGGGAAGAAGTCAATTTCTGCGCTGGCTGTAGGGGCTGCGCACGCTGAGGCGAAAACGACAGTATCGCCGCATTGGAGCGTGACTGATCCATTAGCTTGGCGGGCGATTTTGCCAGTTTCGAGTTTTAGGGTCTTGTTTCCGACGGTGATATTGAGTGTTTCGCGCTTGAACATTTACTTCTTCTCCATATATGTAAGGATGAGAGCGTAAAGAAAAAGCGCATAAAACACAAGAGGGGCGTGCGCCCCCCAATCAAATTTATTTTCTCAAGTTCAGGCGGACGATCAAGTTTTGGTAACGCTTGGTGTCCGTTGAGTTGAGATAGTCTAAAAGCTTACGTCTTTGGCCGACGAGCTTCAAAAGGGCTAACCGTGAGCTGTGGTCTTTTGGAGCCAGCTTCAAATGTTCTGTTAACTCAGCAATTCTTTCAGTCAATATCGCGATTTGGACGTCGGCAGAACCGGTGTCTTTTTCGTGTAACTGAAATTTTTTGGTGATCTCTTCCTTGGTACCTTTATCTAAAGACATGGATCAAAGTTCCCCGATTTCAAATTTATGTAGGCGTTTTTTGTTGCTTGCATTATACCTGATTTTGAATAATCGGGCAATCCCTGTCGATTTTTATCCGTCGAAAAGGGGGGTTTTTGCTATGCTCTCAAATCAAATTTAACCCCAGAAGCACCATGGAAAATCAATTTCAAGCTTTACAGAATTGGACCCTAGAAATCCTCGATACGATTAAAAAGGATATTCGAACTGACCATTTACATACAGACCCCATTTTTTACCGCACCTATTTCGGCAACCGCCCTCAAAATCGGCTTACTGCGGAAGAGATCTTTGCCGCCTATGAGAAAGAGCTTCTGAAAGGGAATGATGATCTAGCCGAGTGGGTTGTGAACCGCTGGGTATTTAAGCACGGCGACCTATACAAGCATTTTGCTGAGCGCCTCAGCGAAGTCAACCCGGACTTCGATCAGATCAAGCAATTAACAGAACAAGAGAGCGCCCGTATTCTAGACGGAGCCGCTGAAGCTCACGGTGCGATCCCGACCTTTATCTTCTCTCTCCTCAATGGCGTTGTTTTCCCGCAAACCGTTCTCGATCGACTCCGCAGGGAAGCCGATGTTGAGAAAGTGGCTAGAGAGAAAAAAGCTGTAAGAGATGCTGAGCAAGAAAGCCTAGATAAGATCCTTGCCGCTCACCAGCGCGAAGTGGCTCGCCTTCATGACAAAATCAGCGGTGTTCAGAAAAAGTATGAGAAAGACACTGATGCTCTGAAGAAACAAATTAAAGCTCTGCAGAAGAAACATGCTATCGCCTGATGAGCAATTCATGCGCGAGGCGCTGAAAGAGGCCAAAAAGGCTTTCGAGAAGGAAGAAGTTCCTATCGGCGCAGTTCTCGTCCACAATAACAGGATTATAGCCAGGGGCCACAATCAAGTGGAGCTCCTTCAAGACGCTACAGCTCATGCGGAGATGGTTTGCCTCTCCGCCGGGGCTGGAGCTCTTGGCAACTGGCGTCTTTCTGATACAACTCTCTATTGTACTCTTGAGCCTTGCTGCATGTGCGCAGGGGCGCTGCTCGCCTCCCGCGTAAAGCGTCTTGTTTGGGGCGCGCCCGATATTCGGGTGGGCGCCAACGGCAGTTGGATCGATCTATTCAAAAATGAACATCCTATGCATACTCTCGAAATTACCCCTCGGATACTGGAAGCTGAGGCGGCAGATCTCATGAGAAGCTTTTTCCAAAAGCAGCGGGAGAAAAAAAATGATCGACCTATACACAAGCAACTTGAAGAATCAAGAATTTGACAAGGAGGCTCCTCAGAATTTTTCCTGTCTGGAGCGAGCGACCATTGCCGGTAGGCAAGGCGCGAGTGAAGACAAAAATTCTGATGGAAGGCCGACGCTGTCAAAAATTGATTATTCAAGTTGCTTGTGTATCGTCGAAGAGTTAATCCTGGGGCAGAAGAAGAAGCTCCTTTCTACAGCCAAGCGGATCGTTCCTCATATCACGGAGGATGATCTCCTTCAACCTAATGATTTCCCTGCGCTTGAGCTCCACCCCCACTTTCGGTATGAAGAGGGGATTCTCGATGGGTTGCAAGTAGCCCGTATGGCCATCTTGGCTAAGGAGAGCGAATGCTTGACCATGTGATCCAGAAAATATCTAAATCCAAGATTCAAACTGACCCATTTCCCTATTTCTTTACTGAGAACGTTTTCCCCGATGACTATTATCAAGAAATACTCGACTATTTGCCTGCCCGGGAAGATTACCAGCCCCTTTCAGCAAGCGGCGTAGTTCGCCAAGGGACCTACAAGCAGCGGCTTTGTCTCCCTTTGGTAGCGGAATCGATCTCTGAACTTCCCTTTATGCATATGATTTTTTGGAGCCGCTTTATTGAACTCATGAAGGGCGATCAGTTCGTCGCGGCCGTCCTGGATCTGTTCCGCCCGCAAATTGAGGAGCGTTTTGGAAATCAGAAAGTGCGCCTGCAGCCCGATCTAGGCCTTATCTCCGACAATTCCGATTATGCGATTGGACCCCACACAGATCACCCTCAAAAAGTTCTGACCCTCCTATTTTATTTCCCGCGCAATGATAAGCAAAAGAACTTAGGGACATCTGTGTACAAGCCAATCGACCCAGCATTTCGCTGCGAAGGGTTCAAGCATCACCCCTTTGAGGGGTTCGAGAGGACCTACACCGCACCCTTTATTCCGAATAGTGTTTTTGGCTTTTTTAAGTCGGACCGATCATTCCATGGCGTAGAGCCGATTGGGGCGCAGGAGACACCGAGAAATCTGTTAAGCTATCAATTCCTATGGGAAGCCTGTCACTCGTAGCGATCAAAACAAAGCGCTTCTTGGTTCATTTGATTCTGAATCACAGTTTTCCCAGGAACTCCGTGCCAATGAAGAATGATCTCTTTGCCAGTTTCCTCTTGAAGACGGCTCCAATTGTAAATGGGATCGACCTCCGTAATGGCGATATTTCTCTCCAAAACCATCTGTGAAAACACCTCTTGGTCCCCCTTAAATGAGTCATTTCGCTCTATACAACTTCGCGCCCATTGAACAACGAGATCGATGCTGCGGTGAAAGGGCACCACCCCCGAATTGAAAATGTGATTATGGCCGATCAGAATACTTCCGTAATCTCTCACCATGCCAAGCCCTGGCGCCTCGTCGGCGTAGGTGAATAGCTTTTGGAGCGGGCCGCGCACTTCGCAATCTAGATCGATCCAGATGCTTCTTTTAAATGGGCTCTGGAGGCATGCGAGCGGTTTTTTAAACCAGGCGCTGCGGAAAGACCAAAAAGCTTTGCCTAAGTCCCCTTCCCAAAATTCGATGAGTTTGGGTTTGATATCGGCCTGTTCAGTTACGAAATCATCAAAAATCCGCAGAGGGATCAGTTCCCCCCTCTCTTTACACCACTCTTTCATTTTGAATGACATGCCAAAATCAACAAAGGCTACAGAATTGGAGTTGTATTTTCTGTAATTGTTCCACCACCAAGGAAGGAGCCATTCTTGGGAAATATCTGCTCCCACGACGATCCCATCCTCATTCCTTAAACCGACTGTGCGCCAATTCAGAAAGCGGTCATACTTTATTAAAAAATTTTCAGAAGAATCCATAGACCTCTTATACCATAAATTGACAAAATATTTCAGCTGAAATAAACAAGGGATGTGGCTACCAAATCATTGTATGATCCATTCGAACAATGGAATCGAATGGATAATTATTTAAAATCATTTTTCATCGAAAACCCCATTGTTGAGTTGGGGATTCAAAACACACTAAAAGGCTTTCTTTTTCAGTACTTGGGTAGGGTAGCTAACATGGATCGTGAAGAGGCTGCTATTTGGGGGCGCAATATTTCCCCTTGGCGTTCGGGTAGAAACGATTATCAAAGAAGCTACCACAATGACAATCCGCTGATTAAATCCATCGAATTTGAAATATCCAAACGGCTTGAATTGAAGAAGCGGGAAATTCTTTTGATAAATGACCAGGAGCTTCTCGACGAGTTTAAGCGCTATGGGGAGGAATTTATGGGGCAAAGGTTTCTTAAGGTGCCCTCTCCCGCAGAGTATGAACGATTCTTTGAAATGGTCGTTAGACGAGGATATACTCCCTCTCTTCAGGAAGCGGCAGTTACTGCCGCCCGTCTGAATCTCGAGATGATAAATCCAACTTATAAATTCCCAGAGAAGGAGAGTTTTTTTGGCGGGTTTAATGAGTTCCTTGCAGATCCGATTTACACTTCATTTAAACACTTTGCTATAAGCCGCTTTTCCAGCTCAGTGGTTGTCGATCTATTAGAGGGATTTTCTTCAGTGCCTCCCGATTCAGCTTTTGCGCAGAAAGGGATCAGCTCTTTGCTGCAAGATTCTTATGGCCGTGTCCTCCATTATTTATCTGAGTCGATGAAAGTTCCATTTTCCTCTTACTCCGATCTGCATAGGTTTGAGAATTGCATTGAGATGATCTATGAGGAGATGATTTTTTGGCTTATGGTCGCAGAACCCTATCCTCAAGGAGAGCTTGAAAGGGTGATTCAGCAGGTCATTCAGCCCGCCCCATTTTTTCGCACTACTCTATCCGGAATGACTGCTTTTTCTGAAATCATTAAAGTGGTTCTAGGAGAGGAGAGTACGGTTCTTTACTTTGATGATTGTTATTTTGAATGCCTCGTTTCGATAAAAGGGGAGAATTCCTATCCAATCCGATTTCCCGATTACGAGGCCTCGCTGGATCAAGCTTTGGATCAGTTAAATGGGCGGAAAATAGATCTGTTATTTGTCGATTTCCATAACAATTTTTTGCCTGGCAAGCTGAGCGCTGATGGGCATGATGTCAAAGCGATCGTTTCCAAACTGCAGCCTTTCTTTGCCGATACTTTTACTATTATCATAGATAACACTATAGGCTTCTTGAAGTCTGTAGAAGTAAACGAGCTATTAGAAGCCTTCCCTAAACGGAATGTGATTGTATATTGGAGCCACCAGAAATTCGACATGTTTGGCAGCGATAAATTGAGCGGCGGCAGCTATGCAGTTTATAGCCAAGATGCGGGCCTTCTTGCCAAGTTTCGGGGATTAAAAGGAGGGGAGATAGATCCAGTAAGCCGTCAAGGTTTGACCCACTTTTTTACTTATGGGGCTGATAAAATGGATGAACGGAGGCGAAAAATTTTCTCCAATACACGGTATGTATATGAGCGGATTAATCCCCGCACTAAATACCTTGTTAAAAAGGGAGATCTGGTTAGCTTTAGTATCGATGTTCAGCAGCCGTGGGACATAGAACAGGAAATAACCATTCTTAAGGAGTTTGAGAATAGAGGAGTTCCAGTGATGACCCGCCTGAGTTTTGGCTTTAATACTATCTCGTCTACCCTGATCCGAAACGAGGGGATGCGCATTTCTATGGGTATTGAAGACCCTGAATATTTAGATCAGTTTGTTGCTGCCTTTAACAGCATCTTTCCTGTAGAGCCAATAACATCTGAAGGGGTTGGCGAATCGATCGATGAATACCTGAATCGATCCTGAATCAACGCATGTGAATAGGGGATCCATTAGTTTATGGTAATGGAAAATGGTTCTTTGGTGAGAGTAGGGTCCGTGAAATGTTTTCCCATGAGGCGAGCAGCAATCGCGAAAAAATAGGTATCCACCTGTTTTAATCCAATTAGAAATATTAAGCGCTGCTTTGTCTAATTCATCATCTTCTAAATACATGAAAAATCCGCTGACAAATACCAGATCAAATGTCTCTTTTGGAAAATCGACATTTCTCGCATCTCTGCATAGATACGTAATATTGGAAAAATGGGCGTTATTTTTCTTGTTTTGCTCAATGAATTGAGGGACGAGATCTAGAGCTGTTACGTGAGCCGCTTTTTGAGCGAATTCCCCCGTAAACCGCCCTATTCCAGCGCCTAGGTCCAAAACAGACATCCCTTTAAGGGGGGGGAGGTAGCTAAGCACTTCGGGACGTTCTAGGGCATCCAATTCGGCGGCATCATGCCTTAGGAGCATGTTTTCAATGACTGGCCTTTGGGTTAGCCAGAATTCGGTTGTTTTGCTCATTTTTTTATCATAGTCGATATAACTTTATAGACAAGGGGCTGCCGTAAGTCGTTAAGAATGAGCTTTTTTGTGCGGAAACGATGTAAATAGCTTTATATTAATCATTTAGGATCCGTTACCTAAGTTATTGGTGCTTATATGTTATTTGATATGTGTTTACAATTTAATTATTGGTATATATAATTGTATATAATAGAACAATCTAAAATATAATAAAGGGGTAATTAATGGAACCGGTTAATGGAAATTATCAGTCGCGTCTTCCTAGCAATTCAGGTGTAGGCGATGATCCTTATGATGATAATCAAACATTTGAAGAGTTGGCCGATGCAGCTTATGAAGCTGGTACTGTATTGAATTCAAACCCAAATGCTGCGAGCGCTTCGGCATATATGACAGCTATGACAGCTTTGAATACTTATCTGACAGTAACTGCACCAAACCCACCTTCAGGTTCTTTAGGGGCTAAATTACTCGCGGATCTGAATCAGGATGTAGGACCAGGACAAACTTTAGCATCGATTTGCGCTAATCAAACGAATATTGGCTATATTGCAACGAATTCTCAAAACCAATACATTACTGGATTTCTTTCTGATGTAACTAATGCTAATAACTCATATGTGGATACCTCTAAATCGGGCATTAGCACTATCCAGGCAGATATCTCCCATTTAACGGATCTTCTCCAAACATATAGAGATGATATGAAAATTGTTCCTCCGGATCCAAGCTGTATCAATTCCGATCTCAATAATATTGCTGGATTTTTGAGCAAATTGAATTCGGATGCAACAGCATTTGGCGGTTTCCATGACGGATTTTTGAGTATTCTTATAACGCAGTTAAATAGTCCGACATCTACGACAAGTGGCGCACCCACTCTTCTCGCTACATGTGCAGCGTTGATCAAAACTCCAAGCGATCCTACCGCTCTTGCGAATATGCAAGCAGCTCTCAATGCAATGGGGGAAAATAATTCTGGCGGCGGATCATTAGCTGCTTTGATGGCTAAGAGTTACTCTGAAGAACCATGGCCAGCATAGTTCGATCTTAGATAATTTCTCTTCGAAACCCAGCTCAAAAGGCTGGGTTTTTTTTATCTAATGAATTTGTACCTAAAGATCTTGCTCTTGATTGAATCTACTGAATTACTCGTGATCTGAGGGCAATCAATTAGAGACAATACCATCAAATTTTCATTCTTCTCCAAAAGCGGTTTTAGACCGTGATCTGTAATTCCATGAAGTCCCGAAAAGTAGATCGCATTTAGGTTTTTTTGCAAGGCCGCAAGGGTTGTTAAATCGTCATCTGAAATGACTGATGAGCCGAGCTGCAGCGCTCTGAGGTTCGGAAGTTGAGAGATCCAACTAGTTGTCATTTGCGGGCAATTGAGGGCTTTTAGGTTAACAAGATGCGGAGCAGTCCCCCAGTTAGCCCCTGTAATCTCATCTTGACCATCTAGATAGAGCTTTTCTAGTTTTGGACAGTATTGGAGTAGAGAGGCGATGCCCCTGTCTGTGAGTAAAAGGCAGTTTTCAAGTGAAATGGAAGAGAGATTCGGATTCTTTTTGGCGATTTCCTCTAACAGCTCGTCTGTCATTTTCAGCGAATTGCTAAAATCGAGATGGAGCGAGCTCTCCTTTTTTTCAAAAGGTTGTTCCGAATAGAACCTGTTTAAGGCTTCAAAAAATGCCTCTGTTTTCTCTTTGAGAGGAGTTCCTTCCGCTATTCGGTTGATCTTCTCTTCAGGATCTGTGCCTAGATCATATAATTCTTCGCTATCAAGATATTTCCAGTTTCCCTCCCGGCAACCTCGAATTGGTTTATCAAAGGGGTGGCTGAAAAAGATAGGAGATGTAGATGGGCGAAGAAGGCTTTTCCCAAGGCTCTGGTGGGCATCGGATAGATTCATCATGTCCATAAGGGTAGGAAGGAGGTCGATTTGAGAGGCGACTGTTTCAATTCTTTGCGGAGACTGGATCCTCCCTTCGGCATAGATCAGGAGGGGAACGTGGAGGGTATCTTGGGTTAGATGGCGGTTGATCTCATATTGAGTAGTCCTGTCTTCCAGTTCTTGGCCATGGTCGCCGAAGATAAAAAGGATGCTTTTTTCAAGTAGGTTCCGTTTTCTTAAGTTTTCTATCAACAGGCTCAAAGACCAATCGGTGTATGCATAGGTATTTAAGTAGCCGTGAGTTTTTTGAGGGTGGATCCAGGGATGGTGATTTGTGATGGTGTAGAGGTTTAAGAAAACAGGTGTTTTCTGTTCGTGCAGCCAGTGGGCCGCAAACTCCATGAGGTGCTCATCATAAATGCCCCAGCTTGTCCCAGGCTTTGGAATGTCCCGTTTGCCAAGGATAGTTTTAAAGCCTTGCTTTTCGAAGAATTCAGCTTCGTGGTCGAACGCCGTAGAACCGCCTTGAATGAGGGCGGGGTGGTATCCGTGTTGGCTCAGGATATGGGGTAGGCCAATGAGGGGTAGGTTGCAATATTGGCCCAAATGCCAGGGTTGATGGGCAGGCTGGATGCCGAAGAGAGAGGCGATGATCGCTCGGTTTGTGAGGTTGCCTGTGGAGTGGAAATTGGAGAACAGGATCCCCTTTTTGGCCAGCTCGTCAAAGTGGGGACTTAACGGAAGTTTTGCTCCCAGACAGCCGACATTTTTCGCCCGGAATGATTCGAGTGTAATGAAGAGGATGTGGGGTTTGTCAGCAGTCGGGATGTCAAAGAGCTTTGGACCTATGGTCGGAGTTGTTGAGAGGGGAAAGGAGGCTGCGGCTTTTTTTTGCTTGAGTTCTCGGTAGGCGGAGAGAAAGGGGTGGGGCCACTTTGCAAAAAGGATGAGCGCTATGCTGAGGAGGGGAAAGAACCAAAAGAGGATGGCGGCTAAGGAAAAGAGAGGGATAATTGATTTTCCAGAACTCCAAAAGCTAGATGAGATCAGAGAGAAATGGGAGGGTTTTAGGCGTGTGCAAAACCGGAGAAGTAGGAATAGATCGGCCAGGCAATAAAGACCCGCTGCATAGAGGAGAAATGTCATGAGAGCATTGTATCAATTATCCCTTTTTCTGATACATTGAGAAACTGTTATGGAAAAATTTGACCTGTCTGATTGCTCGATCGTCCTACCCGTTCAAATCGACTCAGTTGAGCGATTTGAAAACATTCATTTCCTTTTTCAGTATTTCGAGAAATATTTCCGTAATCATCAATTGATCGTTATTGAACAAGGGGTTGAGCAAAAAATTCAACCCCATCCTAATAGAGAGATTGAATTTGTAAACAGCGGCGAGGAGTTCTCTGTTTCTCAGATTTGCAATAGGGGGGCATCGAGAGTTAAAAATCCCTTTTTTTGTAAATACGATGCGGATGCTCTCATTAATCCGAGAGCCATTTTCAATGCCTTTGAGAGGCTTAAAAGGGAGACCGGCACTTCGTTTATTCTTCCCTATAATGGCATTTCCTTAAATATACAGAACCCGTTGAGAAATGAGATCATGCAATCGTTTGATGTGGGTAGTCTCCCGTTTTTGAGAAAGGAGGATCTCGATGGGTTTCAGCGAGCGAATATGCGAATTAAAAATGACGATTCCACTGGGCTCATCCATTTATTCAGAACAGCGGTTTTCAGGGAGTTGGGCGGATATAATGAGGAGTTTGTTGGCTGGGGCTACGAAGATGAAGAGGTCGTTGCCCGTTTTGATAAGCTGGGCCATCCTCGGAAAATCTTAGAAAACTACAATGCGTTCCACTTGGATCACCCGAGAAAAATGGGAGATTCAGTGCAGGTATTTAAGAATTATTACAGATATCTGGTTGTCAAAAACATGCTGGCTGAAGACGTTCTCGAGTATATCAAGACTTGGAAAGCGACCAGTAGCATTTGAATGGGTCTGCCGCCAAGTCTTCATAGGCTTGAATATTTCCTCGAGCGACAAGTTCCCAATTTTTAAATAGTTTGTCATATACAAGAGGAGAACGATAATGGGCATAGTAGTTCGCTATCGGGCTAAAATGGGTGGCAGCAGCGCAAGATTCGACAAAAAACAGGTGCCCTTTCGGCTTTAACCAAAGGTTGAGTTTTTTAGAAAGTGTCTGGATCTCTCTGTCTGGCAAATACATCAAGACGCTCCAAATGAATATCAGATCGAAATGCTGGGCTGGGAAGTCGGCGTCTAGCGCGTCTGCAGAAATCCAATCGATATTTTGATGGGCGATGTTGGCTTTTTTATTTGCCTCAATAAAATGAGGGCAAAGATCGACAGCTACTACTTTTTTTGCGGTTTTGGCAAACTCGGCCGTAAACCTGCCGATCCCAGCTCCGAGATCTAAAACTGTTTTCTCAGTGAAAGGGGGGAGTAAGCCTAAAACCTCTGACCGTTCTTCCTTGTCTAGCTGTTCCGCATTTAACTGGAGGAGCATGGAGGCGAGCCGTGGCGATTTCGAGCTCCAGTAGGTTAAAACGGCCTCGCGGCGGTTTATTTCTTCCTGCCCGATATCTCCCTCATCCTCTTTTTCTCAGCTGGAGTTAAAGAATCTTCTCCATGGCGGGATATCCGGTCGAGCATCGCATCCATAAATTGATCGTCATCCAGAACTGGCGCTCCCGACTTGATGTCGTAAATTTTTGAACGGTGGTAGGTCTCTTTTGGCTTTTTCTCCAGGAGGCGGAGAATCTTTCTTTCAAAAGTTCGGAGGAAGGGGAACGGGCTGTGGCTACGCCAGGCGATGAGGGAGAATAGGTAGGCATAGAGGACCGAGACGATTAGAGAGACGGCAGCTACCCAGTTGGCGGTCGTTAGGTCGATGAATAGGGAGAACCCAAGGAGGGCTACGATGAGCCACTCGGCCTTGAAGGGGATGGAGAAAAAGAGGAGGAGCTGGGATCCTGGGTTTACCATGGCCCAGGCGGTAAGGACTGCAAATACGGCATTTGTGCTGCCTGCCAGGGCTGCGTGGGGGAAGGCAAGGGCAGATAGGCCGGACAGGAGGGCTGCGCCGAGGTAGAGGGAAAGGAACAGGCGGGTATGGGAGCGCTCTATCAGGGAGGAGCCAAACATCCAAAGAACATACATATTGAAGCCGAGTTGTAGGAAGAAGCCTAATGAGATCGGGCCCGGTTCAATAAAAATATAGGTGATCAGCTGCCATAAATAGAGGTGCTCGATCCCTGCCCAGGTAAGGGCTAGCCAGCCATAGAGCTGCGGAAGGAAGCCAGCAGCTAGGCTGACCCCTATTGTCAAAAAGATCAAAATTTTTAATGGTGTTCGCATAACAACTTTTTTAACATAACCACTTGAATTTTTCTAGGATCACCGCTATCCTTGGTGGGAAAATCTTAAAGGATTGCTTTATGAAAGACAAGAAACACCCACCCTACCAGGAAGTTTTGTTCGAAGACTCTTCGACCGGTTCCAAATTCATCATCGGCAGCACGCTGCAAACTAAAGAGACAACGAAGTTCGAAGGGAAAGATTATCCCCTTTACCGCGTATCTGTTTCTTCCGCTTCACACCCTTTCTTCACAAAAGCCACTCAGTTCATGGATACTGAAGGCCGTGTAGACAAGTTCACTAAGAAATATCAGCGCAAAACAGCTGAAGTGAAAGTGTCTCAAGAGAAGCAAGAAGAAGCTAAAAAAGAGAAAGTGAAGAAGAAGAAGTAATGAAGGATAAGGTTCAGCGCCTCTTGGCCCGCTTGCGAGAGGTTGAAGAATTGCTGGGCCATCCAGAAACTCTTTCAGATCAGAAGCGCTATCGTGAGCTGACGCAAGAACATTCTCAAATATCTGAATTAAAAGATGTTTGGGATCGCCTTGAGTCAGCTGAGAAGCAGCTTGCTGAAAATCAAACTTTGCTTACCGGCGAGCAAGACGGAGAGATGGTTGTCCTTTTGAAGGATGAAATCACTCGTCTTGAAGTCGAGATAGCCGATTCTAGAAAACAGGTAGAAACTCTCCTCGTCCCCCCAGATCCCCGCGATAGCCGCAATATTATTTTAGAACTTCGCGCCGGAACAGGCGGCGATGAAGCGGCTCTTTTTGTCGGCGATTGCATACGCATGTATCAGTACTACGCTGAGAAGAAGAAGTGGAAAATCGAGATTCTCTCCTCTTCTGAATCGGAAGTAGGCGGCTATAAAGAATACATCATGTCCCTATCGGGACTGAACGTATTCCGCCTCATGCAGTATGAAGCTGGTACGCACAGGGTTCAGAGGGTCCCCGACACAGAAACGCAAGGGAGAGTTCACACTTCTGCCATCACTGTAGCCGTTCTGATCGAGCCAGGCGAAGAAGAAAAGATCGAGATCAATGAAAAAGATCTCAAAATCGATACCTATCGAGCCTCAGGCGCCGGCGGCCAGCACGTCAACCGAACCGACTCTGCTGTCCGTATTACTCACTTACCAACCGGTACAGTTGTCGCCTGCCAAGAAGAGCGGAGCCAACACAAAAACAAAGACAAAGCAATGCGCCTCTTATCGAGCCGAATTGCCGATGAGCTGAAAAGAAAAGCTCACTCTGAAACCTCAGCCATCAGACAAGCGCAAGTTGGAAGCGGCGACCGTTCAGAGAGGATCCGGACTTACAATTTCTCCCAAAACCGGGTCACTGACCACCGGATCGACCTCACTCTCTATAAATTGGATCGGGTCATGGAAGGGGATCTCGATGATCTCACAATCCCGCTCGTCAACTACTTCTACCAAGAACAGCTCCAGTCATGAAGACCATCGGCGAGATCCTAAAACTCTCTCAAGAATTTTTAGGAGACCGCAAGATCGACCGGCCAAGAAGAACCGCCGAGGAGATCATCGCCCACGTTTTGCATTTAAAAAAAATGGACCTCTACATCCAGTTTGATAAACCGATCATTGAGAAAGAGTTGGGGATCATTCGGGAGCTTTTGAAGAGATGTTCAAAGGGCGAGCCTCTGGATTACGCTTTGGGCGTTGTCGAGTTTTTCGGCTGCCGCATAAAGATCGATCAGCGCGTCCTCATTCCGCGGCCTGAAACAGAGATTCTCGTAGAAAAGGTGGCGAAGCTAGCCCCAAAGGGCGTTCTCTGGGATGTTTGTACCGGATCGGGATGTATTGGGATCGCCTTGAAAAAAGCTTGTCCTGAGCTCCAAGTTACTTTATCCGATATATCTGCCGATGCCCTCTCTCTTGCTGCGGAGAATGCCAAATTAAACGGCGTAGATGTATCGATTCTACAAGGCGATTTGCTATCTCCTTTCAAAGGGCAAAAGGCCGACTTCGTGATTTGCAATCCACCCTATATTTCTGAAGATGAATATACGAAGTTAGACCCCTCAGTCAGGGACTATGAACCGAAATTAGCTCTAGTCGGTGGAGTGGGCGGCGCTGAATTTTACGAGAGATTGAAGAGATCTCTCCCGGCATATTTAAATCCAGGCGCACAAGTCTTTTTTGAAATTGGAGCTAGTCAGGGAGAGGCATTAAAGAGCCTCTTCCCAGAAGGGGAGCTCCACGCCGACTGGGCGGGGCTCCCCCGATTCTTTACGGTACGATCGTAATCGGTCCAATGTTTCCTGGACCAAATTGAATATCGTAAATTCCCCCGCCTGTGGTTTTAATATAAAACCCATGTTCAGGAGCATAGTTGTTAATCAGAGTCGCCCGTACGTCTTGAGTATTGGCAGCTCCGTTTTGGCTGTAAAAATCTCCATGATCGTTCACGCCTAAAGGACCGATTAAGTTATTGCTGAAGGTGTTATTAGAAATGGTTGCGGTCATCAATCCTGGGCTCGATCCACCTTGCTCATATTTAAAGCCAGATTTCCTGCAGCCTGTAAATAAGTTGTTGGAAATAAGTGCGGTTGTGACAGAGGTGTCCCGTCCAGTTATATTCATCCCAACATCATCTGTGCCTGAAATGGTATTGTTCAATACCCATAGATTGAGATGGGATTGTTGGTGCGGCTGAATATTTATAGCTGAGGACGAGATGCTGGTTACGTTATTACCTGAGATAATCAGATCCGTTACACTTAAATCGTTTGCTCCGCCAGAGTCATGTTCAAATCCGTGTTTATTCACGTGTATGAAATTGTCGGTAACTATCACTTTTAAAACATCTGTAGCTTGCGGTTTAAAGAAAACGGCTGAAACGGCTGACTCAGTTGATTGCTGAATGATCGCGTTATTGAAGATGAGGTAGGTGCCCGAAAGATTTGGTCCAACAAGATAAATGGCCCCTTGGTTGCCAGCGCCGCTTGCGTCTGTATTTGTGAATAGGTTGTTTTGAATGGTTGTAGAGCTTTTCCCATCAACATATACCCCGCTCCTATGAGACCCCTCAAAATGAAATCCGGAAATCGTATTTTCATTGGCGGCAATCACAAGGCCGTTATTAGCGGTGGCTGTATTAGTGATTTTGGGCATATCAGCTGTGAGTGCTGGAATGGAAATTTGTCCCAAAGTTGTGTTCAATGTTTGGACTGTGCCTGAACCAAGAAGCTGCTGGCGATCTTGGAGTGTGATCCCAGCATCCATGCCAGTTGTTGTCCCATCGCCTGAAAATACATAGATAATATCGCCTGGATGAGAATTTGGAGCCTCGGCCTCAACTAAAGTGGGGTAGGGGCTCTCGAATGTTCCCAATGAATTGCTTTGATTGTCGACAAAGACAAAGAAGAAGGGGCGACCGGTTGCTGGATCTATGGCAGTCGAGAGAACTTTTTCTGTTTTTACTGGAATGATCTCTTGTCTAGAGGGCATTTGCACCATTCGATCGCGCATGACCATTGCTGTGTTGCAGTCGCAGCCGCTCACGCTTTTCTTGTTCTTGTTCCCGAGAGGGTAGGTGATCCCAAATATTCCCTGACCTAACCACTTATATTCTTCGTCGTAGCTAGTGTTTGCTTCCACGAAGAAATAATCTGTGATTCTGCCGCCGACAGCTGTTTTGACTCCGACGACATTTTTAGCATATGTACCTGTGTAGTAATAGGGGGAAAGGTCGAAAAAGAGGTCGTAGTGGGCTTTTTTTAAAGCGTGGTAGCGCAATTTCGCATCGCATCCTGAGAGGGCCGATTGCACTTTCTCCTTAATGATCATTTCGTGGCCGCTAAAGAACGCAAAATGGGGGTTGTAGGCGGGACTGCGTCTGCCGCCGACAACTGCGTAGCCATTTAAGTATACATCCCACCGTACGCCAAGCGTTTCTAATCCGAATGCGACTTGGTTGAAGTTCTTTTTGGGCGAGCTGCGATAGTCGTAGTAGATGTTGCCGCCGTAAATGCGGTCATTGTTTGCAAATCTCGCTCCAATTCCTGTGTTAAATGCTTTCCTGCCGTTGTTGAATATATGGGTGCGGGAATCTAAATAGGGGTAGAAATTGTATAACGGCTCTGCCGGAATGAGGAAAGCTTCAAGTGTTGTGTATCCTCCATAATATCCGACGCCTCTCGGTTCTGTATGCCTTGCTTCCAATTGGACGGAGCGGCTGGTTGTGCAGCAATCGGAAGTGCTTTGGGCAAATCCCAAAGAGGCAAGCGAGTAAAATAGAAGCGGAAGGAAGTTTTTCTTGATAAGCAACACCAATTTTTTTCGCTTGACGTTACCAAAGCTAAAGGGGGGTGTCAAATATTTTTCCCATTTATCTGAATGTCAGAACCTGATATTCTTGGCAGCAATGAAATATCTATCTGCCGTTCTTTTCGTCTTCTTTGCAGCAGCGACAACGACGTCATTAGTCCTTTATAATCAGCTCAAACATTCTCAAAAAGAGATCCGGACAATTTCTGTCGACCCGAAAATCTTGCAGGCGAAGCTGAACAGGACGCCTCCTGAATGGATGGTTCGCCAAATTAGAAAGGATTTGAGCGCTTATCCTAATGGAATCACCAAGCAGATGGTTGACGAGGCGTTTCAGGGTGAGCGGATCGAGACCTTTAGCTTAGTCCGGTTTAGCATCAAAGATGGCCATATCGCCTTTTCACATGATGAAAAAAATCTTTATAGCCGCCATTTTCGAGAGCTTTTGGCGTGCATCAAGAAACTCGGCCAACATGTAAAGCTTCCCGATGTCGATTTTATAGTTTCTCTTGAAGATGGCTTTGAGGGGAACCCGGGTATCGGCCCCTGCCTTGTCTTTGCTAAACGGGAGGATGCGGACAGCCTGATCCTGATCCCCGATATCAAAGCGCTGGCTGGCTACGGAAAGCTCCGAAAAATGATCCCCGAGGCAAATGCCAATATCTCCTGGGACAAAAAATTGGCTAAAACTTTCTGGCGCGGCTCTTCAACCGGTGGGTATTCTACTCTGACTACCTGGGAAAAGTTAGCTAGGGCCAAGCTAGTCCTCCTCTCGATGAGCTACCCCCAGGACATAGACGCCCGCTTCAATAGCGTCGTTCAGTGCGATCCGGAAGTGCCCCATTTGATGAAGGCGAAGGGGATGGTCTCTTCTAGCGTTAGCAGGCCCGACCACCTGAAATATAAGTACCTGGTCGATGTGGATGGGAACTCCTGCTCCTATGAAAGGTATTTTTGGCTCCTTCTCTCTAATTCCCTTGTAATCAAGCAGGTTACTCCGAATATTCAGTGGTATTATGGGGCTCTCGAACCTTATAAACACTTCCTCCCTGTCAAAGAAGATCTGTCTGACTTAATGGAAAAAATTGAATGGGCTAGGCAGCATGATGATGAGTCAAGGCTGATGGCTCAGAGGGCGACCGAGTTTGTCGAAAATAATCTTTCTAGCGAAGATACGCTCGTGTATCTCTCTCTTTTGCTCAAGGAATATGCTCTAAAATTTTCAGTTCAATAGGGCGCAATCCTCTCTCAACAAAAAACTTTTCTCTCCATATGGACATTTCCCTTGAAAAGCTACCGCTTCTCTAGTATTCTATTCCCTAATTATGTTTGGCGCATTAACAGATAAACTCCAAAACCTTTTCCAAAGTCTCGCGGGAAAGAAGTCGCTCACCGAGGACAACATCGCCGATGCGGTCCGCCAGGTCCGGCTTGCGCTCCTGGACGCCGATGTGAATTACACGGTTGTGAGCAGCTTTGTGAAGCGTGTTAAAGAGAAAGCGATTGGCGATTCGGTCATGAAATCGGTCACGCCGGGACAGCAGTTTACAAAACTCGTCCACGACGAATTGATCGCCCTCATGGGTACCGAAGAGGCGCCTCTTGATCTGAATGCAAGGCTTTCGGTGGTGATGCTTTGCGGACTTCAAGGATCGGGAAAGACAACAAGCTGCGCTAAGCTCGCCGCCTACATTGGCAAGACCGCGAAGGGTAAAAAAATCTTGCTCGCCGCTTGCGACTTGCAAAGACCGGCCGCGATTGATCAGCTCAAAAAATTGGGAGCCGATCTCGGAGTGCCAGTATTTCACTTGGAAGGGGAGAAGAGCCCTCTCAAAATGGCGAAGAAAGCCTATGAGAAAGCGGATGCTGAAGGGTTTGATGTTCTAATTGTCGATACAGCGGGACGCCTGCATATCGACGAAGAGCTCATGAAAGAGCTCGAAGAGATGAAAAAGTTCCTGGATCCGCGAGAGGTTCTTTTTGTCGCCAATGCGACAACAGGCCAAGATGCGGTGAAAACTGCAGCTGAATTCGACAAAAGGGTTCAGATCACAGGAACGATCCTCACGATGCTCGATGGGAATGCGAGAGCCGGAGCTGCCATCTCGATTCGGGAAGTGACGAATAAGCCGCTCAAGTTTGAAGGGGTTGGCGAGAAGATCGGCGACTTGCAGATTTTTAATCCACGCTCTATGGCCGACCGAATTCTCGGCATGGGCGATGTGATTAACTTAGTTAAGAAAGCTCAGGAAAACATCTCTGAACAAGAGAGTTTGGATCTCGAGAAGAAGCTCAAAAAAGCGAGCTTTACCTATGAAGACTATTTGAAGCAGATGGGCATGGTGAGAAAGATGGGTTCCTTGAAGAGCCTTCTCAAAATGATCCCAGGTTTTAGCGGGATGGGCGACCTCGATTTCTCCGACTCGGAATTCAATAAGATGGAAGCGATCATCTATTCGATGACACCCGCTGAGCGGCAAGAGAAAGTGGAATTAGAGCACGGCAGACGGAAGCGGATTGCGAAGGGGAGCGGCGTACCAGTTGACGACGTAAACCGGATGGTCAAAGGCTTCAAGCGCGTGAAACAACTATTTAAAAGTATGCCCGACATGAAGGCCCAAGCGAAGAAGATGGGCAGCATGCCGGATTTGAATGAAATTAAGAAACAATTCGAAGGTAAAAAATGGCACTAACGATTCGTATGAGACAGCAGGGGGCTAACAGCCGGCAGAGATTCCGCCTAGTTGTCACCGATTCTAGAAACCCACGCGACGGCAAATATCTTGAGATGATCGGTTGGTACAACCCGTTTGGAGCAGATGATAAGAACTATTTTATCGATGTTCCCCGCGTTGAGTATTGGCTCGCCAATGGCGCCCAGATCAGCGATCGCGTTAAGTCGCTCGTTAAGCGCTTTGCTCCAGAAGTTGTCCAGAAGCTGACTGAGAAGAAAGTCGCTAAGGTCGCTAAGAAAAGAGCGCAGAAAGCTAAGAAAGCTGCGAAGTAATGGAAATTGAAATCCTGTCCCTGTTTCCCGAGTATTTCCGGGGGCCCTTTGACGTGAGTATGCTCAAAAGGGGTAGGGACATGGGTCATCTCGAGATCAGACATACCAATATCCGTGATTTTGCGGAGAATAAGAATGGTAGAGTCGATGATCGCCCTTTCGGCGGAGGCCCAGGAATGGTCCTTTGTCCGGGGCCGGTGGCGAGAGCCATTCGCAGTGTTAGAAAGGCTGGATCCCGCGTGATTTACCTGTCGCCGCAAGGACCGCTCCTTACAGCGGCTAAATGCGGGGAATTGGCAAAATGCGAGCATCTTGTACTCCTTTGCGGTCATTACGAAGGGGTGGATGAGAGGGTGCTGCAGAAAGAGATCGATGAAGAGATCAGCATTGGCGACTACGTGCTGACGAATGGATGTGCAGCCGCGATTGTGTTGGTCGACGCTATGGCCCGGTTTATACCTGGCGTGATCGGTCACCCGGATGCGGTGCAAGAGGACTCGTTTCAGGAGGGGATATTTGATTCGCCCCACTATACGAGACCCGAGAATTTTGAGGGGATGGAAGTCCCTCCGGTTCTGCTTGGAGGAAACCACGCAGAGATCCGCAAATGGCGGAAAGCCGAAGCGAAAATGAAAACAGGCCGGGTACGACCCGATTTATTATTAGGAGAACATTGTGAGCCGCTCACCAGTCATACAAGAACTTGAAGAAACTTATCTTAAAAAAGATGTCCCAGCGTTTAACATTGGCGACACCATCCGCGTAAACACACGGATTATCGAGGGCGAAAAAGAGCGCCTCCAAGCCTTTTCCGGCACAGTGATTGCCAAGAAAGGATCTGGTCTTTCTGAGACTTTTACAATCTACCGTAATGCATATGGTTCAAGCATGGATCGCGTATTCTTGCTCCACAGCCCGCGCATTGCAACGATTGAAGTGGTTCGCCCAGGAAAAGTACGCAGAGCTAAGCTTTATTATCTCCGTGGACTTTCAGGCAAAGCTGCGAAGATTCGCGAGCAGTACGTAGCTGGCGGCGAGAACACAACAGCGCCAACAAAAGAGTAATTTTCTCTTTCCAGAAAAGCTCTGAAAGGATAATTTTTTCTCCTAAATCACTTGTGGATTTAGTGTGCAGGAAATTTCCGGTTCAGAGCTTTTTCGTTTAAAATTCATGTCCCAATGTGAAGATCGGCTAAATGCTGAAGGTTTTGTTCGGATAGCCGGTGTTGATGAAGCGGGGAGAGGCCCTCTCGCAGGCCCTGTTGTCGCAGCAGCATGTATCTTGCCCACTGGAACCCTTTTCGCCAATCTTAACGACAGTAAACAACTTACAGCAAGCCAGCGCGATACCCTTTTTACTGAAATCACAAGCTGCCCAAATCTCATCTACGGCATCGGCATCATCGATGTAAAAACTATCGACAAAGTGAACATCCTTCAAGCGACCTTTCTCGCTATGAGGAAGGCAGTTGAAGCCCTCTCCATGCAGCCCGACTACTTGCTCATTGATGGAAATCAGATCCCCCATTTTGATTTTCCTACTGAATCGCTAGTACATGGCGATGGTTTGTCGGTATCGATTGCGGCAGCATCCATCCTCGCAAAAGTTACGCGGGATAGGATCATGGCGGAATTAGATGAAAAGTATCCGAAGTATGGATTCAAGCAGCACAAAGGGTACGCTACTGAGCAACATGTAGAAGCGATTTATGCTCATGGGCCATGCCCGATTCATCGTAAGTCTTTTGATCCAGTCAGATCTATGCTGAGTCCCAAGCCAGTCCAGATCGATTTATTTCAATCTATCGAGTAATACATGGAAGAAGTCGGCTGTTGCAAGGCCGCTGATCCCGAACCAAACTAGAGGTTGGTTCCAATTGGCTATGTTGGGATTGGCCCAGCCCAGGCACGAGAATGAAAGGGTGATAAATCCGAGGAGCCAAAGGACCCGGGTTAGGGTTCCAATGATGATCACATGGGAGATCCCTCTGTGCCGGAATAGGTAGCTATACGGGCGGAAGGGGAGAGTGAGGAGTCCTTTAAGGGAGAAGAGTCGGATATTGCGGGCCAGGTCCATATCTGGGTGGAGAAACAGGGTTCCGTAGATATAGGCGGCAGCGAATGAGAGCATGTCGGTAGGCGTTGATAAAACGGTATATTTCAAGGCGGCAAGGCCTAGAGGGAGCCCCAAGAATAGGTTGACCGTGACATGAGTTCGAAAGTTCGGCATAAATTAAACTTATCAAAAAACCCAATTATCCCTAAACTTAACGAAAAGGTCGTGTATGTTAAGCAGCATGACTGGTTTTGGACGTGCTATTTTAGATGCCCCATTTGGGCGTTTAACCGTCGAAATTCAGTCCGTCAATCGAAAATATCTAGAAGTCTTTGTCTCTCTGCCGAAGGAATTCAGCAGATTTGAGCACGAAGTACGCAAATGGGTCGGCGATGCAGTATCGCGCGGCGGTGTCTCGGTTCGGATTTTCCTTATTCCCACTTTAAATGCAGTAGAAGGGCTCCTTCCCGATGTAGAAGTTTTGAAAGGGCTCAAGAAAGCGTGGGAGAAAATCGCCCGAGATATTGGCTCTGATCCCAAATTGATAGACCTCCCATTTATCATGCAGCATTTCCCAACGCAACCTAGACAAGACGTTGCCTCAGACGATAATCTAGAGGGGCTTAATAAATGCGTTAGCGAGGCTTTAAAGGCCTTCATAGCGATGAAGCAGACAGAAGGGAAAGCTCTATCGCTTGATTTAGCGGGACGCATTAAAGAACTTGAGCGGATGCTCGATGAAGTCGAAAAGTCAGCGCCTGACGCTACCAAAAAAATGCGACAAAAGCTCTTTGAGAAAATGGAAGAATTGCTCAAAGCTGGCCCCGAGGTCGAAGAGCGTCTTTTACGAGAAGTGGCCCTCTTTGCAGAACGGGTAGACGTCACTGAAGAGATTACCCGCTTTCGGAGCCATACAGCCCAATTCAAGTCTCTCCTCAAAGGGGGCATTGTGGGCCGGAAAATGGACTTCCTGATTCAGGAGATGGGCCGAGAGGTCAATACGGTCGGTTCCAAGTCGATGGAAGCCAAAATTGCCCATCTCGTCGTTGAAATGAAGAGCGAACTCGAAAAAATCCGGGAACAAGTGCAAAACTTAGAATGAAAAAAGGGCTCGTTTTTGTCATTAGCGCGCCAGCAGGTACAGGAAAAACAACTCTTGTCCGGATGCTACGGGATGAATTTCATAATATTGTCGAAAGTATTTCCGACACAACCCGCACTCCAAGGCCGAACGAAATTCCTGGCAGAGATTACAACTACATCACTGTCAAAGAGTTCGAAGAGAAGATTAAAGAAGGGGATTACCTCGAGTATGCGCAAGTCTTTCACAATTTCTACGGAACATCGAGGAAATTTGTTGATGGGCAGCTAGAAAAGGGGAAACATGTTATCCTTGTGATAGACACTCAGGGCGCGCTCCAACTCAAGGGGAAGCTCGAGGCAGTTTTTGTCTTTATCAGCCCTCCCAGTTTAGAAGAGCTCCGGGCCCGCCTTTATCGGCGCAGATCGGAGACGGAAGATGCGATTGAAACCCGCCTTTCCTGGGCTGAAAAAGAGATGGCCCTCGCGACGAACTACGATTATCACATAGTGAATGATAATTTGAAAACCGCCTATGATGTGCTCCGTTCGATTTTGATTGCTGAAGAGCATCGAAACCGTTAAACTGGACCTTGTCCATTTCTCAGCTCCGGGCGCCTGGTAGATTTGACCTGCAGCGAACGATTTTTACTTCAGGTAGGTAAAAAAGACCTACATGAAGTAAAATTCATTCTACTGCAGATCAAATCTACTGAGGCGCGCAGAGCCGATAAATGGACAAGGTCCAGTAAACTATTTCTCAAAAAGGATGACTCCTATGACAGAACAGCTAACCACAGAACGAATCCGGAAGAAATTCAAAAACAATTTCGACCTTTGCAACTTTTCGATCAATATCGCTCGCAATATCATCATGAGCGGAACCCAGGCAACTCTAGGGGAGCTTCTCGCAATTATCGAAGAAAGAGCCTCAGAACCTCGTGGCTGAAAAAATTCTGATCACATCAGCTTTGCCCTATGCGAATGGACCTCTGCACTTTGGCCATATCGCAGGGGCTTATCTACCGGGCGACTGCTACGCCCGGTTTAAGCGGCTTAAGGGAGATGACGTTCTCTATATCTGCGGGTCGGACGAGCATGGAGTCGCGATCACTCTCAGCGCCGATATGGCCAAAAGGACCCCAAAAGAGCACGTTGATATCTTTCATGAGATCAATAAGGCTTTTTTTGACAAGTTGGAGTTTTCCTTCGACCACTACAGCCGGACCACCTGGCCAGGCCATGTCCCTACCACCCAAGAATTTTACTATGCCCTCGATAAAAAGGGGCTCATCGAAGAAAAGACCGAAAATCACCTCTATTCTGAGCAGGAAAAACGATTCCTAGCCGATCGATACGTCGTTGGCACCTGCCCTAAGTGCGGCTATGAAGAGGCCCGCGGCGATGAGTGCCAAAAATGCGCCAGCTCCTATGAAGCGACCGATCTTAAGAACCCCTGCTCTAAACTCACTGGATCGCCCCTCACTCTTAAACCCAGCATGCACCTCTACCTCCGCTTTGATAAATTCAAAGATCAGCTAGCTGCCTGGATTAAAGGGAAGAGCTGGAAAGAGAATGTCGTCAACTTCGCGATGCAGTACATCAACGACCTAAAGCCCCGCGCCATCACCCGCGATTCTGATTGGGGCGTACCGGTCCCTGGCCATCCAGGCAAAGTCTTTTATGTTTGGTTCGATGCCCCTATCGGCTACGTCTCTGCGACCCAAGAATGGGCTCAGAAAATCGGCAAACCGAGCCGTTGGGAAGACTACTGGTTCGACCCGAAATGCAAGCTCGTCCATTTCATCGGCAAAGACAACATCCCATTCCACGCTGTTTTCTTCCCCGCAATGCTCATGGGCCAAGACAAGCCCTATAAATTGCCCGATGAAGTTCCCGCCAATGAGTTTTATCTCCTAGAAGGGCGTCAGTTTTCAAAATCGGAAGGGTGGTACATCGATCTGCAAGAGTTTTTCACCCGCTATACTCCCGATCAAGCCCGCTATGCGATCGCAGCCAATGCTCCTGAAACCTCCGATTCGGAATTTAGCTGGAAAGATTTCCAAATGCGCTGCAATGCAGAGCTCCTCGGTAAATTCGGCAATTTCGTCAACCGCGTTCTCGTATTTGCAAAGCAGCATTGCAACAGCAAAGTTCCCCAAATTACAGCAGATGATCCGTTCCTCAAGCAAATGGACGACCTTGTAGGTGCCGCGGCCCATTCCTATGATAAGTTCCAATTGAGAAAAGCGAGCCAAGTCCTTATGGAGCTGGCGCAAGCCGGCAACACATTCTTCGATGCGAAAAAGCCTTGGGCGCTTGCCAAAGACCAGGCCAAACGAGAAGAGCTCGACAATGTCATAGCGCTCAGCATCGAATGCATTAAAAATCTAGCTCTTGTCGCATCTCCAATCGTCCCCGCATCGGCCCAGAAAATTTGGCAGATGCTTGGGTTTACAAGCGTTCTCGCACACGGAAGTTGGGATGAGATTCATCACACAGCCCTACCATCTGGCCAAAGGCTCTTAGAGCCTGAAATCCTCTTCCGAAAGGTAGAAGACGAGGAGATCGAGCTCCAAATCCAGAAATTGGGTGAGAAAGTTAAAAAGGCAGTTCCAATGACCACGACAACCTACCAACCTCTTAAGCCGGCGATTGCCTATGATGATTTCGGTAAGCTTGATTTACGCGTAGCGCAAGTCCTCGAGGCAGTAAAAGTCCCCAAATCGAAAAAACTCCTCAAGCTTCTTGTTGATCTAGGCTTTGAAAAGCGGACAATTGTCTCTGGCATTGCCCTCTCTTACGAGCCCGAGCAGCTCATCGGCAAAAAGGTGATCATAGTGGCTAATCTGGCGCCAGCTACCATTATGGGCATTGAGAGCCAGGGGATGGTCCTTGCTGCGAGTCTCGAGTCTGGGCTTGAACTACCTCAAATCCATAATCTTGCCCCCGGCAGCGCCGTTTCATAAGATGTCAAACGATTTCTTTTCGCAAATAATTCCGTAGCGATGTATAAACTTCACCTCAACTAATATTGAGGTGATTTATGGCGTCTTCTGTTATTCCTTCCGCTGAACAAGGGCTCAGGGGCGTTGTCGCCTGCAAAGCATTTGCCCTTCAATCTCCGATCACAATGGTTCGAGTTGGAGATACTTTGAAGAGCTATCCTGACATGCAAATATGTCATTGTTACGGTGACTCCCTCTTCTCTGAATCTGGTATTTTTTTTGATTCTTTTGCATCTGTACGAATTCAAAAAAAGGTCGCCGAGTTTGCGGTTCAATTTTTTGACGATAAAGGGACCGGAATTCAAAGCTATACAGGGAAATACTGTGGGAATGATTTTGTAAAGTTGTCATTTTCTAACTCCGGCAATTTTCATTCGGTAAATGTGTTTCTCCAGCTTCAAGAAAATGGTGGCTGTGAATCGAGCACTATTAAGATAGTGGTTGCGTATGAGAACGAAAAAATCACAGCAAATAAAGACATTCAGTGATTCGCCTTCCAGATTCTTACGAAAGAAAAGAAGCTGAAATTCCTCAGCTCCAACTGGAAGTGCTGCCCGTTATAGCTCCCGGATTGGCTTCACGCATTTATTCAGTCGTCACTACCATTTTAAGTTCAATCGCAGAGTACATCGTCCCATACAGGTATGCGACACAAGAAAATCGAGAGTATGCTGCTGGTGTTCTTGCAAACGAAAGTGGTCCTTTTATTGGATCGGAACGCTATGTGATCGCAGTAAGGAAAGAGGATGACGAAGCCTATACGGACATTTTACCCAGGTCATCCGTTGTCCCCAGGCTTTTTGGAACTTTAATTCCAGAAGAGCGTGTATTTGAATTTGGGACTCCAAATCTTACCGATACGGGCGATAGCATCTTCCCAGAGATACCCCATGCGCCCCTCATTAACTGGTTTTTATCTAAGAAAAATATCCGCCAGCTCCAAAAAACGGAAGCAAACGAGCTACCGCTTGCTTTATCCATTTTCTTGAAACTTCAATTTTTGAAGGATTTCACTCGCAGACGCTTTGATGATGACAAAACATATGTTATTGAAGGGACCGTCAAGGACAGTAGATCGATTATCCATGCGCTTAGGGAATCGGATTCGGATGAAGCGAAAGTCGAATGGATTTTAGTGAGCTTGTTTGGCAAAAAGTTTGTGGAGTCTAGACCTCATGATCTACTACCCATTTTGGCCCTCATGTGCCAAAACTCAGGCATTACCGCGCATGCGATGATCGAGGCGCATGAGCGGAGGCTCAATCCGAAACTAGACGTCGTCTGTTTAGATCTTTCAAAACAGCAAGACCATTTCCAGGTTCAGACAGAAAAAGATGATTCGGTGACTTTTGTCTATACTTTCCATGCACCCTATCGGTTCATAGATTCAGAAGGAGCTCAGCAATCGAAATCTGCCAAACTTGTCTTTTCAGTGAATTTAAGGGATGCCAAGGATGAACTCAGCACCCCTCCAAAAATCCTCTACTCTTATCTTGTGAGTGATTTCATTTCTACTTCGAGCTGACTTACGATCTGGGGGAGTTTGTCCTCAGCAAAAGCTGCATGTGCGCTTGGGACAGAAACTTGCTCGCTGACCACCACTCCGCCAACGTCTTCAATAATGGCTTTTAGATGAACAAGTCCTCTTGCGCCGCCGCCTTTGCCAGGAGATGCGCTAAGAAGAGCGAACTTTTTCCCTTTAAATGCGCTTCTAGAAGCGTTTCCATCGCTTCTGGATGCCCAGTCGATCGCATTTTTCAGGACAGCTGGAATCGACGCGTTGTATTCAGGGGAGGCGATCACGATCATGTCGTTGGCCACCATTAGATCGCGGAGCTTCTTCGCGTTTTTGGGCATGCCTTTCGCTTCCACATCGGCATCGTAAAAGGGCATAGGATAATCCTTCAGATCGATCCAAGTCACATTAGCCCCGAGCCTGCGGGCAATTTCGGCGGCTTCTTTAGAGAGCTTTTTGTTATAGGAGCCCTCGCGGGTGCTTCCTGCAAAAACGAGTATGTTCATTTGAGCAAGAAGGGGAAAAGCAAATAGTACAAATAGTGCAATCGTTCTCATGCAAACTCCAGTTGATGATGTGTATCGGGCTGGAACGTCTTGGCCATCTCAACGACCGCTTTTTCCAGTCCGGTAAACCGTTTTTGAACTTGGTTATTATTGACAGCGATCCCAATCGCCTTGGTTGTCCCGACCAGATAAACCTGTCTTTTGCCCCTCGTGACTGCAGTGTATAGCAAGTTGCGGTGGAGGAGTTTGAAGTGGGATGTGTGGATTGGGATCACAACGCAGGGGCATTCGCTCCCTTGATACTTGTGGACAGACGTAGCATAGGCCAAAATCAGCTCATCGAGGTCGGCAAGGTCATATTCGACGTCTTTATCATCGAAGCGGACGTAAAGGACATCCTCGTTGATCTCTGTGATCCTGCCGATGTCCCCGTTGTAGACGTTTTTATCGTAATTATTCTTGATCTGCATCACTTTGTCGTGCAGGTGGAACCGTCTGCCAGCTCTGAAAATCGGCTTCGTGCTCGGGTTGAGTAAATTCTGCAATACGTCGTTCATCATCTCTACGCCGATCACCCCCCGCTTCATTGGCGACAGTACCTGGATATCGTCGATCGGGTGGAAGTTCCAAAGTCTAGGTATCTCCTGCGAAACGAGCTGCTGAATAATTTGGGAAATCCCCTCGGGCGTCTCTGCCTCAATGAAGTGGAAATCGCTCCGTTCAGGCGTATTGATCTCTGGGAACTCACCGTGGTTGATTCTGTGGGCATTCGTGATGATTTTGGAGCCCTTCGCTTGTCTGAAAATCTCCGTAAGGCAAGTGACCCCGATTTTCCCTGAACTAATCAGATCCCTCAGCACAGTTCCCGCTCCGACGCTTGGCAATTGGTCGATGTCTCCCACAAACAGCACCCTTGCCCTTGTAGGTATGGCCCTTAAAAGATGGAACAAGAGCTGTGTATCGATCATGCTCGCCTCATCGATAATCAACAGATCGCAATCGAGAGGGTTGTCCTTTGTCCGCTTAAATCCTCCCGAGGCGAAGTCCATTTCCAACAGCGCATGGATGGTGAAGGCCATTTTGTGGGTGATTTGCGTCATCCGTTTGGCGGCTCTACCTGTAGGCGCAGCCAAGATGATTTTATCTGTCAGCTTATACGTAATAGCCAATATGGCATTGGTGATCGTACTTTTACCCGTACCAGGTCCGCCGGTGATGATGTGAAATTTATCGGTCAAAGCCTGCATCACAGCCATCTTCTGCTGTTCGGCGAACTGGATGGACAGCTGCCCCTGGACCCATTCGACAGCCTTGGGCGTGTCGATAGAGCGGATCGCCTGTTTTCCGTGGATGAGTCTTAAAAGATCTTTCGCGATCCCTTGTTCATAGGCAAAGTAGGGCTTGAGCCATAGCATCCCATCTTGCTCAATCAACTGTTTGCCAACCAATTCTTTGATGGCCTTCTCGATCAGCTCGCCCTCGACCTCGAGAACGGTTGCCGCAATCGGCAAAAAATCGACTACGGGGAAGCAAGTATTGCCGTCGTTGGCCAGTTCCCACAGTACGAATTCGATCCCTGCTGCCAGCCTCTCTACCGAATGGAGGGCAAACCCCAGCTTAATCGCGATTGAGTCGGCCATTTTGAAGCCGATTCCGAAGACCTCTTTAGCCAGCTGGTAGGGGTTTTCTTTCACTTTGGCGATACTTTCGTCGCCATACTGCTTATAGATTTTTTGAGCGTAGCCGGGGCTGGCTCCATGAGATCTTAAAAAGACCATCACTTCCCGAATGGATCTTTGCTCGTCCCACGACTCTTTCAACTGACGAACCTTCTTTTTCCCCAGCCCCTCGATTTCGTACAGTCTGTGGGGGGTTTTGTCTATTACGTCCAATGTTTCGGAGCCGAAGCGGTCGACGATTTTCTTGGCATAGACAGGGCCGATTCCCTTGACCAAACCTGACTCTAAATACTTTTGGATTCCCAGAATATCCGATGGAGACTCGACCGTATATTCGCTTACTTCGAACTGTCTGCCATGGCTGGGGTGGGTTTTCCAGCCCCCCTTGCAGACCACGTTTTCTCCTGCCTGCAAACCTGGGAGGTAGCCCACAATAACCGAAAGTTCTTTCTTTTTCGGTTCTTTTAGTCTTGCGACGGTGAAGCCGTTATCGGGTTGGGCAAAGACGATGGCATCTACGTATCCGCTAAGTTCTTCAGTCATAGGAAAAAATTTTAACAGCTCAGATCATCCAGCACAAGGAAATTCCCTTGCGCAATAATGCCGTTCAAAATTATGATAGTTCTTTCTTTTGTGATCCGGGTTAGCTCAGTGGTAGAGCAGTGGACTGTTAATCCATTGGTCGTATGTTCGAATCATACACCCGGAGTCTTATAGACTTAGGCAGTTACGGCGAGAGTTGTAGCTGCCATTTTTGTACCATGGTGCACTCCTGGTGCACTTCCTCACAAATAATGGCAACACTCTCTTGTTGCCAGCCACGCCTTCTTCTTAGGGACAATTGGGACAAAACGGACAGAATGATGTCTCGTTTTCCTTGTGATTAACATTTCGTTGTTTAGATGAAATTTCAACAACGAGGATTGATTATGGCATATATCCAAGAACGAAAAACAGATGACGGGAAAACTCATTTCAGAGTTCAGGTTAGACTGAAAGGGTTCCCAGTAACTTCAGCGACATTTGAGAGAAAGACCGATGCGAAGCTTT
The DNA here is from genome assembly GCA_031423235.1 of Chlamydiota bacterium. GTDB lineage: Bacteria > Chlamydiota > Chlamydiia > Chlamydiales > SM23-39 > REEB52. Next base: position 8,506 of record JANPFC010000118.1, on the reverse strand, counting down.
GGGCTCAGCAAACCGAAGCGGCAATGCGGGATGGGCGCCACTTTAAAACAGCAGAAGCCAAAAAGCACACGGTTGCTGACCTAGTGGACCGCTATATCGATACAGTAATCCCGACTAAGCCTAAGAATGCTTCCGCATGTACGGCTCAATTGAAATGGTGGAAGGGGCATATCGGGCATTGCCTTCTCTCCGACCTCACACCCTCTCTGCTTGCAGAGCAGCGTGACAGGCTTCTTAAGGGCGTTACCATACAAGGGAAGCCCCGTTCTCCCTCGACCGTTGTTCGATATCTAGCGGCGCTATCGCACGCACTTACTGTAGCTATGAAAGAGTGGGGTTGGATTGAGGATTCACCAATGAGAAGAGTCACCAAGCCTCAAGAGCCGCGCGGGCGCGTACGTTTTCTTAGCGACGACGAGAGGAGCCTCCTTTTAAAAGCATGCCAGAAGAGCAGCAATCCCTTCCTCTATCCCGTTGTTGTCATCGCCCTGTCAACCGGGATGCGGCAGGGAGAGATTATGAATTTGCGGTGGGAGAATGTCGATATCTTTAGAGGGAGGATTGTCCTTCACGAAACAAAGAACGGGGAGCGCCGAACCGTTCCTCTTCGGGGCTTAGCTCTTCAACTCATGCAACAACACTCCCAGAGTACGAGGGATATCGGCCTTCTTTTCCCGAGTAAAGAAGATCTTCTGAAACCGGTCGACCTACGTTTCCCTTGGGAAAAAGCCCTTAAACAGGCTGGCATCGAGAATTTTCGCTTCCATGATTGTCGCCATAGCTGTGCGAGCTACCTCTTGATGAATGGCGCCAGTCTTGCAGAGATTGCCGAGGTCCTCGGACATAAGACCCTATCGATGGTCAAGCGTTATAGCCATTTGTCTGAGGCTCACGCATCGAAGGTTATTGAACGAATGAACCAGGAAATTTTTGGAGGGTAAGATATGAATGATAACTCTTCTGATGCGGCCTACGAGGGCGACTTAGCTTTGCTTCGAAGAATATATCCTATTAACATTAATTATTGGGCTAGAAGGGAGCTTCTTACTCCGCTTGAAGCGGTCCTTTTATATTATGGGATAGATCCCAAAGGTCCTCACGGTATCAGTGAGTATGGATTTGAGTGGCAAATTCGAAATTTAGACGAAGATGGAATTTACGAACTCATATGTGATTCATTTAAAAATAAAAGTCTTAACATACATTTAGGAAGTATCTCAGTTCGATACTTTTGTAGTTGGTTGCAAGAGAAAAAATTTATAGTTCCAGAATGCATTCGATCAAGTTCTCATAATTCCCACTGCGGTTCTAAAGAACCTGTGCCTTTGAGTACGATACCAGATGTGTTGAAAATTAATTTTAGCGATCTTTCTTCAAGCGTTCTCGCTGCTCTTGGAGCCAATGTTATCGCTGAGATTTGCATAAGAAAAGCTGATAAAGAAAATAATGAAAATCTCAAAACCAAAGATGTTCTTAAGACAAACATGGTCAAGGAATTACTGACCCTTTGTGCAGCATCCGAAGGAAAAGGTGAAAAATCTGATGACACCATTCGGGGATATATCGAACACCGATTTAAAGAATCCTAATCCTTCTTTAAAATTAGGGAACAATCATATTTTTTTATTCCCCAACGATCCCCAAATCTTCTTTTCTCCTAGGGGGAATTTGGGGAAGTTCATTCCCCAAAGTTTTTTCTCTTGTCCCCAACAATAATATCATCTCTTTTGTTTCAATTTCTTGCAGAAACAAGCAGTAAATAGATTGATTGAACAATGAAATAAAACAAAGGAGTCAATATGACGACAAAATTTTCAAACACAACAAATCGACTCATTCCAGTAACCAGATGGAATGAATTTCACGAATGGCCACCACAGGGAGGTCTTCGCCATCTTGTCTTCCATGCAAAGACAAACGGTTTTGACAAAGTCATCAAACGTGTGGGATCCCGTATTTTGATTGATGAGGCCGCCTGGTTCGACTGGGTAAATTCAAAAAATCCGCAGGTGAAAGAGGACGTCTATGAATAACGCAGCTCACATCAAAACTCAGAGGCAAAAAAGAGCTATAGAAGAGCTCCTCAGCCGAGATTACATACAAGTCAACGATATGGGCCCCCTAATCGGGGCTCTGAATCCTCGACAGACGATCATGGAACTGCGGCGACAGGGTTTCCTGGGGATTATCTTGACCCGTCGATTTTATATAGACGATCGAGACGGAAAGGGATGTCGGCCGGGGGAGTATTACATTCTGAAAGAGCAAAAGCCATTGGCTAGGGAGGCTCTAAATAAATACGCCGCCTCAACATCAGCAAATGCAAAGGCGGCAGTGGAACAAATGAATCTCAACAGGGGAGTTTAGCAAATGCATGATATAAACTCTCCTGAAACGCACGGTTGGAATCTCCCTCTTCCATTAGAGGGGGTTCCTCTTCTTCCATGGCCTAAAGATATCTTGCCCGAACCATTTGGAGGGTTCGCCGCTGAGCTGTCTCGGTCAACAGAAACCCCGCCCGAACTAGCAGGATTGATAATTCTCTCAGCTGTGGCTACGGCAGCTCAGAAAAATTATCAGGTTCAAGTCAAAGATGACTATCGAGAGCCAGTGAACATATGGGTGCTGCCCGTCCTACCGCCTGCGTCAAGAAAATCTAGGGTATACAGCGAAGTAACGGCACCCCTAAGAGAGTGGGAGAAAGAGAAAAAATCCTTGTTCGAGCCTATTATCGAAAACGCAATTAGTCAGCGGAAAACTTTGGAGGCTCGCCTTAAAGAATTGCGAAACCAAGCTGCAAAGGCAAATGAAGGGAAATATGATCAGTTACAAGGCCAAATTGAAAAGCTAGAGCAACAGTTGCCAAATATTCCGAGCTATCCGCAGCTTTGGACATGCGATGTTACGCCTGAACAGCTGGGGACTATTATGGCTGCAAACGATGAGGCAATGGCAGTTTTAAGTGATGAGGGAGGTGTATTTGACATCCTTAGCGGATTGTATTCAGACGGAAAAGCAAATATCGATCTTTTTCTTCAGGCGCATTCCGGAAGCCCGGTTCGAGTAGATAGAAGATCAAGTCCACCCATATTCATGGAGCGGGCTCTGCTAACTATGGGGTTGACAATTCAACCTCAGATAATAAAAAACATTTGCAAAAACAAAACATTTAGAGGGCGAGGCTTATTGGGAAGATTTCTCTATGCGATACCAAAATCAAACATTGGGTCAAGAAGCTTAAATGAACCACCTATGAACCCTGATTATGCTTCCCAATACCGGAAGTCAATTAGGTATATTCTAGAGCATTGTCCTGCATCTGAAGGGGGCAAAATTCAACATGTTTTGTACCTCACGAAAGAGGCTTATACGAGCTGGTGGGAATATGCAAAAATAGTTGAAAAGCTAATGGGGGATGAGATTGGGTATCTATCTCATATAACCGATTGGGCGGGAAAGCTACCTGGGGCCATCGCTCGGATAGCAGCCCTCCTTCATGTCATGCGCTATTCATGCCAAAAGCCTTCAGAATACTCAATATCATCTGAGGACATGGGAGCTGCCGTAAAAATTGGGCATGTTTTGACGAATCATGCTCTAGTTGTTTTCGACTTATTGCACGAAGCAGGAATCAAACAAGAAGCACGAGCTATTTATGATTGGATAAAAGAAGAGAAGCTTAAATTTGTTTCTCGACGAGAGTGTATGCGAAAATTCCGACGTCTTAAAAAGGACGATCTAGTCCCCATATTTGATATTCTGAAAGAACATGAAATTTTTCGAGAGGTGGAAGCTAAAGTAGGGAAGGGTAGACCGAGCGACGTTTTTGAGGTGAATCCCCTCCTATTTGAATAAATTTGTCAGTTTATTGGGGGATACGGGCACTATTTTGTCCCTATTGTCCTGTTTGTCCCTAGAGATGAAAGTAACACTACCAGCCAAAAGGAAGTAAGAAATGAGCGAAAAAGCAGAACCGCAAGGGAGAAAGCGACTTAACATGACAAAAACCGACATAAATAGCTTGTCTCCAAAACAATTAAAAGCATTGCCTATCTTAGCCTCTGAGGTTAATTGCAACGAGGCGTGCAGGCAAGTCGGCATTAGTAGAGACTGTTTTTATGAATGGATGAAACAACCATTATTCAAGACAGAACTGAACAAGATGCGCAATGAGCTGGTCCAAGATGCTGTAATCCAGCTCAAAGTAAACGCAATAAAAGCCACTTCTACATTAGTAAAATTGACTGATCGTGATGACAACCCCGGTGTGCAACGCGCCGCTGCAAACGATATCCTAAATCATGTAGTAAAGTTTCAGGAACTGCAAGAATTGGAAGATAGGATTACTGTTTTAGAGGAACAAACAAAGAGAATGTTGTGAATCTAGAGAGGAAAATCCGCAAACTGGAGGAAAAAATATCTAAAATGCACATCGATCCTAGTTTAGCAGCCGAGCTCACGGAATGGTTTAAATCACTCCCTGGATATCTTGTCTTTGCTCAACCTGAAAGCAATAATGGAGTCGTTATGCCAGAACACCTGAGCCAGGCTTTCGGCTGCATTATCGACAGGATATTCGTCGAAAGAAAGCTCCAGCCGAGTCTCTGTAACTTCCTTAAAATTCTAGATAGACTATCTGAGACTTTTAATGGATATGCGATATTTTAAATACCGCTGACCTCAGACCGTTGGTGTAGAGGGCTTTGAGTAAATTCACCGCTGGTGTGCTTATTTTTGTGATGAGGGGCTTTGTTATGTAAAATCAGTCAAAAATGCTATTTTAAAGTCATGAACACGAATAGGTAATGAATGGGCTCTGACCCTCGGTTTATCAAATACAATCTCAAGGCGGAGGACTATCAGCCGCTTATTCCAGGAGATGCTAAGGAACTGCTGGAGTGCATGGGAGCGCATGACACTTGTTTCCCAAAATCCGTAAAGGTTTTTGGAAGCATTTTACAAGCTCATATCCAACGCCACCCTTTTCTTGAGGATTGGCTGATTATCCCGCACTATCAGTTCTTTTGGGATTCGAATCTCAAGGCGTTAAGATGGTTTGAAGGTCTGTATAGCGAAGCGATCACATTGGGCGGGGCAAATGCCTGGCAAAGCTGGCTGGAAGAGACTATCAAACAAACTGACTGTTCTACGACGCATGCGCTTTGTGGCCGCCTTTATGACTTTCATCTTCAGCTATATGGAGGGATGTACCTAGCGCGAGAGGGATGGGAGGTTCATTTTATTCTTCCAAGGGATGACGAAAAAAAGCCGGATGTAAAGGGGGTTCGTAATGGACAAGAGTGCGTTTTAGAATGTAAATTCGTGCACACATCAGAAAAATACGAGTCCTTTTGGCATCGATTCAACATAGCGGGATTTAAATATTTTCAACCTCGCCCCCGCCCTCTTTTTTGCGAGCAATTTCGGTTTCCTTCATCTCTGAAAATCAAAAGTCTTTCTTCCATAGGTTGTTCTCTTGTCAAAGCATTTACTAGAAGGGTGTATGAAAATCCTGATTTACCCCAGATTGGGATATTCGCGAACGGTAGCTTCGTTTACACGTGTTCTCTTCCCCCGGCTTTAGTTCCGATAGACGCTCAGTATGAATTTGCCCAATCTCAGGGTAAGGGATTTGCAAGCAATTATCTCAGACGACTCCTCGGCGAGGCGGCCCTTCAATTGGGCAAATCGGAGTATTCCGGACACAGAAAAATACTTTTCATCGGTCTACAGCCTGATGCCCTATATTTTGCGCCTTGGAATGAGGTCGTGATTTCTGAGGTCAAATCAATCCTTTCCTCTATCGCAAAATTACAGCAAATCGAGGCGATCTTTAGCGAGGACATTGGTTTTTCTGTTAGAGGTTACGTATAAATTCTTGATTACAAATACTCGGCCATTGAAAGCATGGTGCGATATTTGTCCCTAAGAGGGGATGTAAATAAAGAGATAGCTATGGAAAAAGAAAAGAATGGGCCAGGAGAGCCTAAAGGCAATAAAATGGAGTTGGTCATGGAGTATTTGTTCAGCAGAGCTATACTGGTCTATTGCAAATGATTAATTTTAACTTGATCGTATTTCGTAATTGAGTTAATGTAACAAGTCTAAATTAATCATAGGTGATTAAGATGAAAAAACTTTTTTGTTATTTGTTCGCTTTTCCTGTACTCGCTGTCACTGGCTACGCTGATACATCTCAATACCCAAGCCCTTTGAGTCGAGGATTCCAGTCGGACGGTTCCACTCGTGAAGATTATTACAATTCAAATGGTTCTAGGCAGGGATACTCTGTAACTATTCCGCCAAGACCTGGATTCCAGTCGGACGGTTCCAATCGTATAGAATATTACGATTCGAATGGTTTTCGGCAAGGATACTCGGAAACTGTTCCGACAAGACATGGATTTGGCGGCTAAATTAAAGGGATCTTTTTTCGGTCATTCTTATTCTTTAGCGTAGTAAAATATAGTGTATTTTTCATGTGAGTATTTTCTGGTTTTGACTGTTTTATTGAGGTTAAAAATGCGTTTTTTATTTTCTATTCCAATTATATCCATTTTCTTTCTTTTGTCTGGTTGTGCGAGCGTTCAATCGTCTTTTACCCGGGAAATGCACATTGTAAAACAGTCTAAAACTGGTCCTGGAGCAGTCGAATATCTAACTCGCATGCCTTCGAGAAAAGCTCAGAGAATAGGGTTTATCTCTGCGAATGGAAATGGGTTTTCTGGTTTTGATGACTTAATCGAAGATGCGAGGGAAAAAGCGGCAAATCTTGGCGGAGACTTTATTTTAGTGGAAAATTCGGGGGTTGATACAGAAACGAATTATCGTCCCGGTTATTCAACTTTTAAGGCAGACGCTTATGAGAGTTATGGAAGTCGTTCTGGGCAGGGTGAAGCGAAGGCACAAGGTTATTCAGTTGGTCCGAGTGTTTCCACAATCAACCGACCTTGGAGTAAATTCTCAGTTTGGGTTTATAGACCATCTCAACTTGGAATTCGACTAGATGAGGCAAATCGCATTATAGGCTTTCATCTTAATAGCGATGCTGAACAAGCTGGGTTAAGAATTAAGGATATGCTGATTGGGATTGATGGTTATGATATTTTGGATGAAAAAGCAATTCGCCACCTCATGGACATCTATCCAGGAAAAAAGGTAAAGCTAACTTTTCAGCGGGGATCTGAAAGGGTGGAATATTATATCACAGCACTTCCCAACTAGGTTTGAATTTTCCTAGGGATGTTCTCAGCTGTCTGGCCCGTATATGAATATAATTTTAAGTTCTAAGGCTCATTGTTGAGCAAATCTCTCTATGATTGCTCGCTGCTCTGGTTCCGGTCCTTTAGAGTTCAGCGTTCCTAAGCGGGCTGTCTTCGCTTAGCGCTTTTTTTTCGCTTTATAGGAGTTTTCTTTGCTTTAGATACTGTGTACGTAACTCGGCCATTTTTTAAAGTGATTTCAATTTGATCACGACTGAATTCGAGTGTCTGATGGTCTTGTGCAGATTGAACCTCATCGAAAATAACGCAGAGCAAATCTCCTTTCTGAGAGAAAAAACCCACTCCAGCTCCTTTTTTTGCTTCCACGGCGTCGCCTTTAGGGCCCGAACTCCAAGAAATCGTCAAGGACCCCGCGCCTTCAATCGGATGAAAAAATACTTTCCCATTTTTCATGGCTTGATTTCTCTTAAGTCTTTATGACTGTTTCGAATAGAACTTCCAGTACTGTACATGGATGAAAAATAATTTCCCGTTGGAGTTTTCTTTACAATTACAACTAAATATCTTCGATTGTCAAGCCGATAAAAAAGATGGTACTGACTTAACGTTGTTTGTTCAAAAATTTTGGTAGGATCTTTTAAAATTCTCTCGATTAACTCTAGAAGAATATCTGCTGGAAGCATTGAAAAGTGTTCTTCGATTGCATGTTCCAACTCATCTTCTCCAATAACGACCCGATCCCCCGTGATGGCAGTGATAATAGCTGCGACCCTTCTGCTCATGAAATTCTCCACCGAAAGACAGCATTATCGCATATTTTTGCCTTGTCGCAAAGAAAATGGTGCACTGGTGGTGCAGTAAGAGGCGAAAGTCCATCACATGAAGCGACAACTCACGGTAATTGACTTAGCTTTAAGTTCTTGATTCTCTAGTTGCTAGTAATCGTAGGTTGTTGTAGATTATTGACTTACACCGGACTGTTAATCCATTGGTCGTATGTTCGAATCATACACCCGGAGACTTCTTAAAGTTTCCCATTAAATACCTCTGGACAAGCGAACAATACAAAATAAGAGTCACGCATGTCTAAATCTCGTTTTTCACCCATTTTACGCACTTTTCCCGCAAGTACCTAAAACCAAGGGGGTTTTTTAGATCCGCTCTGAACGAAGCCTCAATTTTTTTGAGCGGAAGGCGAGGTTCTGGTTAAATCGTTACCGTTAGAGTTATACCTGGGATGGGGCTAATAACCAGATTTCTAATAATTCTTAATTAATTTCATG
>JANPFC010000117.1:0-5790 GCA_031423235.1 Chlamydiota bacterium | reverse complement strand
TATTATTAGCGACTTTAAGTTTCTTGGGTTGAGGCCTACGGGGAGGCCCCCGCCTATTACATTCTTTCGACGGTTTCGAGGCCGAGGATTTCTAATCCCTGCTTCATAACACGAGATGTAAGTTCGCAAAGAACGAGACGGTTCCCCTCCTCAGGAGTTCCTTCTACGCGGCAATCCCTAAAGAATGCGTTGAATTTCTCTGCAAGCTCATAGAGATAATCTGTAAGTCTATTCGGCAGAAGATCGCGAGCCATGATCTCCAATATCTCGCCAAAACGGCGGAGATGAATACCGAGGGAAATTTCAGATGGGTGTCTAACATCGATCTTGTGGTTTTTAAGAACATGATCCATGTCAGCATTGATCTTCCGTTTGATCCCATTGATTCGAACATAGGCATATAGTAGGAATACAGCCGTATTGCCATCAAATCGGAGCATCTTCTCATAACTAAACGTATAATCTTTTGTGCGGAGACAAGAAAGGTCTGCATATTTAACGGCGCCAATTCCCAACACACGAGCTAAATGCTCAATCTCTTCGGGGTCGCCGCCAGGATGCCGTTCAATGACAATTTCGCGGGCTTTATCAACAGCCTCTGTCAAAAGATCGATCAGTTTTTCAGTATCGCCCGAGCGGGTTTTGAATTTCTTCCCATCGGCGCCAAGAACAAGGCCAAATCCCACATGTTCCGCTTCCACTTTCGAAGGGTCGAGCCAGCCTGCTTTTTTGGCGACTGCAAAAATCATTTGGAAATGGAGCGATTGCCCTCCGTCAACAACAACGATGATCCGATCTGCCTTCTCTATATAAATCCGGTGGCGTATAGCTGCAAGATCGGTGGTATCGTAATTGTAGCCGCCATCCGATTTCTGAATCATGACAGGCAGTGGCTCTCCTTCCCGGTTTTGAAACCCTTCAGGATAGATGCACTTGGCCCCATCAGAAATGACAACGAGCCCTTTGCTCTCAAGCTCCTCGACCACTTCTTTCAGGTAAGGGTTGTAGTAGGATTCGCCCCTTTCGGTGAGACGGACGCCCATCATGTCGTAGATCTCTTGGAATCCTTTACGGGAAACATCGCAAATGAGCTTCCAGGCATGCATCGCTTGGGGCTGTCCCGACTGGAGCTGGACAACTTCTTTCTGCGCCCTTGCTTTAAAGGCAGCGTCATCATCAAACCGCTTCTTGGCAGCCTTGTACCAAGTCATGAGAGAATGGAGATCAGTGGGCTCATCGCCCTTAAGAACTGCAGGGCAGGAATCCAACATGTAGGTGATCAACATCCCAAATTGGGTTCCCCAATCGCCAAGGTGATTGAGGCGGAGAACGTCTTGACCCAAAAATTCGAATAGACGTGCCAGGCAATCGCCAATGATGGTCGAGCGGATGTGGCCCACATGCAATTCTTTGGCGATATTCGGCGAGGAAAATTCAACGATGATTTTTTTTCTTTTGGCAGGAGGACAGGCTCCCAAAAACCGATCTTTCAACTGCTTTTCAAGCTGAGCGGAAAGAAAGGCTGGCGCAAGGGTGAAATTGATAAAGCCAGGGCCTGCAATCTCTACTTTTGAACACATAGATGGATCAAAATTGTCTATGATCTTCTGAGCAATTGCGCGTGGATTTTGCTTGAGTAGTTTAGAGAGGCGTAGAGCGCTATTGCACTGATAATGGCCGAACTCTTCCTGCATGCAGGGTGACATGTCGGCATTTTGCTCTTCTACAGATAACAAATCGCCAAAGGCCTTGCCGATAGAATCGGTGACCTTGGCTTTAAAGGTAGCTAAAAGTGTTTCCATACAACCAAGATACGCGCCTTTTATAATTCTGCGCTATGATGGAATGTAGGAGGGATCACCCTTTTGCCAACCGCATACTTAATCCGGTAATCGGCTAGAGAGAGTGCAGCAACGTGAGTCGACTCTTTGTTTTTATCTGCAATCTCATAGATGGCTAAGAGGGTATCGTAGATGTGGTGCACTTTGTAGCGCGGATTCTTCGGGTTATAGCCCGCATCTTCAAGCTCTTCCGCAACGTTCAGAAGGCCGCCTGCATTGATAACAAAGTCGGGTGCATAAAGAATGCCGCGATCTCTTAAATTTTGCGCATGCGTGTCGCGAAGGAGCTGATTATTGGCGCAGCCAGCAATCGCTTTGCAGCGGAATTCAGGAATGGTTTGATCGTTAATAATCCCGCCGGCAGCGCACGGCACCAGGACATCGCATTCAACTTTCAGGATTTGATCAGGAGCGACGGTTTTAGCGCCGTATTTCGCAGCGAATTTCTGAAGCTTAATAGGATCGATATCGGAGAGGATGAGTTCGGCGCCGGCCCAGAAAAGGTGGTCGACTAAGTGGCTGCCCACGTTGCCAAGCCCCTGGACTGCAATCCGCTTACCTTCAAGAGAATCGTTCATGTAAAGCCGCTTTACAACTGACTGGATGCCTCGGAAAGTTCCCCAAGCTGTGAAGGGGCCTGGATCTCCGCTGCTTTTTTCATGCGGGAGGCCAACGACGTGCTTTGTTACACGGCGAATGATCTTTACATCTTCAGTTGTACAGCCCATGTCTTCTGCGCAAATGTACGTTCCGCCAAGCTTTTCTACAGCCGCGCCGAATGCCATTAAGAGTTCAGGTGTTTTCTGTTTTTTTGGATCGGCGATAATAACGCTTTTCCCACCGCCAAAACCAACTTCAGCAACAGCCGACTTATAAGTCATCCCCTTAGCAAGGCGAAGAGCATCTTCCAATGCGGCTTCGAATGTGGCATAGGGTTGAATTCGAATTCCGCCAAGAGCAGGCCCGAGCGTGGTATTGTGGATTGCGATGATGGCAGTAAGGCCCGCCTTCGCATCCGTTACTTTCACAACTTTTTCATACCCTTTCACAATGATTCTTTCGAACTGAAGAGACTTCTGGCTCTCCTGCAGCAAAGAGGCTAATCGCTTCTTAGGATCTTGGATATTTTTTTCTAAAAGTTGGTTACTCATAGTTTCCCGCCTTATCGGAATATTTTTTTGAGGGAACTATAGCACGGAACCGTTGCAAAATCAAGGGCCGATCAAGGTGGGTGAAATTATTTTTTCAATAGATCGCTCCTTGATGATAATCGCCATTTATAGTACCGTTGATGTCTAAGATTTTTTGAGGACACTATGGCTACGGCTCTTAGCATTACTGCGGAACAGAAGAACGAATTACTTAAATTTTTAAAGAAGAACCGCACCGCCGATTTAGTAACGGTTTATCTCGCTTTCGTCGAGGAAAAATATCGACTTAAACCCACTCTATTCCCGCGCGACAAGACGATTTACCAAAGCATCGACGACCTCATCGGGAAACTGGAAGCTCAAGGGAAACTTTGGCGCGAGACTGAGATCACCATCCAATTCGGTCAGCAGAGCGTCAACGAATCGACAAAAAAGATTTACATCTGCCCATTTACTGGAAAAGTGTTTGGGGACAACACCTGCCCAAATCCACAAGACGCCATTTATGATTGGGTAGCTAAGTGCCCAGAAAATAAAGAGCGCGTAGGCGGACTTCCTGTAAAAAGATTTTTTGTTTCTGAAGACCCAGATGTCATTAAGAACTACATCAGCGAGCGGAAAGCCTCGATGAAAAAAGTAGTTTACTCATCTGCAATTACAGGCAAATTATTTAATAGCCGAGCGGCAGTGATCGACGACTTCAAAAAGAACCACGTGAAAGAGCTGACTTTACTTGAAGTGCAGAACCAGAATCGGTTCCAGATCGAAGAGAATTTTCTTGGATTTATCCAAAAGCATTTAACTGAAGATAAAATCGCCGGATTTGTTGAGGGGCTTGCTCAACACCCAGAATTCGGACCTTACCTAGAAAAATGGGTCGAATCGGACTAACAACAGGGAAATATCCCCTTTCGTCTGCTGAAGAAACCCTCGCCTTCGGGAAATTGGCAGCCTCAGTGCTGCCAAAAAATACTGTCCTGGCCCTATCTGGCAATCTTGGAGCTGGAAAGACGACCTTCGTACAAGGGTTGGCCGCAGGTCTAGGAATCTCTGAACCGATTCAAAGCCCCACATTTGTTCTCCTGAATGTCTACGATGGGCTAACCCACTTCGACCTCTACCGTCTTAAGACAGCCTCAGATTTTACAGGCCTTGGATTTGAGGAGTATTTTGCAAGCGGGAGCATTTGTGCAATTGAATGGCCCGATCGAATAGAAACGCTTCTCCCGCCGGGGACTATCCGGATTGAATTTATTTATGAAAAAGAGGGGCGGATCGCCGTAGTAACTTAAATGAAAGCCCGTTTTCTCCTATCGACACTCACCGAATTCCCGACATTGAAAGATCCTCGTGGAAACCTCCTTCCAGAAATTGCCATTGCAGGCCGATCGAACGTAGGTAAATCGAGCCTCATCAACCATTGGCTTGCACAAAATAAACTGGCCAAAACTTCTGCCACTCCAGGCAAAACCCAGCTTCTAAACTTCTTCATCGTAGATGAGAAGTTTCTCCTTGTCGACCTGCCGGGATACGGCTTTGCGAAAGCGCCTCCTGACGAGGTGGAAAGATGGTCCCGCGCCATCGATTACTACATCAATGAAAGACCCACGCTCCGCTTAGTTCTTCTCTTGATCGATAGCCGCCGCGATTTCAGCCAGGAAGATAGAGACTTACAAGCATGGGCAGCGACCAAGCAAATTCCCCTCATCTTGATTTTCACAAAGACGGACAAACTTTCTCCGGCAGAAAAGCATATGCTGATGAAAAAGTACCCTGAAGCCATCTTTTATACAGTTATGAATAACGGCTCCCGCCATCTAGTAGAAAAAAGGATTGAACACATTTTATGGGACTGATTCACCAAGACGTTTTCGTCTGCCTAGATTGCGAGTCGACAGGCCTGGATACTTCAAATGATCGGATGATTGAGATTGCGGTTGCCCGCTTCACCTTTGATCAAGTGATGCAAACATTTGAATCGCTGATTGATCCCGAATGCGCCATTCCACAAGTTTCACAAGAGATTCACAAAATTTCGAGCGAAATGCTCCAAGGAAAACCGAAAGTAGCCCAAATCCTTCCAGAAGTTCTCAAGATGATCGAAGGGCACATCATTGTCGGCCACGGGATTGGGTTTGATATCTCCCTTATAGCTGCGGAGGCCAAGCGCTGCCAGATTCCGACAAATATCGAAAAGGCCCGCTTTATCGACACACTGCGCATGGCCCGGCTGTATGGCGAAAGCCCGATCAATTCCCTTGAGCGGCTGAGACAGCACTTCAACATCGAGCCAGAAGGGGCGCACAGGGCTATGAGCGATGTGATCGTCAACATCGAAGTGTTCAAATACCTCTCAAAAACGTTTCAAACCACTGAACAGTTATTCAAGACTCTCGAAAAGCCGATCAAACTCAAGACGATGCCTCTTGGAAAACACAAAGGGCGCCGTTTTGACGAAATTCCGGTCGAGTATCTCCTTTGGGCAGAGAGAAAGGATTTTGACCAGGATCTCTTATTCTCGATCCGTTCTGAATTGCGTAACCGGAAACGGGGCGGCGGGTTTGAACAATCTGCGAGCCCATTCGGCAATCTTTAGATGAGTCCATAAATCCGTTGTGGGCATACTCCAATTTATTTCAACGCAGAGATAGGAAAGAGATAACACGCAGAGATCGCAGAGGTGGGGAAGCCCCACACCCCAAATATTGGGGAGTGTGAGGGCATCCCTCACCTCTGCGATCTCTGCGTGTTATCTCTTTCCTACCTCTGCGTTAAAAAAAAATGGGAGTTTAGTTGAC
>JANPFC010000116.1:0-37156 GCA_031423235.1 Chlamydiota bacterium | reverse complement strand
CTCATCCACGCCGTCAGCATTCGATCTGAACCAAGATCAAATTCTCAGAAAAAATTAATTACTTTTGACGAGTAAGGTCAGATGACCTTACACAAGCTTGTTCTTTTCAAAACACTCTTCTCTTCTTCTACTGTCAAAATATCCTTAACAAATTCCCCGGAAGGTTTGCACCTCCCAAGGTCTTCCAATCTAGATAGATTCCCGAGCAGTCTTTGCTACTCTCTTTCTTCTTCGTATTCCGTGAAAAAGAACAAGGTAAAACATACATGAAAACGAAGATTTCACGCAACTTTTTTCAAAATCATACCTGATTTCTCCTATGAGAAATGCGAAATTTAATTATTTCGCGCGAAATTTTCGGACCCCTATTTTGGGCTATTACCCCCTAAAATGAGCACAAATCGATGCGCAGAACGGCTTTACATAATGAATGCGGGAAATTTACAATTCCCCAAGAGAGAATGAGGAGACAAAAAGCTTGTGGCTTGGACTATCCGCCAGATTGGAGGTGGTGCGAAGAACGTATATATGCTGCTCAGTCTGAATCACATGCTCACGAATCCATTTCCCCTCTGATTGACGGAGCGAATCCTCAGCTGGAATTGGATTTAAGCCTGATCTTAAAATCATTAGTTCGAAAATCTCCCCATCCCTCTCGGAACGTATTTCCATATCACCAGACTCGGTGTATTTATATACGGGATCTTCAGGAAGTCTAACGAGTATCTTTTCTAAATCGACAGCTTTGGAAAAGAGAACCCATATCGCCGGATCCTTTTCAGTCGATTCTTCTTCGGCTTTGGGAGCTTTTGCAACCGGGAACCACCCATCATCACCTCCAGAAACGAGAGATGTCGACGCCATCACCGAAAGAATAAAACTTTTAAATACACCCATTTTAATTCCGTTTTGTAAATAAAACAGCAATTATATTAACACATTCATCATTAACCAAAAACCTTTCTCTCGGCGGGTGTAAATAAATTTTTGAAGATATAAAATTCCCTATTTGTTAAAGAAAGAAGTAGAGGTATCAAACAGGAGCAATCTCTATGTGTATTTCTATTTTTTATGCCCAAGTCATTGGACTTTGGCTCGTTTTAGTTGCTTTAGCAATGATCGTTCATCATGCCCGTTTCAAAAAAACAGTGATGGATAGCTTGAGCCACCAAGCTTTAATGACTTTCACGGGGTTTATCGCTTTAGGATTAGGCCTTTTGATCGTCGTTAGCCACAATATTTGGGTTCCAGCTTGGCCGGTAGTAGTCACCCTTTTCGGCTGGGTACTGATTTTGCAAGGCGTTATGAGAGTATTCTGGCCTGAGTCATTCGCAAAAATAATGAAGGATCTGATGGCTAAATCAGGTTATACCATTATGTCTTGGGTATGGCTGATCGTAGGAGCTTATCTCCTATATGCCGGATTCGTGACGACCTAAATGAACGAAACCCCCACAAGTCCCAAGAAAACAATATCTTGGAAGATGCTCCTCGTTGGGCTGGGGGTTTTTCTTCTACTCATAGTCGGCATCGGTTGGTACTCCCATTCAAAAAAGTATATTTGGACCAACGACGCCTATCTCGATGGATATCAAATTTCAATCAGCGCCGATATCGAAGCTCGCATTATTGAGCTATACATAGATGAAGGCGATACAGTCGAAGCGGGTCAGTTGCTTTGCCAGCTCGACGAAAGCATATTTAACTCTCAAAGGGAAGACGCAGCCACGAATGTCTCCCTCCTTCAAGAGAGCATTAAACTCAAAAAAATTGAAATGGAGAAGCTGCGCGACATCTACATAGTCGCAAGGCAAGAGTTTGAGAATCAAATTATTTCCTATATCGATTTTGATAAAATTGAAAAAGACTACCACTTTGCAATGGCCAATTACAAAGTTGCTGAAGCAAACCTCATCAACGGGATCGCAAAACTTGGTGTGATCGATGAACTATTGCGCCATACAAAAATTTTCGCGCCAAGGGACGGCTCGATATCTAAGCGCTGGGTTGTTGCGGGAGATGTGGCCCAAATTGGCCAGCCGCTCTTCGGCCTCACAGATGTAACCAATATTTGGGTTACCGCGAATTTAGAAGAGGGCAAAGTAGGCCATCTTCGCCCAGGAGACGAGGTCGACATACACATTGACGCCTACCCCGATCGGAATTTCACTGGATCGGTCTTCGTCGTTCGGGCCTCTGCCGCCTCTCAATTTTCCCTAATCCCCCCCGATAATGCGACGGGCAATTTCACCAAGGTCGTGCAGCGGGTTCCAGTTAAAATTCTACTCAATATGCCCAAATCGAAAGATCCGCTTTATCTCTATCCCGGGATGTCCGCAGAGATTAGCGTGAAAATTCGATGAGTAAACCAGGCTTTTTTTCCTACGACCACCCTTCTTACCCAATCCACATCACTGCAAACGTCATTCTAACCACCTTTTTGACTGTGGTGTCAGCCGTTTCAACCATGATCGCCGATCCATCGATACAAGGCGAACTAGCCCTTAGCGATACGCAAGCAATCTGGATCACTACGCTCTATCTCCTCGGCATCAACGCGACGGTCCCGACTGGGAACTGGTTTGCAAACCAATTTGGGGCGAACCGAATGTACACTTACGGAGTGGTCATTTTCACCCTCGCTTCGCTCCTTGCGGGAGTATCGACGAATTTCCCAACAATCGCCGCAGCAAGATTCTTAGAAGGGGTTGGAGGCGGCTTTATTTTCCCGATTGGCCTTGGCCTGATTGTACAAAGCATGCCTAAAGAAAAAATCCGTTTGGCGGTTAACATGTATATTGGAATCGCCTTTGGCGCAGGTCTTGGCCTCGGAGTTCCTTTAGCCGGATACTTGACCCAATTTCACACATGGCGGGACGTTTTTTTCCTCATTCTTCCAATAGGTGCCCTTGCGACGGTTTCCTGCTGGCTTAGCCGAAAACCCATCCCAGACACCAATAAAACCCCCTTCGATATCTTAGGTTTCCTCACTTTTTTTCTCTTCATCGCAAGCCTTTTGATCGCCCTAACAATGGCCCCGATCCCTGCAACCACAGAAGGGTGGAGATCTCCCTACATCATTGCGCTCCTTGCGATCGCAATTATTTCCCTTTCTTCCTGCATATTCATTGAAAAAAGGCACCCCAACCCGTTAATCCCCCTCACTCTTTTTAAAGACCCGATCTTCAGCGTGGGGCTTGCTGCCATGTTTCTCTTAGGTATAGCCACTTTTGCAAGCGTTTCAGTCACTGTTGACTACATGCTGAATGGACTGTCGTATGAAAAATATACAACGGGGAAAATTGCAGCAGTTTATGGACTCACAATTGGAGTCTTTAGCATGCTAGCAAACATTCTCTCAAAATACATCCCGCTCCCCTTCCTCACATTTTCTGGATTGGGACTCCTCATCTTCAGCTATTTTTACAACAATGAACTCAGCTGGCTTACAGGCTATAGCCAAGTAATTACAATTCTCATTATTCGCGGGATCGGAATAGGGCTCGCACTTGGACCTACCACTATACTGACCCTATCCGGCCTGCCCCTAGAGCTCCGCTCTGCAGGAACAACGATTCTCACCTTTTTTCGACAAGTAGGCGGTACCTACGGAGGTACCATCATCGCTATCTTCAGCATCCGGCAAACGATTTTCCACACTGCCCGATTTGGAGAACAGGCCAATACCCAGCTCCCTGCCTATAAGATGACTTTCAACAATCTCTACGATAAGTTCCCCGATGCCCCGCTTGCTAAAGCGGCTATCATAAAAAACATCAAAACACAGGCCTATATTCAGGGACTCAATGACGCCCTCATCGTAATCGGCTACGTCACATCAGCGGTCGCCCTGATCCTGATGATTATGGTTGGCTTCCGCATGTGGAAAGCCGCGCAGATTAAACGGACTGAGTAAAATAGGCGCATGCAAGAAAGCAAGCCCCAATCGCGCCAGTAATTGGTCCTCCTATGGCCATGACCAAAGGTTTGAAGCTGCGTGTTTTTAGACTTAAGAGAGCCCCTGCGCCAACCGATACTGCCCACGCGATGCCGCAATTTTTTGCATTCTTCGCGTGATTCGGATTGTAAGACTCTGTCTTAGATAAAATGGCGCTCACTGCTGTTGCTAATCCGGAGATTGCCGAGACGACGGTTACAGTAGCTTCAAGACAGCCGCCGATCCTACTACGAGGGCTATGTGTATGGATTAAAGGCTGTGAAGCGGGATCTGTTCTATTAACTAGCTCTATTGCTATATCTGGTTTTGGAATTTGATTTATTACCATCATAATACCACCTTTTTTAATTATCGAATGACATATTATACACAAATAAACTAACAAAGTAAATAATTGTAAACTATTTATAATTAATCAGATTTATTATATAATACATCCGAAACAAGGGCTTTTATGACTATAGATCACTCTATAAAGGTAATAGATAATGCTTATAATTTATGGAAAGCATCAACTCAAAACAACCTTGACACCAACACTCCTGACGAATTAATACAGCTCACCAAAATTCATGAGATCACAAACATTTTATTTAACACGCTTATAAGCAAAAAATGGTACTGCCGGATTCCCCTATTTTCCCGCATTTCAAAGCAACTTGTCCTAAGGAATGTAAAAAGAGCGTTAGCAGCGCATAAATTTGACCTCCTCACTGCTCCAACACTTAATACGAAAGAACTTTGGATTTTCAGCGATAGGGAAAAACTTCTTGCGAGCAACTTAAGGCCAATTTTCCAAAAGCATTTGACCCACAAAGCTGGGGTAAAATCAATTAAAGACAAAGCAAAGCGCTGGAACACCAAGGTGAAAAAGTATCACAACAATCCACGCTATTTGCTGGCAAGCTCAACTCTAACAGCCATCGCTGAACGATATCCCAGAATTAAAATGCCGATTAATCAGTTTGTTAAACCGATGAATCCTTCAACGATCAAGGAATATACAGACTGGATCCTCGAAGACCAAGACCCAGCAGTTGAACAGGGACTGATCAAACTACTAGGAAAAGCAGACTTCGACTCAAAAGCTCCGTTTAATACCATATTGAGGGCTGCAATTTATGAAATCGGCACCGAAAAAGTCAAAAACGTGGTGCGAGAGACATTTCAAGCCTGCGCCTACTATCTAAATGCGGCTAAAGACAAAGCCAGTAATGCCGTAACCGGCCTTAAGGATTTCATTTTCTATCCTTTCAAGCCTCAGATTTAAGTTCGCAATAAGATTAACCACCACTTTTTTAAATCCATTCCGATATCAAAAATTCGAATAATTACAATTTATTAAAAATTTCTTCTGTGCTAAAATTTAACACAAAGGTGAATACATAAATAACATAATAGGATAAAAATGATTCAAGCAATTACCAACAATTCTCCAGAAGTTTCAACACCAGATCCATCAAAAGTTCAACAGTATATTAACGAACTAGCTCAGTTAGAGGCGCAATTGACAAGCGCAGCTGGTCAATTAGTAGGCTTAATAGATAACTTAGAGGAAGTACTCAGCAAAACCACCGACCCAAAAGTAAGAGCTGATCTCAAAGATGAAATCAGCGCTGTTGCGAATGCGTTGTCACAAGTAGAGAGCCAGCTTAATACCGCAGGTCAAGACAGCAACACATTGAAAAACAACCCAACTGACGCCCAGATGCAGCAAATCGCAGATTTCCTCAAGAGCGAAGGGCTTCCAACTTCTAAATAATTTATACTGCGCCCCCGCGATTCTATAGCGGGGCATTTTTTATCCTTTGATCACTAGCGATGGCTTTAAGCGAGCCACCATGTTCGCAAGACCTGCCTCCTGAGTAGCGGCACAAACTACATCTACATCTTTGTATGCATCGGGCATCTCTTCCGAGACCGTACGCTTTGATGAGGCCATCACTTCAACTCCCTGCGAGCGCATGTGGGCAAACGGGTCTCTGCCTCGCCATGCGTCCATCGATTTAATGCGGCTCCGGGCACGTCCCGCGCCGTGGCAGGCACTGCACCAGGTGAGAGGATTGCCGAGGCCCACCATGAGGTGGCTAGCCCTCCCCATATCGCCTGGGACGAGAACGGGCTGCCCTGTGGCTTTGAAGAGTGGAGAGAGCTCTTTTGCCCCTTTGCCGTAAGCGCGGGTTGCCCCTTTGCGGTGAACGCATAGCTTTTTGCCATTGTGCTCTTCAAACTTGGCGATATTGTGGCATACATCGTATAGAAGCCTTACATCGCGCGGAGCCACGCCGCAGGCGGCATGAAACGCATCGCGGACGCCGGCTAGAATTTGCTGCCTGTTGTTGAATGCATAGTTGGCCGCTGCAGCCATTGCCTGAAAATAGACTTGCCCCTCTGAGCTCTTAATCGGAGCTGCAACAAGCTGTTTATCCGGAAGCCCCTCTGCATACCCCTTTTTGAGAAAGACGTCGAGCGTATCCTGGCAGATTTGATGGCCAAAGCCGCGCGATCCCGAGTGGATGAGCACGTAGGTTTGCCCTTCGAATACGTTCCAAGCGGAGGCAATTTCGGGAAGGTAGATTTTCTGAATTGCGCCAATCTCGACAAAGTGGTTGCCCGATCCGATGGAGCCGAGTTGGCGGCGGCCCCGGTCGCGCGCTGTTCGGGAGATGGCATCAAGGCTGGCCCCTTCAATGCAGCCATGGCTCTCCATATGCTCTAAATCCTCTTCAAAGCCTAAACCCTGCTCGATAGACCAACGGGCCCCTTTCTCAAGCAAATGGCGGTAATCTGCATCAACCAAGGCCTTTCCTGTGTGCTCCTGGCCAACGCCGGAAGGGATCCGTTCAAAAATAGCCCGAATGAGAGCTCCACGGGTCCTTTCATCAAATTTAGCAAACGGGTGAGGCAATAAGGCAAGCCTCACGCCGCAATTGATGTCGTAGCCAACACCGCCTGGGCTGATGACGCCCGTTTCAACATCCATTGCAGCCACTCCGCCGATCGGAAAACCATATCCCCAGTGAATATCGGGCATCGCAATGCTATGTCCGACAATCCCAGGCAAATGAGCGACATTGCGGACTTGCTCTAGTGGCTGAGCCATGTCCATGTCTTTCAGCATTTCTTCAGTTGCAATCACAAGACCAGGGACTAGCATCCCCCCTTCTTTAGGCAGTTCGAAAGTTGCTGGAGCAATTTGTTTTAAGTTAGACATCGACGATCATTTCCCATTCGTTAGTGTGATTTTCCGTTCCATGAAAACTGACTGCCTTAAACGGACACCCAATCTCACTATCTGCCCGCGCAATCATTGCATTGAGGGCGTTTACGATTTCATCTAGATCTGCAATCGAACGGGTATCGAAATAGCGGATCATCTGAGGATAATGGAAGGCTAAAGCAAGCTGTGCATGCAGAAAGAGATTGCCTCGGACAAGAAAAGCGATATCGGCGGTGTGTTCGATTTCGTCAAAAGGAGCGAGAAGCGGAAATTGCCAGAGGATTTTGTATTTAGAGTAACCGAGACTTTCATAGAGGTTGATATTTTTTACATAGAGCGGGAGTTGTTGAAACGCATTTTTCCACTCACTGTCTACGTAGGGTTTACGAGTCATAGTGACGTGCGACAAGAAATTGTCTTTGAGATGAAGCCAGTTTGCAAGCTCCTTCTGATAGGAAACAAGCCCTTCTTCAAGCCATTGAACGTGCCATGCGGCAACATGGGCTAGAAAAACCGGTTTGTCGAAAATTCCGGCAATACCGATTGAAAATGGGGGTTTTGGAAAAGAAGATAAATCAGGCATATTGGACTCGCCCAGGAACGCCAGCGTGAGATGGCGGTCTGGCTCGAAAAGAATACGCCCGCTGGGCAATTCTTCAGGCCAAGGAGCAGCTACTTCCATTCCAAAAAAAAGGCGCGTCATGATGATATGGACAATACCAGTTACTGTCGAAGAGATCAACCACCGGTGCCGCAATACTCTTTGCGACCATCTGGGAATTGAATTCATTGAGATTGGCGATAACCACATGACTGCAAGGATGCCAGTTGACCGGCGGACGAATCAACCTATGGGGATCGTCCATGGCGGGGCCACAGCAGCGTTGGCGGAAACGGTAGCTAGCGCGGCTGCTAATTATTGCGTTGAAAAAGGGAAAGTGTGCGTGGGGCTCGACCTCAACATCAACCACATTCGGGCTGTGAGCTCGGGTTATGTAATAGGAACGGCTAGGCCGCTTCATTTGGGGAAAAGTACGCAGGTCTGGGAAATTAAGATTGAAAACCAAGCCAAGCAGCTGGTTTCAGCTGCTCGGCTAACTATAGCAATAATTGCTAAAGATTAATAACGGTTGTATCCGCCACGGTCGCCACGAGGTTCGCGTTCACGACGCTCGCCACCACGGTCTCCGCCGCCCCAATTGCCGCCGCCGCCGCCGCCGCCGCCTTCACGACGTGGACGGAACTCGCCAGCTGGACGCTCGCGACGCTCGCCGCCGCCACCCATTGGACGATCGCGCTGTTCTGTGCGTGCCCAATCGATTACGAGAGCTTTGCCTTGGAATGGTTGGCCATTGAGAGAATCTTTTGCTTTGCCAGCATCATCAGCAGTTGCCATGCGAACAAATGCAAATCCACGAGATCTGCCTGAAAAACGATCCATTACGATTTTGACTTCCTGTACTTCGCCGAAGCTTCCGAAAAGTTCGCGCACTTGATCTTCAGATGCATCAAAGTTGAGATTTCCAACGTACAGTTTTTGATTTTGTTGATTCATTTACTTTACTCCAAAAAGATAAAAAATGACCCTAAGAGTCAGTGTACTACGGCCAAATTTTTCAGGATTTATTTTCTGATAAAGACAGACCAAGACAAGATTCTGGGCTAATGTTCTAAAAACCTAATGCAACCAGGCCTATGCCTGCTATGCCTTAGATGGCACCTATTTTACATAGGGGTGACAATGAAGTCAAAAAGGTTTTTAAGCCAACGCAACCACCTGACAATCAACGTCCATTTCAGTTTACTTGCACTATGCATATGAATCATTTAGTATATTTGAACAAAAGGCGCAATTTCTCATGTATTATTCAAAATGCAATGTTGGATATGTTCTAAGGCTTGAAATAGGCGAAGAAATCCAAGAAGCTCTAAGGCGATTTGCCCAAGAAGTGGGTATTAAAGGGGCATTTTACCAAGGAATCGGCACTCTTACACGTACCGAACTCGCCTTTTTCTGCACAAACCAAAAAAACTACGAACGGCGCTATTTTAATGATGAATATGAGCTTGCCTCTCTTATGGGCAATATCAGCATCCAAGATGGAATGGTTGCCCCTCACACCCATGTGAGCCTCGGAGACAAGAACTATCAAACATTTTCTGGCCACCTAGTTCGCGGCGTTGTATCGGTGACAGTGGAAATCGTCCTCACCGTCCTCGATCTAGAACTGACCCGCAAAGAAGACCCTATCATGAAATTTAAAGGTTTAATTTCACCGCGTCGGACACATCTTAAAGTCGACGTTTAAAGATAATTCGGATAGGTTCAAGTTTATGAATGACAAATGGGAAGAGTTGGCGGCTCGGATGCTCCGCTTAAATATTCAAGAGAGCGATCTCATTGAAAAATTTATTCTAGGCTCCGGCAGCGGCGGTCAAAAAATCAACAAGACCTCTTCTTGCGTCTATATTAAGCATGTTCCCACTGGCATTGAAGTGAAGTGCCAAAGCACCCGTTCAAGAGACCTCAACCGCCTTTACGCCCGCAGAGAACTCTGCGAAAAGCTTGAGGGGATCCTCTTTAAAGAAAAAAGCAGCAGGCAAAAAGAGGCTGAAAAAATCCGCCGCCAAAAACGGCGCAGGTCGCGAAGATCCCAGGAAAAGATGCTCGCGGGTAAAAAAAAGCTGTCTGATAAGAAAAATTTAAGAAAGTCCCCTTCCGAATAACAGAGATCTTCTTTATACTCTTTTGCAATGGAATACACAGTACCTAAAGATATGATCCTTTCGGAAGCGCTGCATCAGCTCTATCCGGACAGCTCTCGCAGAACATTGCAGACCTGGATGAAAAATGGCCGGTTTAGACTCGATGGAAAGAGGGTTTCCCGCGAGGACGCTCCATTACTCAAAGATCAGAAGTTAACTGTGCAAGAAACTTTTAAGGCTCCAAAAGTCCCAGGCCTAAAAATTCTCTATGAAGACCGGCACATGGTCGTCATCGACAAGCCTACCGGCCTTTTGAGCGTTCCCCTAGACGCAGAAGCCGCAAACAGACGGCATGCTCTTGGCCTCCTCCGCGAACATTGCGGAACTGACCAAATCTTCGCTGTCCACCGAATCGATAGAGAGACCTCCGGAATCCTCCTTTTTGCACGCGGCAAGCAGTCAGAGACCCGTTTTGACGTCCTTTTTGAAAACCACGATATTTTGCGTGAATATTATGCCATTGTGGAAGGACGAGTCAAAGATGAAGAAGGCACTTGGGAAAGCAAGCTTTTAGAACTCCCCTCTCTGCATGTGATCGATTCTCCTGAAGGGAAAGATTCCATCACTCACTACACAGTGATCCGCAGATCGGCGAAATACACCTACCTCAAGCTCAAGCTCGAAACGGGGCGCAAGCACCAGATCCGGGTCCATTGCCAAATGGCAGGCCACCCTGTTGTCGGCGACCAGCGCTACGGAGCCATTGAAAACCCACTCAAGCGTCTCTGCTTACATGCCTGTACTTTGGGCTTTAAGCACCCGTTCACAGGCAAAGACGTGAAGTTCTCCTCACCACTCCCAGGCATATTCCAAGCCCTCGGCGGCGGATCAAAGCGGTAACGATTTTCTAGACTTAGGAACTATCAAAGAATAAACCAAAGCATTTTGAAGCCATCATAGCCGCCCATCTTCGAACCATCTTTCGTCGGCCATATAGGGACTATATGGCCCTCCTTAAGATGGTCCAAATCTGGACGACTCTGAGACTCCAAAATGCTTTAGTTTACTCTTTGATTGTTCCTTAGCGGTTTGCCAATCTTTCGAAAACTTATCGACCCTTTTTATTGTCTCAGGATTGTTCTCTATAAACGATAAGAATACTTCCTTGTTCAGCGTTACAGCATGAGTTCCGAGTTCCGAGCACTGCCTCACCTGTTCTGCAGATTTAAGAGACGCGCCAAGAAGTTTGGCACCATATTTGTACCTTTCTAAAAGGACAAACATCGCCTTAAATTGATCCATGCCAGACATATCCAATTCGCAAATTGAGGAAAAATAAGGAGCGATATAAGTAGCGCCCGCTCTTGCTGCTAATAAAACCTGATTGGAATCAAAAACTGCAGTTGCCATCGTCGGAATTTTCTTCAAACTCAAGCCATGAATCGCTTTCAGCCCCTCTTTGGTCACAGGAACCTTTATCATGATCCTATTTGAAAATTGGTAGAGAGACTCCCCTTGCTCAATCATTTTAGGAGCGTCTTGAGCCGTTACCTGTGCAGTGACCGGTCCATCTTGGATTTGGAGCAATTTTCCCAAAAGATCTTCCATCTGCATATTTGATTTTGCAATAATCGATGGATTCGTCGTAACTCCGTGGAGTATCCCCATCCCTTTCGCGCTCTCAATTAACTCCACTTCCGCTGTGTCTAACCAAATCTCCATCTTGTTTTGATTCTCCTCTTCTGGATATACTCACTTTAAAAGGATTGTCCTTGGATTTAGCCGAATTCGTCAACCACTTTATTGCACTACTCGTAATTGCGAACCCCCTTTCGGCACTACCGGCAGTCCTTCGCGTTACGCGCCAACAGACACTGTCCGAGAAACGGCACACAGGACTTGTATCCGCGTTTGCCGTTGGAATTATCCTCCTGATCACCACTTGGATAGGAACCCCGCTTCTACAAATCCTTGGGATCCAGCTCCCCGCATTCCAAGTTGCAGGCGGCGTTGTGATTTTCATACTGGCTCTTGCGATGTTAAACGCGGAAGAAAGCCCCATTAAACACTCCTCCGATGAAAAGGAACGGCAAAGCGATATGGGAGCAATTGTCCCTCTTGCCATACCCATTATTGCAGGACCTGGAGCCATTAGCACGGTGATCGTGAGCGTGAATCAATTCCCGGGACTTACCAATCAGGTACTCATCAGCATTTCGACAATTCTCGTCTCTCTTGTTATGGGAGTTCTCCTCTATTTTGCAGCGAATCTGGAAAAGATTTTCGGGAAAGCAGGCATCAATATCATCAACCGTTTAGGCGGTCTGATTTTGGCTGCCATCGCCGTCCAAACACTTGCGAATGGAATGATGGGTTTATTCCCCGTTCTCAAGGGCCACCCGTGAAAAAGCTCTCAGACGATGAGTGGAAAAAGAAGCTTTCCCCTGAGTGCTATCATGTTTGCCGCGGGAAAGGGACTGAGCAGCCATTTGCCAATAAGTATTGGGACTGCCATGAACCGGGCGTCTATAAATGCGCTGCGTGCGGCCAGCCTCTTTTTAGCTCGGATGATAAGTTTGATTCGGGTTCTGGATGGCCGAGTTTCACCAAGCCAAGCAACAAAGACAATATCCATCTCAAGCCAGATACGACTCACGGCATGGATCGTACCGAAGTGATTTGCAGCGGCTGCGATTCTCATCTAGGCCACGTATTTGATGATGGGCCGAAGCCCACCGGCAAAAGGTATTGCATCAACTCAACGGCGCTCTTACTTTGCAAGAATCATAAAACTTAAATTTTTTCTAATGTGTACGGAAAAGGAGTTTCTCTCATGAAATCGACTGAACCTTACTTTGTAGACACCCTCTTACTGTGCGCTGCGCTTCTTGCCATTCCTGTGGCTGGCATAACTAAAACCACCGACAAACAGACTACTGACGCGTCCCCGAAAACCGAATCAGAAACCACAAAAAAACTCTCCGACGAGGAATGGGAGGAAAAGCTCTCTCCTGAATGCTATTATGTTTGCCGCGGAAAAGGGACCGAGCGCCCTTTCACTAATAAGTATTGGGACTGCCATGAGGCGGGCGTCTACATGTGCATTGCGTGCGGCCAGCCCCTTTTTAGCTCAGAAGATAAGTTTGATTCGGGTACTGGATGGCCGAGTTTCACCAAGCCTGCGGCCGAAGAAAATATCCACCTAGTGCCAGATAGAACCTATGGGATAGAACGTATTGAGGTGGTTTGCAGCAAATGCGATTCACATCTAGGACATGTGTTTGACGATGGGCCGAAACCCACCGGCAAACGTTTCTGTATCAACTCAACCGCGTTAGTGCTCCTTAACAAAAATTCTTGAGATCATTTCGAGCGTGAAAGCGCCAAAAATCGACGATCGTCAAGTGCCTTGTATAGGTTTATACTAGGCACTTTACGATCGTCGATTTATTGGCAGCTTTGACGCCGAAATGATTCCAAGAATTTTCGTTAAGGAGCACTAGTGCTCCTTAACAAAAATTCTTGAGATTATTTCGAGCGTGAATGCGCCCGGTATCAACCCATTCAAGAAGGTTGTATTCAAACCTTTGCCTTTGGCCTCAAGTAGAAGGAGAGTATGAGTATGACAGCGAGAGTGACAGCAGAAAGGAGCCACATTGCCGTGTGGTAGCCGGATATAAATGCATCTGCTGAAGCGCCTTGGGAGATTTTGCGGAAAATAGTGAGGGTAATAGCGATGCTCAGTGCGCCCCCCGCATTCTGTACTGTCCAAAGAACGCCAGTGGCGGTCCCTGCATAGTGTTGCGGCGCTGAAGCAATAGCTGTCGTTGTGGCTGGAGTTCTCGTGATGCCCCATCCGATTCCTAAAAGGATAAACGTAGGTATCAGAAATATAAGGGGAGTTTCGATCGTGATGAATGCTTGAAGGACAGTACTAGCACAGAAGAAAATAAGACCCGTTAGCATAAGTCTAGATGCAGAAATCTTGGCCATTAAGCGCCCCATAAAGGGAGAGAGTATGGCAATGCAGGCTGTAATAGGTAGAATTGTAAATCCTGCTTCATAGGCCTGCTGGCCTCGAGCTTGGATTAGATAGAGCGGGATGAGAAAAAGGTTTGCTGTAAAAACAAAAACCAGTCCTGCCATCACCATCGTAGAGCAGGTGAAATGGGAGCTTGAGAATAAGCCAAATGGAATAATGGGAGATGTTGAGTGCCGTTCTGATCTATAGAACAAAAAAAGGACAATGATGGCTATAGCTATTAAGATCAGTGTATTCGTACTCATCCAACCCCAATCGGGGGCGTGCATTAAAGCAAAAACAAGGGATGTCAGGCCGACAGTTAGAAGGGCGAAACCTTTATAGTCAGGTTTTAGAGCTGATGTTTCAGCTCGTGATTCTTTGGCGAAATAGATGCTCAGGATTACGCTGACAATCGAGAAGGGGACGTTAATAAAAAAGATCCATCTCCAACTCAAGGCGCTCACAAAGAAGCCCCCAAGGACAGGTCCTAGAGCCATACCCAGTCCAGTTACTCCACTCCAGATCCCAATGGCTTTCCCCTTTTCATTGCCCGGGAAAGCATGAGAGATCAGCGCGATAGAGGAGGGGATAATCGCAGCACTCGCAACCCCTTGCAGGAGTCTACTGAAAATAAGCCACGCAGGGGTAACAGCAAAGCCTGCGAGAAGAGATGCTAAGCCAAAGAGAGCCACTCCCAAAATATTCATCAAGCGTCTACCTACATGGTCTGATAACCTGCCCAAGGTGACGATCAAAACGGTAATTGAGAGTATGAAGGCGTTCATCACCCATTGGAGTTGAACGAGGGTGGTCCCTAGATCTGTTTCAATTGCCGGAAGAGCTGTATTAACGATTGCAAAATCTAGCCAAGCTATAAAGCAGCTTAAACTGCAGCTCAGTAGTGTCCCCCATTTAGCCTTAGTATCAGTTGTCATAGCTTCCTTGGATTAACTTCGGTATATACCCGGAAATTAATATATTATCCCATTTTTTTCTAATGGATTCTTTGCATAACCTATCCTCCAATTCTTAATACATGAGGTTTGCGCTGATTTTGAGCAGATTTTTGTGATTTGCGACGAGGGCCATATTGCATCAATATGGCTGAGGAGCAAAGCGCAAAAAGATGCCAAAAGCACGGAAAGATCATTGGTAAGAATTGGAGGATAAGTTCATAGGCCCCCCCTTGAATTACGAACGGTATATACGAAACTTCAGATCATTTTCAGTAGAAAATATCCATCTCAAGCCAGACACAGACCATGGAATGGATCGTATTAAGGTGGTTTGCAGCAAATGCGATTCACATCTAGGACATGTGTTTGACGATGGGCCGAAGCCCACCGGCAAAAGGTATTGCATTAACTCAACTGCCCTCTTATTGAGCAAGAACTCTTAGTTTCTGAAGACGCTTGTTAATGGCTCTCATTTTCCAATTTAAGACGAACCACAAGATTGCCATTCCGTTGGCAACCCAAGTATAGCCCCATAAAAGTGGATTAGTTGGCATTGGCACTCTACCAGAAACATAACCCCAAATTCCTCCAGCTAAAGCCAAAGGGGTGAGGACAAGAAGAACGGAGAGAAACTTAGTGCCCGGCTTATTATATGCGCATCGATAGAGCAAATAATTGAAAATAAGCGATCCGAATATCACGAAACTTACAAAAGTATTTTTATACCAAACCGGCATGAGCTCCATTGAGGGATCATTCATAAAATAATAACCATTATAAGCTACATTCAAGATCGGCATAATAACAAGTAACGCGAGCCATTGCTTTCTGATTTTAAGATCTTTTTCAGTCATAACTAACTCCTTAGATCGATCGGGTCGTGGAATTCGAGCTCGAAATGGACAGGCCCGATGATTTTCTTATCTCCGCCGCCGTATTTGATATCGACTCTCATCGCGTAATGCTGCGTGAGAACGAGATATCCTTTATCAGTACGAATGATATCTTTGATTTGCTCGGCGCTGCCAAGAGCGTCGTAAAACCTTGTATCAGCCAATAGCGCCTGCATCTCCCGCGTGCTTTGCGCAAGTGGGGGCAAAGCTGCAAATGTCGTTGAAGCCAAAAATATAAAAATCAGTTTTTTCATAGT
Source organism: Chlamydiota bacterium (assembly GCA_031423235.1). GTDB lineage: Bacteria > Chlamydiota > Chlamydiia > Chlamydiales > SM23-39 > REEB52. Next base: position 21,142 of record JANPFC010000116.1, on the reverse strand, counting down.
GCACACTCCAAGTCTCCAGTATACCCCAACGACAATCTTCTTGAATATTCAAAGAATTTTTTCTAATGTGTACGAAAAGGAGTTTCTCTTATGAAATGGATCTTGCTGAGCGCTGCCCTCTTTGCCATTCCTATGGCTGCCATGACTAAAACAACCGACATGCAGACTACTAGCTGCTGCATTCAACCCGAAGAAGAGTGCGAACCGGATCTATTCAGAAAAAATGAACAAATATATTCAGGAAGCGCTGAATTTCTCTATTGGACAGTAGCCGAAGGCGGGCTAGACTATGCCCTGAAAATGAGGCACGATGCCTGGGGCCCCACCCCCTCATACGCTCAAGGGAGATATGAGAACGCAACCTATAACATGGATCCCGGATTCCGCGTGGCCCTCCTTTATTTTAGAGCGCTTCACTATTGGGAAGTGAAATGGCAGTACACGCGGATGACAAGCCGTGGGAAAAACAGCTCTGGAAAGCCAAGCGCAGATCAGAAATTCCTCACAGGAACCTGGCCCCAAATTACGGACCAACCCCTTTCTGGCGCCCATAGCCGCATCCACCTCAATTACAACGTATTTGACTGGATGGTCGACAGGGTATTCATCCCCAATCCCCACCTACGCCTTCGTGTGATAGGAGGGGCATTAGCTGCCTGGATGGATCAAGATTGGAAAGTGCGCTACAACGATTCAACCCCATCTTACACAACGATCCGCAATAAATGGCATTTCGTCGGTGCCGGTCTAAAAGCGGGTACAATGTTTGACTGGTATTTGTCCGGAGATTTTTACATGACCGCTCAAGGATATATGGGTCTTCTCATGGGTAAATATTCAAATCACTCAAAACAGACAACCACATTTCAACCGCTTGCTGGCGACAACACATCCATTCCGATCCGCGACACCTCTTATCATGATGTACGTCCGGCTGTAACTGCCCAGATGCTTTTGGGACCATCCTATCAGAAAAACTTCTGCAAAAACCGGATTGAAATCTTTGCCGGTTTTGAGATGAACATGTGGTTTAATCTCCAAGAAGTTTACAGATCTACATCTGGTACAGCATCCCAAGCCAAAGAAACTTGGATCAATTCCAGCATGCTAGCTCTCTATGGGCTAACAACGCGGCTGACAGTCGATTTCTAAAAAAAGCGGGGAGTTTCTCCCCGCTTTCTATTATCTCTTAGGATTAGCTGAAAATGCGCCATATGGGTGGATCAAAAGGACTTCTGCTACTTTATTATTCGCATCCATCACAAAGCGAACCGTTGAACCTGTCATTGTTTTGACCACAAATTCGTTCTCATTTGCTGGGACCAGCTCATAGTTAGGCTGTCCGGGAATGATGGCGATCAGCGTATGATCCCGAATGACGATCTCTACAGTGTAGCCATAGATTTCATAAGCACCTGTAAACTGACGCAAGTAAGTGAGAGCAGAAAGCTTTTCTTCTGCCTTCCTTTTGAAGATAATATCGTCTGCCGTTGGCTCAAATGGGACGATTAGCTCGCCGATTTCCCCATTTGCATTGTTGCAGAACGTGAACTTTGTCCCTTCGAACGAGACAACCATGTCCTGCTTTTCCTGAACCACATTGAACACATCGTAATGCCAATGATCTAAGACAAAAACGAGATCGTTATAAGTTGCTTGGAGCTTTCCGGAGACTAAATCGATTGCGAGTTTGCCATATCCTGGATGCTCGTAAACACCAGCGTACTCCTCGAGAGGATGGCAATGGCAAGTCCCCTTTTTGCGCTGTCTATCTTCATTGATTTTGACCTCTTTCATCCCTTCTTTGTTCTTTCTGATGCTCTCGACTCCATCTTGGAACCAGTCGTGGCGAGGAAGCTCAAGGATTCGATCGATGATCTCAAACGACATATAGCGAGGAAGGGTTGTCATATTTTTATTAGCAAGTACAACGATTCCGATATTCTCCCCTGGAAAGAGGCCTGCCATTGAAGTAAAACCGTCGGAGACGCCGTCATGGCTTACGAAATAGTGGCCCCGGTATGAGAGAACTCCCCAGCCGATCCCATAGGCATAAAGAAGGCTCTCTTTGCTCTCTGGAGCGCCAGGAACAATCACTTGCGGCGCATGCAGTTCCTGCAATGTTGCGGGGCTGATCAGAGCTTTGTTTTTATACACACCGCCAGCAAGAAGCATCTGAAGCCAATGCATCAACTCATCGATATTGGAATTGATCGCACCCGCCGAATCGATCAGAGATAGGTTACGGAATGGAATTTTCTTAAGCTGGTCGTTTTTCTCTAAATAGGGAGCTGCAAAGTTGTTTGTCTTTTGCGTCTCTTCAACGCAGAAATTCGTATGGACCATTTCTAACGGGACTAAAATCCGTTCCCGAATCAATGTCTCCCATGGTTTTCCAGCTACTTTTTCCATTGCTAGACCTACGGTAAAATACATCAAATTACCATATTGATACCGCTCGCGGATTTCAAATGACGGCTGCAAATAGCGGATCCGCCGCAGCATTTCCGCTTTGCTCATTTTCGAGTTGTACCAAAACAGCTCATGGCGAGGCATACCGGTCCTATGCGTCAATAGATCGCGCAAAGTCACATTCGTCGTCGCATATTGATCCCAAAGGCGGAACTCAGGAAGGATATCGATCACAGGCTGATCCCATTCGAGGAGTCCTTCATCCACCAAATTACCGATCACAAACGTTGTAAATGCTTTTGTGCAAGAGCCTATAGCGAAAAGGGTCTCTTTATTCATCGGAAGCTTCCGTTCGATATCTCTATACCCAAAACCCTTTGCAAATACGACGTGCCCATCGACGACCACGCCAATGGCAACCCCAGGAACCTGAAAATCCTTCAATGCTTTTTCTATAAGAGGATCGATCCCCTCGAGAAGGGCGGCAGCTCTCTCAGCTTTTGGAGACATGGCTCCCGATCCATTTAGGCCGCCCACACACGAGAGAATGGATAGAAGAAAAAGCAGAAATCCATATTGTTTGAACATATGTTCCCCATTGTTTTGGTTAGAAGCGCTGAGATTTTAACGATCGGCAGCGATAATGACAACTCGAAATTTTATTGGAAGAAGGGAAATAAATCTCTAGACAGAAATCAAGTTTCAAGTAATATCTGACGCTCAAAAATTTCGGATGGAGAAACAGATGTTACGGCTTCTTCTACTATTGCTCGCCATTGAGTGCATTGCAAGCGAACGCATTCTTGATTCAGTAGATCTCGTTTCCGGACGATTAAATTTTCGACAAACCGATCTCGTTGTAGAAGCAGTAGAACCACTGATAATTTCTCACACATTTAAAGGAAAAACCAAAGACAAACTCTTTTTCCCACATCTTGAATTGAGCTTTAACGCGGAAGTTCTGGGGGGCGGATATGTTTGTGAGCCCGATGGCACTGAAATCCGCTACTCAAAAAGTCCCGACGGAAATTATCGCCCCATTCGCAATACTCAAGCCTTTGATAAGGAACCTATCTCCGCAAGAAATAATCCCTTCAATAATGTGTTAATTGTTCAAAAATCCAGAAAACAGATACGTATTTCGCTTCCGAGCGGAGGATATCGTATTTATAACATAACCCGAGATGAAAAAAGAGGATATTTCTTAGGTTATGAAGTTCTGTCAAACGGGCATGTTATTGATTATCAATACGATGACCACCAACGACTGAAACAAGTAGTGACAAAACATGGGAATATTATTTATGCGTGGGCACAGTTTCATTACCATAACAAAAATCAGCTCACTATACAAACAAGCGATCTGCAAATAGCTGAATACGAATTTGAGGAACATCACGATCAGTTTTATCTCAAAAAAGTAAGTAGCCCAAACGGGAATTGTGCTACAGCGAATTTCACATATGAAAAAGGGAAGGATGGTACCCGATTTCTGAAATATTACCACCTAAATAGTCAAATTGTAATGGAAACAAGCCATACAAATGGCCGAATTAAAGAGTTAAAATCATTAGAAGAAGGTGGGAAATGGTTCGTTGCTCGCAAGTTTGAATATTCGAATAATATAACTGACTCAAGGGACGCTGAAAATATATTAACCCGTTTCCATTTCAACTCTTCAAATGAGGTTGAAAAGATCGAATATTTCGACAAGAACGACCAGCTTCACTCTACTCAAGTTTTCCGACTGACAGAAACAAAAGACTCTCAGACCATAAAAGAAAGCTCTCTCTACGATGCTAAACAGACATTGATATTCTCCAAATCAATCTATATCGATGGATCGGGCAACGTTCAAAAGGAGGTCTTTAAGGATGGTCCGACAGGGACAAGCTCTACAAAACAATTCCGATATCAAAATAACCTTCCTGTGTACACAGAAGAAGACTCTGGATTGGCGACCCTATATACATATAAAGATGGCACCGATCTCGTAGAGAGCAAACTCGACAAAGGCACTCATGGAATTTTCAAGCGTCAATTCTTTACCTACTCTGACCAAAGTGTCCTAAGCGAGAAAATTGTAGACGACGGCACAACTCCCGATAAAGCCAATATGACTGGGGTTACAGAAAGGCAAATCTTGAGAATCATTTCTTTCGACACAAACCGGTATCCGAAAGAAATTCAAAATCTGTTCTGGGATCCTGAGACCAAAAGGGAAATTCTTATCAAAAAAAAGGTTTTGAATTACAACTCTAGGAATAAAATTTCTCAAGAAGAAATCTATGATCTCAATGGCAAGCTTGCCTACACACATACATTTGAATATGACGCAAAAGGCAACATAAAGATTAAGAAGCTAAAAGCTGATAATTATGTCAAACAAGATGTATTTGAATATGATCCATTTGGCCGGTTGATCTCTGAATCAACAGCAAATTCACCAATCACGAAAGAATACATTTACGGCGCATCTGGCAACTTACGATTCATTAATGAAAAAAATCGGGACGGGAAAGTACTAAAAAAAACCACAGAGTACGATCTTAAAGGTAATCCAAAGAAGATTACAGATGAGTGGGGGAATACTACGATCTCCGAGTACGATCCATTTGGAAACCCAATAAAGGTTCAATATCCTACGCTTCTGGACGAACAGGGAAACGCCTATTTTCCAATCGTTCAAAAAGAATACGACATCCAAGGAAATAGTAAAAAAACGACCGATCCTAGAAATATTTCAACATCAACCTCATACACATCCACACGAGAGCCCCTGAAAACCGTTTATGAAAATGGTTCCTCAAGTACGAATACTTATAATTCTAACCGAACTCTTGCCACTACCAAAAATCAGCTGGGAACAACAACGAGATATGAATACGACCTTCAACAAAGAATGACAGCCAAAAGGACTTATTCTTCAGCGAACACTCTCCTCTCTGAGGCACTTTGGACCTACTCTACATTTCAGCTTAAGTCTCATACTGACGAGGAAGGGAAAACTACTGAGTATTTCTACGATGGTGCAGGAAGGAAAATAAAGGAAGAATGCGGCGGCCATACCATTCAATTTTCATATGATTCTTTGGGGCAACTCTCATGCATAAAAGATCTTGAAACAGAGGTCGCTCATCATATCGTTTCCAATTGTTTAGCAGAGAAAATCGAAGAGTGGGTAGAGCAGCCCTCAGGAAAAATTGAAGACCACACCCTTTTTCAATACAATTGCTATGGAAAGATCAGCAAGATCACTCGGGGCAAATCGATTGATGCCTTTAGCTACGATTCGTGGGGAAGAAAAACCTATCATAGAGATCCGGCAGGAAACGAAACGTACATTTCTTATAATGATGCTTTTATCAATGTGCTTGGCCAAAAAGTCCTTCAGAAAACGACCACTTTACTTAACGGCATGCAGGTCATTGAGACCTACGATGCGATGGGGAAAATTGTTTGTATCGAGAAAAAACAATCTCAAGCACTGATTCACAAAGAAGAGATTTTCTACGATAAATCAGGCAATAAAGCGAGGGTTGTAGATCATATTTTTTATAATCAAAATGAAATACGAACGATCGTGACCCGCTGGGAGTACAACGGAATGAACCTTCTCGTAAAGGAGATCGAGCCGGGTGGAAAAACAACAGAGTACGACTACGACAAGATAGGAAGGAAAAAAAGCGTTCTGAAATCAGATGGATCAATCATTCGCTACCTTTACGACGATTTAGACCGCCTTGCTGAAGTTCAATCAAGCCCTTCACCTCAATCACCTTCCAAAAATGTCCATTATCGATTTCAGTACGATGAAATCTCTATACAGGAAACTGGGACTAAAAAGATCTTTAGAAACCCGCTTTTGATCGAAGATCTTATCGATCAGACCGCCCATCAGTGTACTTATAAAAATGGGAAGATTTCCTCAGAAACTAATGGCGATCATGTGACTATGAAATGGGATTACGATCATTCTGGCAGGGTCGAGCGGTTAACACTGCCTGACCTTTCAAGCATCCATTACTCCTATTCTGGAAATCATCTATATGAAGTGAGCAGACCCTCATATTCCCATACATATCTTGATTTCGATGATCACGGCCTTCTCTCAATGGAAAAACTCCCTTTTGAACTTGGTTTTTCTCATTCTGAATATGATCTATTAGACCGCCCTAAATTTAAAATCGATCCCTGGGAGACCGCATCTCAAGAATTTTATCCAAATGGAGAAGTCTTGAAAACTGATTCCAAACTCTTTGGGACAACAGATTATACCTACGACCTTCTATCCCAAGTGGCAACTGAGGGCAACGAAACCTTCTCCTTTGATTCTCTTGGGAATCCTGTCGAAACTCCAGTTAATGATGAAAGCCAATTAGTCCGTGAAGATTTGGCCTACGATTTAAATGGAAATTTGATCAAACGGGGCCAATACACCTTTGTCTATGATGCCTTGGATCGTTTAGTCGAACTTAAGGGACCTGAAGGAGATTTTTCTTACACATACGACCCATTCAATCGACTTAAATCCCAAAAGTCATCAAATGGAAGCCTCTACTTTCTATATGATGGCAAAACTGAAATCGGAGCCTTGGATGAAAACCGACATCTAATCCAGCTACGAATACTAGGTGAGAAATCGAATGGAGAGCTTGGAGCCGCCGTTGCTATTGAACTGGGCCGAGACATCTACATCCCCCTCCATGACCTCAAAGGGAACATTGTGGGACTCGTTTCCCCCTCAAACGAACTAGTTGAAATATACAAGATGAATACCTTTGGAAAGGCAACCACCCAGAATCCCCTATCCCCCTGGCGCTATTCATCCAAAAGGCATTTTCAAGCCGACCTTATCAATTTTGGCTATCGATTCTACGACCCTACTCTTTCTCGCTGGCTCACCCCTGATCCGGCAGGCAGTATTGACAGCCGCAATCGGTACCTCTTTCTTCTAAACAGTCCCCCGAACCGCCTAGACCGATGGGGCCTCGTCTCTGATTTCAATTTTTATAAGTATGAATCGGGTTTTTCTCCCCTATATCCCCCTGTTCGGTTTGATGTCATGCCAATGCTAGGCATGGGCACCATCCCAGAACTGATTACACAGCTAGGCATGGTATTTCCTAACCTGATCATCCATGGAGATCAAGTGCATAGACTTTGTACGAACCCAACGGAAAGCTATGAAACCAAAATGCTGGAACTTGTCTCCCATTTCTCGAAAATCGATTCAAGCATAGAATCTGGCATCATCGGCACCTCGCTTTGCAATGGCGTTAACGTTTCCGCTGAGGAATTTTCCCACTATGTAACTTTACGCTCACAAAGTTTTAACGATGAAGTATTCACTATCGGCAGGTATAATCCGAGTTCAGGATTCAGGTACGATATGAATAGGCTGAAGCATGAGAAGAGTGGTTTAGAAACGCCGGCTGTTGTCGAGTTGAGAACCCTTCTAGCCTGCACATCAAAAGCTTGCGATCTCTTGGGCCCACAGTTTTACTTTACATTTGAGCTGCATAGCGAGGCGACCTCGCAGTACTACAACGCCTTTGACAAGCTGAGCGATCCCCAGAAAGATCTTGTACGCAACCATATTTTGGTCATAGCTCTTGGCGGCACAACACCCATCCCCAAAAATTTTGGTTTAGATGTTGTGAACCTCTATTCGGTTGCAGATATTGCCTATAAGATGTTCGGCAAGAAATTTGTTGGCAATCCTGATTACAATATTAAAGTTCTTCCGTCACTCATGCCACCTGAGAAGCGCCCTTGGGGCGCTGGAGATCATGGGTATCTTGGGGAGACATATCGACCAGGCGGAATGGCAGTGCATGATAATTTCGACATAAAATATCATTACTTAAAACTAAGAAGAGGGTAATCATGAAAAAACTATTTTTATGCATTTTTTTCTTAACAATCTATAATTGTTCACACGGAAATTCTGAGGGGTGTAAAATTATCGACAAAATTCATGAAGAATTTATATCCAACTCCATAAAAAAGTACGATTTATCATGTGAAGGAACTCAAGCTAGTTTTCCGAAAAAGATAGAATCAATCGGAGCAGTATTTGGGGTTGATAAGTTGCTCACTGTTGACGAATCCAGGGTACTTATCGTAAATTTAGTAAAAGATTTCCAGATTCTTATTAACAATAGTGACAAAATCAAACCTCATTTGTCCGACACACCATTTCCTGCAGATCGAATTGATATCTCCCTATCGTTCCATGATGGAAATAAGCCCCCCCCTCCTGATGTAATTTCACGAGTAATAACAGTCAGAGGGAATATCTATTATAGAACTTGCGATCTAAACAAGCCAATTTTCGATCAGGGTAGAATTAAAGAATCGTTGGAGGAAGCCTGTGAAAAGACTGGAATTTCGATTTCTTTAATTCGCTCAACTTATTCAGACTACGACAAAAAGAGATCGGATATTGAAGCAAAAAAACCAGAACCAAAATAAGATCAGTGCTATGAAAACCCTGTTTCTATTTATTTTTGCGATGTTTTTTGCAACGTCTTATGCAGACAATCAAGACTGCAAAATTATTGACCAGATACAGCAAGAATTTATTTCTCAATCATTAGAAAAATATGAATTATATTGTTTAGGAGACCGAGCAAGTTTCCCCAAAAAATTAGAGTCAATTGGAGCTATCTTTGGAACGGACAGGGTACTCTCCGTAGATGAATCGAGGCTTCTTATTGTAAACCTAGTAAACGACTTTCAAATTCTGATTAACAAAAGCGACAAAATCAAACCTTTATTATCTGACTCGCCTTTTCCAGCTGATAGAATTAACATTTCCATAAGAATGAGTGATGGCAATAAACTGCCTCCCCCCGATGAGTTTTCCAGCGCCTCTACTTCAAGAGGAAATATCTTTTATAGTACTCTCGATCTGGACAAGTCAATTTTCGACCAAACTGAAATTAAAGAATCATTGGAGGAAGCCTGTGAAAAAACTGGTATTTCGATTTCTTTAATCCGGTCGACGTATTCAGACTATGGCAAAAAAAGAAGAGACATTGAACCTATAAAAAGCGCACCAAAATAAGACCCCCTCTATAAAAACCCTGTTCCTATTTATTTTCGAACAGTCTCAATACAGGCTGTTAAGGTTTAGTAACCTCTGTTTTGACTGCTGAGACAGCCGGTATTGAGCCAAACTCAAAAGTCGCTCTAAACTTGAGAAGATCCTTCCTAAGGTTTTCAATGTGCTTTTTAGGGGTGTGCTTTTGACCTAGGGGGGTGATCTCTTGATTACTCAGCAAAACAAGTTTGTCATTCTCTTGAAAGATCAAATGTCCTCTTGTGGATGGCAGGTGCTTTCCATCGGGACCTTTTAAGACAGACATTTTGTCGATAGATATAGCCACAAATAGCATGTTATCATCAACCATTTCTTCCTTCAAAATTATTATGCCCTTAGCGTCATCTACACTTTTGAGTATCCCAATTCCCATGCCATCGAAGCCATCCCTAAGAGCCGTTTTATCTAATTTAAATTCCGCTAGAATAGGAAAGAAAAAGACTTCAGCTTTCTTGAAATGGGCTGCTAAATCATAAAATCCAACACAAGCACCGTGCTCCATAAGCACATCTTGAGCTATGTATTTTCCTTCGCCGAAGTCATCCGCTTGGCAAGAAAATACATTTTCCGGAGCATAGTAGCGACCATTTAAGATTTTCCCCTGGAGGGGGGCTGACTCTCCATTTTTTGGAGGGAACATTTCAGAACGAGGGAGCTCGGAGGGAAGCTCATTCGAATGATTCGAATTTCCGTAAGCAGTTGCACAAATTAGGGCAGACAGACTAAATATGTGTCTTGGGGATATGGCTATTTTGCTAATCAAAGGAACCTCTCTCAAAAAAATTGATCAATGAGTAATAGTTTGGTATATAGTGAGCCCATTTGTCTAGAAAGTTCTTTCAGTTGGCATAGACTGATATCCCGAAACAAGTAGAATTATTGCATTAGGCTAGAGGGGAAATGCTTCAACCACAGGAAAATACCAACCATTTATGCTCATCGCAATTTTGAAATATATTAGGCCTCTTGCAGAAGTGGATGCACTTCTTCCCGCTCATGGAGAGTATTTAAAGAGGCTGCTCGATGACGGGGTATTGCTGGTGTGCGGTCGACTAATCCCCCGTACGGGCGGCGTGATCATTGCGAAAAACATAACTCGAGAGGAATTCGATAGATCATTGAAAAGCGACCCTCTATCAAAAGTCTACGAGTATCAAATCGTCGAATTTACCCCATTTCTATATAATGAATGCCTAAAAGATGTGATTGATGAAGAAAAAAGATTCCGCTGAAGTGAAACGGTGCCCTTGGGTGACGGCTGGCAATCAACTTTATGCCGACTACCATGATAAGGAATGGGGCGTCCCCGTCCACGATGATCGGAAGCATTTTGAATTCCTGATTTTAGAAGGAGCTCAGGCAGGCCTAAGCTGGCTGACGATTTTGAAGAGAAGAGAGGGATACCGGGTTGCCTTTGCAGATTTCAATCCAGAGGTGGTTGCTGGGTATGATGAAGCAAAAATGAAAGAGCTTCAGCAATTTGAGGGGATCATTAGAAATAGACTGAAAATTATCTCAGCAGTCAATAACGCAAAACTCTTTCTCCAAATCCAAAAGGAATTCGGCAGCTTCGACAAGTATATATGGCAATTTGTTGGGGGCAAGACCATTCAAAATAAATGGAAGTCGCTCAAGGAAATCCCCCCAGAAACCAAAGAATCGAAAGCTTTAAGCGCTGACTTGAGAAAACGGGGCTTTAAATTTGTCGGCCCGACTGTGATGTACGCGCACATGCAAGCGATGGGATTGGTTAACGACCACACGACCGACTGCTTCTGCTATCCGAAGAAAAAGGAGAACTGGGAAGTCTACATCATCAAAACTGACGGGGGCAAGCTCTATACTGGCATTACCACCGACTTAGAGCGTAGGTTCGGCGAACATAAAACAAAACGGAAAGGGGCCCGATTCTTCAACTTCTCTGAAGCCGAAACGGTAGTCTATAGAGAAAGGCACCCCGACAGATCTACCGCCTCGCAAAGAGAAAGCCAAATCAAAAAAATGAGTCGGCAAGAAAAGCTTAGCCTTATTACATCATAAGGCCCATAAGACCGACCAAGATCAAATAGAGCGCTACTACGTAGTTGAGTATGCGGGGATACACAAGTATCAGGATCCCAGCGATGATCGAAAGAATCGGGACTGCATTGGCTGACATAAGAACTCCATTTTTTTTTGTGAAACGATCTTTTATGTTTAACAAAGCTGAATAATATTGCACAAGAAGTGCTTTATTCCTATTTTGCGAATTGATGATACGGAAAATCGGACTGCCTCTACTCGCCCTAGCAGGAGTTGCTATCGGACTTGGAGCTGTAGTCATGAGCAGCAGCAAACCGGAGACTCCGCCAATCCCTTTCGCCCCTCCTGTCCCTCCCTACACTCACTTCATTGCAGGTACGGGAACCGTGGAGGCAGCTAGCGAAAATATCAGCATCGGCACTTCGATTGCCCAAGTGGTCACCCAAGTGTATGTAGTTGCGGGCGATGTTGTTGGGAAGGGCACTCCTCTTTTCAAACTCGATACGCGCACTTTCGAAGCCGAGCTCTTTGAGGCTGAAACGGACCGGGATAGGGCGGTCGTCGAATATGAGAATCAAAAAACACAGCTTGATTTGTACGATAGGCTAAAAGATAGGCGCGCCATCAGCCAAAATGAATACAATCAGGTTTACTTCGCCGCAGAGGCTGCAAAAGTGGCGATTTTGCAGGCTGATGCCCGAATTGAGACGGCAAAAACATTCATCGAAAGGTCCACGCTGCGGGCTCCAATGGATGGAAAAGTGCTTCAAGTTGCGATCCGTGTGGGAGAGATCGCTAATTTAAACCCATTTTCTGAAATTGCCCTTATTACTTTCGGACCCGTCTGTCCGACTAATGTTAGGGTCGATATCGATGAAGATGAAGCGTGGAGATACAAACAGGGAGCTCCAGCAGAAGCTTTTGTGAGAGGAAATAGCTCGATCTGCTTCCCTCTTAAATATATTCGAACAGAACCGCTTGTAGTTGCCAAACAAGCGCTGACTGGCGGGACGGCTGAACGGGTCGATACCCGGGTTTTACAAGCGATCTACCAATTTCAGTGCCAAGACCTGCCTGTCTATGTAGGGCAAATACTCGATGTCTACATTGAGGCCATTCCAGCAGATACTCGGTATGACGATGCGAAAAACCGCTGTTATTAGCATCGTTCTCTTGGCCGGCTGCATGGTCGGCCCCCGCTATGAACAGCCTGTTACTGAGTTCGCGCCTGAATTTAACGAAAATGTGGGCGCCGAAGGTCCTGCTATCGACTTAAGAGATTGGTGGACGCAGTTCAACGACCCAATTCTCAATCAAATGATCGATGAGGCAATCGTAAGCAACTACGATTTACGGATTGTAGGCGAGCGGATTGCCGAAGTGAGGGCCCGCTACCAATTCGATTCCGCGAATCTATGGCCCGAGATCGATATCGATGCTTCGGCCGTACGAGAACGGCTCAGCCAAGAGCTCTTCGACGCCCCGTTCGCTGGTCCTCCTGTGCAAAATCTGTTCCTATTCGGATTTGATGCTTCCTGGGAGCTCGACTTATTCGGCAGACTGCGCAGTTTGAAAAACGCCTCATATTTCGACCTTGAAGCCTCCTATGAAGATTTCCGCAATGTCTACATCTCACTCCTTGCCGAAGTGGCCCGCAACTACGCCTCCTTCCGCTCTTTGCAAAAGAGAATTGGGACAACTCTGGATCAAATCCGCGTGGGCGAAGAGCGTCTTCTCATGGCTGAAGTACGTTATCAAGCAGGACTCCGCTCCGATATCGAGCCTCTGCAGACCCAAGCTGAACTCGATACGCAGAGAGCCTCGCTCCCCCCTCTCGAAGCGCAAACAAGTGAGACGCTCTATCGGATTGCCGTACTCCTCGGAAGAGCGCCCGAAAATATTCCGGAAGAATGGTTCGCCTTTCAGCCCATCCCACAAGCCAGCGGAAAAATCCCCGTAGGACTCCCCTCAGATTTGCTGCGCCGCAGACCCGATATCCGGCAAGCAGAAAGGCTCCTTGCGGCAGCCACCTCCCGCATCGGCGCAGCTGTAGCTGAACTTTTCCCCACATTCTCCCTTAACGGATCCTTTGGCTATCAATCGGATCAGGCAGGTAGCTGGTTCACCCATCAAGGGGAAGCTTGGAGCATTGGACCTAATGTATTTTGGCCATTCGTTGATTTTGGAAGGATCCGATCGAAAATCGACCTTACTAAAGCGGTCCAAAAAGAGGCCCTACTCACTTATGAAAAAACTGTTTTGGAGGCGCTCCAAGATGTGGAAAATGCATTGACAGCCTATTCGAACGAGGAGCGCCGTTTAAACCAATTAAAAGCTCAAATCGACCATTTAAGGACAAGCCGCGACCTCACAGCTGTCAAATATCAGGCGGGACTCGACTCTTATACAGACCTACTCGACGCCGAACAGCAAGTTCTCTTTGCCGAACAGACGCTCATATCTAGCGAACAGTCGTTGAGCGAGTACCTAATGGCAGTTTATAAATCACTAGGCGGAGAGTGGACATGCTGCGCTACGCCTTAAAAATGCTCATCGGCGATCGAGCTAAATACATCGGCATTATTGTAGGACTTAGCTTCTCCTCCTTCATTATGTCTCAACAAGCTGCGATTTTTATCGGCCTTATGTCCCGCACTTTTAGTTTCATCAGTGACACATCGCAGGCCAATATCTGGGTGATGGATAAGAAGGTTCAGTATATCGACGACATCAAGCCGCTGAGAGAAACAGACTTGTATCGGGTCAAAAGCATAGAGGGGGTCGATTGGGCAGTCCCCTTTTTCAAAGGATTGATCAGGGCCCGTCTTGAAGATGGGAATTTCCAAACCTGTATTCTAATCGGGCTTGATGACGGGACGCTCATCGGCGGGCCGCCAGAATTCCTGGAGGGCAATATCCAAAAATTGCGGATGCCCGATGCGATCATTGTCAATGATGTAGGAGCTCGCGATAAGCTCGCCCACGATTTCCCGATAGAAAATGAGCCTCTCCGTATAGGCGACCGGATCGAGCTCAATGACCATAGAGCCATCGTCCAAGGAATTTGCAAGGTCTCCCGCACCTTCCAGTCCCAACCGGTGATCTATACAACTTTCAATAGAGCCCTAACTTTCGCCCCTTCCGAAAGGAAAAATCTCTCATTTATTCTAGCGAGATCAAAACCAGGGGAGGATCCAAAACTAGTGTGTCAAAAAATCAAAGCTGCGACAGGACTTACCGCCTACACCTCAGATCAGTTTAAGAGAAAGACTATCCTCTACTTCATGAAATATACGGGCATCCCGATCAACTTTGGGGTCGCAGTGATTTTAGGATTCATCATAGGAACTGCCATTGCAGGCCAAACATTCTACAACTTCACCCTGGATAATCTCCGCTACTTCGCCACTTTCAAAGCGATGGGGGCCAGCAACAAGATGCTGACCCGGATGATCTTCGTCCAAGCTTTTTGGGCTGGAGCAATCGGATGGGGTATTGGGATCGGCGCCGCATCGCTCTTTGGATTTCTCTCTCGAGGAACAGAACTCTCCTTCCGCATGCCCTTGCTCCTTTTCATATTAACCTGTTTGAGCGTCGGACTCATCAGTATGTTTGCCGCCTGGCTCAGCATGAGAAAAGTAAGAAAACTAGATCCATCAATCGTATTTAAAAGTTGAACCTATGCTGGCAGTCAGTTGTAAAAATATCAAAAAAACATACGTGACAGGGACTACCCGCGTTGAAGCGCTCCGCGGCGTGGACCTTGAGGTTCATATGGGCGAGCTCGTGATGATCGTCGGCCCATCTGGTTCTGGGAAAACAACCCTTATCTCAGTCATAGCCGGCGTTCTCACGCAAGATGAAGGGGAAAGCCTCGTCTTCGGAGAGAACCTATCGGCAATGAAAAATGGTGAAAAAACGGCCTACCGAGGAAAAAATATTGGTTTCGTCTTCCAATCCTTCAACCTAGTCCCAATGCTCACCTCTACTGAGAATGTGGCCGTTCCTCTCATTATCAATGGAACCTCTGAGTCTGAAGCCGAAGCCAGAGCTGAAATCTTACTGGGGAAACTCGACCTATCTGAAAAAATCCACACCTCCCCCCTCGAACTTTCTGGCGGCCAGCAGCAAAGAGTCGCCATCGCCCGCAGCATCATCCACGAACCAAAACTGATCGTCTGCGATGAGCCAACCGCCTATCTAGATCACGACACGGGCCAAAAAGTGATGGAGCTTTTAAAAAAAACTGCATTGAACGAAAACAGAGCCCTAATCGTCGTAACCCACGACCCCCGTATTTTCAGTTTTGCCGACCGGATTGCAAAAATGGAAGATGGACGTATAATCTAGCCATTATTATAATATAAGCTAATGAAAAACAAAACTTTAATTATTTCGACTGGGCTTGCCATGTTCTCGATGTTTTTCGGATCTGGCAACCTGGTATTCCCTCTCGTTGTCGGCCAAACAAGCGAAGGCCACTTTGGGTTCGCGGCAATTGGCATCCTACTCACAGGCGTGCTTGTCCCCTTTCTAGGGATCCTCGCCATGCTCCTCTTTAATGGAAGTTCTAAAGATTTCTTTGGAAGGCTTGGTAAACCAGCAGTATTTTGGTTCCCCCTCATCGCGCTCTCGCTTATGGGACCTTTTGGAGTTCTAGCCCGCTGCATCACTGTCGCCCACGGCTCGTTCCGCCTCCTCCTTCCCGACACCTCCCTATGGCTCTTCAGCATCCTCTCCTGTGCAGTGATATTTTTACTCACCGTTCGGAAGAACCGGATTGTCCCTCTCCTCGGCACAATTTTAACTCCAATCCTCCTCCTCTCATTAGCCGCGATTGCTGTATTTGGACTCCTTTCAGCCGAAATCCCAACCCCAAGTCCAAACGGGACGTGGAACAGTTTCAAAAACGGAATTTTCCAAGGCTACCAAACGATGGACCTATTGGCCGCCTTCTTCTTTTCCGCAT
This sequence comes from Chlamydiota bacterium, assembly GCA_031423235.1. Classification (GTDB taxonomy): domain Bacteria; phylum Chlamydiota; class Chlamydiia; order Chlamydiales; family SM23-39; genus REEB52. The sequence continues at coordinate 4,631 of JANPFC010000116.1, read as the reverse complement.
TTGTCATTAAACATTTGAAAGACCACCAAAAGTCAGAAGACAGCGCCCACTCATTGCCCATCTTCCTTAAGTCCTCCATTATTGGAGCCGGCCTCCTGTCGGTCATTTATGTCGTTCTGGTCCTTCTCGGCGCCATTTACGCACCGCAACTGGCAAACATACCGCCTCAAGAAATGCTCGGCTTTATCGCTCAGGCAGCTCTAGGATCATGGGCAGCCCCGGTTGTATGCTGCGCAGTCGTCCTGGCATGTCTTACCACAGCGATCGTTCTAGCATCCCTCTTTGCCGATTTCCTCCGCAAAGAAGTGACGAAGAACAAGATCAACCACCCAATCGCCCTCATCACTACTTTGGGGATCACATTTTCCATCTCGACTCTAGAGTTTTCCGGCATTGCCCGGTTCCTCGGACCGATCTTGGAAGCGATTTATCCAGCTCTCATCGTCCTTACGGTGCTCAGCATTTTCCACAAATTGTGGGGATGGAGTACAGTGCGGATGCCGATTGCGATTGCATTTGTGTTAAAACTCCTTTCAAGAGCTATCTAAGATGCTTTGCCCTTGCTGTTCGGGGGAAAAATATTCTGACTGCTGCAAGCCCTACCATGAAGGGAAGCTTCCGCCTACAGCATTGGCCTTGATGCGATCGCGCTACACGGCCTATGCGCTGGGCAAAGCCAACTACATCATCATGACCACCCACCCGAAAAGCCCCTATTACGAAAAAGATCGCAAGAAGTGGCAGAAGGCTATTTTAGAATTTTGTCATTCGACCCAATTCCTGAAGCTTGAAATTATTGGATATGGGGAAGACTGGGTCCATTTCATCGCCCACTTAGGCCACGCCCAGCTCAATGAAAAGAGCCAGTTCGAGAAAATCGACGGCAAATGGCAATACCTAAAAGGAACGCTGAACGCTGATTGCTGATTGCGGATCTACTCGGGGCTACGCAAAAGGAACTAGGAACGCTGATTGCTGAACGCTGATCTCCGGGTGCTTCTCGGGGTCCGGGGGCGTAGCCCCGAGTAGTTCAGCAATCAGCATTCAGCGTTCAGAGATCATCCGAAGCAGTAGCCTCCGAGAGCCACTCCTAACGTGAAAAACACCGGCGGCTGGATCGACTTCACCTGATAAAGTCTGTGAGCAATGTTAAATACGCAAAGAACAATAAGCGCCGGATAGAGCGCCTCTAATAGCGGCCCCCAAAGCTTCACAATCCCCCCAAATCCCATTGTAGCAAACGCCGCAGTCACACCAAGTGTAAATGCAAGGGCGGTGCCGTTGCTAAGGCGGTTTTTAAAGAGGTCGTTCCGCAAGTAGGAAGAAAATACCGCGGCTAAGGAAATCGCTGTTGTAAAACATGCGAGAAAAATCGATATGGCAGCCACAATTCCACCAAATGGACCGAGAACTTTTAGTGCAATCCGCTGCAAGAGATCTTCAGGAGCCACATCTCCAAGCGTCCAGCTATGATGAGCAGAGATCCAGCAAAGACCAACGTAAGTCACCATGAGAAGAACTGATGCAATGAGACTCGCATGGGTCATGCGGCGGCGGATCACTTTCGGGTCGGTTGTCCCCTGGGAAAGATGGGGCAAGATCATCGTTGCAAAAAGGAGGGCCGCGCATAGGTCCATTGTCTGATAGCCAAGCTTCAGCCCTTGGCCAAAATAGTGGGAGCTAGACTCCAAAACCGGCTGCGCCTCTGGAGACCAAATGGATCCGACAACGACCAATACTCCCAGTGTTAGAAGCAATAAGGGGGTCAGAACTACGCCCAAAAGGTGAATGATTTTTTGCGGGCGGATCGTCAGAAGGAAAACAGTTAAGCAAATAAAAATGCTAAAGCCAAGCAGAGAAAGGTTGGGCAAGTAGGATTTTACACTCGCATGCATGAGGGTAACAAGGCGCGGCATCGCTCCCGCTGGCCCTTGGCTCATTTGGAGGACAAAAAGGAGGGCGAAAGCCGGCCATTTCCCCATCCGGGAGAGAAAAGATGTAATATTTCCTGAGTAGAGCATCATCGCAATAAGCCCAAGAAATGGGAACGCGACCGCAGAAATGCCAAGCCCCAAAATCGCATAGGGGGTTTCGGTACCAGAGAGTTTACCCACGATCAAAGGAAATATGATATTGCCCGCTCCGAAAAACATCGAAAACAGGGCAAGGCCTGTAGAGAGTACAGACGGCTTTGGCATTTCTTTGGGTATAGCTTCTGATGACATAAGGTCTCCTTCGGGTTGCAGCCTCCCCGCCGGAGCTTCATTTGGAGATTTTTGGGTTTTTGTATGTGAAGTTCAGGCGGCAAGGGCAATTAGTGCGATGTGGCATTGCACATCACGACCACGCCGGCCACCATAATGGTACCGGTATTCACTCCGAGAAGTGTGGTTGTCGTGTTGTATGTCATCATCTTTACAATTGCCCATGCCTGAACGCATGGATTTATGACCGATCATAAAATAAGAGGTGGAAAAAAACAATAGGAATCTTATATTTCTATGTTTGCACCCGCAGGGAGAAAACATGACCGATTCAACTACTCGGATACCTAAATGGATCCACCGTTACCTCATTCCGCTTACGCTCTTAACTCTCTGTCCACCAACCGTTTTCGTGTTTTGGTATACAGCCACCGCACTAGACGGTTCGTTCCAAAATTTCTGGCATTTGGTGTGGAACCAAGGACTTTTTTCAACAGTCGCATCGATCTGGTTCCCAGTTTTTTTTGGATCGGCCACCGCCTGGAAAATCATCGCCTCCTTTGCGGCATTTCAACTCTTTCTAATGAAAGCCGTTCCCGGCAAGCCATTCGTCGGCCCGATTACGCCAAAAGGGAATGTTCCAATTTATAAAGCCAATGGACTTGCCTGCTTTATCATTACCTTTGCCACATTTTTTCTCGCGACCAAGTTCCAGCTATTTTCCGCAACGATCATCTACGACAATCTAGGACCCATTTTAGGCGCGTTAAATTGCTTTAGCCTACTCTTCTGTCTCTTTCTCTACTTCAAAGGGATTTATAAGCCTTCCAGCACCGATTCTGGCGTAACAGGCAACCGACTCTTTGATTTCTATTGGGGAACAGAACTCTATCCACGCATTTTCGGATGGGACGTAAAGATGTTCACCAACTGCCGTTTTGGAATGATGGGATGGCCATTGATCCTCCTTTCCTATGCAGCCAAGCAGCAAGAACTCTATGGGCTTAGCGACTCAATGGTTGTTGCAGTCGCCCTCCAGCTCATCTACGTCGGAAAATTTTTCTTCTGGGAAACGGGATATCTTCGTTCGCTCGACATCATGCATGACCGAGCTGGATTTATGATTTGCTGGGGCTGCCTTGTTTGGCTGCCTTGCATCTACACATCCCCAACCCTCTATCTCGTCAACCATCCAAACGAACTTGGGACAGTGCTCGCCACTACAATATTCCTCGCAGGCGTTGGCAGCATTATGATCAATTACCTTGCTGACAGACAAAGACAGCAAGTACGGGCGAAAAATGGGGCCTGCAAGATTTGGGGAAACAACCCCTCTCTCATCCACGCTACCTATCAAACCCAAAACGGCGAAACGAAACAGACGATTCTCCTCACATCTGGCTGGTGGGGGCTATCGCGCCACTTCCATTACATACCTGAATTGATGGGAGCTTTTTTCTGGTCGCTCCCCGCACTTTTTGCCAACTTCCTCCCCTACTTCTATCTGGTCTTTCTGACGATCCTGCTAGTAGACAGGGCATTCCGCCATGATCGGCGGTGTGCTGACAAGTACGGATTGTATTGGGAAGAGTATTGCGCAAGGGTCCCCTACAAAATCATCCCCTACCTCTACTAACAGGATAGACCATGCAAAAACTTTCCTATTTAGCTCTGTTAATAGTAGGACTCTTGGCTGGATGTGGACGTAGCCCCATTGCTGAATCTGAACTCACCGGGGTAAAAGATAACACAATACAAAAGACAGTTTTCTGGTTTACCAAAGGTCATATCGACCCAACTGTTTTGGCAGACAATTTCGAATTCAAATCCCCTTATTACAAAGATAAAAACAAAGCTGAATTCATTAATGAATTCAATAACACAGATTTCTACCAAAAACAGGTCCTGGCAAAAATTGAAAAATTTGATCCGCTGATCACATTAAAAAGTGACGACTCCAACTATTTTGCTATTATTACTGAGTATCATACCTATTCTGGACACAATGTATACGAGACTGTTCTCGGAAAACTAAATGAAGATGGGTTGCTTGTGGAATTGCGTTCAATTTATGATCTGCAAGAGACCAAAGAAGCCTTCCAACTTTAAAGGGCTTCTATCGTGGATTTAAAAAGATTTCGTACACTTGAGGTACCTGGTTTGGGCCTCGGCTGTATGGGAATGACGGGCTTTTATGGGCGCTTCATGAAAAAACTACAGATCTCCATTCCAAAAGCAAAAATTAAAGACTTTTGCAAACGCTGGAAAATCATTGAATTTTCATTTTTCGGATCTATTCTTAGAGAAGATTTCCGTTTAATATATCCTTCGAAATAGAAGCCTATATCCCAGGACGATTGCATGAAAAACATCTTGCTTGAAGAAATTTACCGCAGAGGCGCAGAGAACGCAGGGATCGCAGAGGAT
>JANPFC010000115.1:0-3826 GCA_031423235.1 Chlamydiota bacterium | reverse complement strand
CGCCGAAAATCGACTAAAAAAAAGGGGACAGTATTCCCAATACGGCTCCCTTTTTTTTAGTCGATTTGTCGGCAGCTTTCAATCCCGCCAAAAAGCCGATTCTTCAGGTAGTTTGTGTATAAAGCCGCTTTACATTTTACTTCGGGATATCAGGATTATATGGACAGCCTACTGTTCTGCAATGGATGAAAAAAGTGAAAAAATTTAGAGAATTGGCATTCTATGCTGGAGTTTTTGTGGTTGCTGCTATTTTTTTGAATAGCTGCCATTCTGATGCAAAAAATTCTTCCTCGCTTTCAGCGAAGTACTCGAAAGAGGAAAAAGTTTGGTTAACAAAGTTTTTTCAAGATCTTTTGCTTCGGGAAACTTCGATCTATACACTTTGGGGAAGTAAGCCAATGACCTTGATCACTATTTCCCACTATACGGATGAAGAAGTGCAGGATTATTATAACCAGCTTTCTCCTGAGGAAAAACAAAATGTTCTAGTTGTTGAATATGATTTGGATGAAAATTGGGACAGGTGGGAAAAAATAAAAGATCGATTTCCTCAAAATAGATTTCTTCTGTTTAGAAGAGATATGACGCCTGATGAGAAAATCAGCAACGTATATTTAGTGGATACTCTTCAAACGGCTTTAGTAATCCAAGAGAATTATGCTTCTTTCCGCAACGTAGTTGGCTTTGATTTTGACCCAATCAAAGTTGTCTCCGAAATCCAGAATCTGGACTCAGAATTTTGGAATATAGCTTTAAATCACTCAGCTCTACACGGAATTCTTTTTGGATTCGGGGCTAAAAATGCTTGGGCCTTTCAATGGAAATATTGGAGTAAAGCGCCCTGCTTGAAAGGCTTTCATTCTGAAGATAGTGACTCGCCGCTATATAAGTCTGTTTCCATGTCTAATTTTCCCATCCCAACTTTTGTCGTTTTTAATGATCGTGAAGTTGTCGGGAAGTACAAAAAAGAACGGGAAGAGATTCGAAAAATCTATAAGGGGAAAGATTTTGTAGATACGACGCTTCAGAGACTTACTGAATAGAAGCGGTAGCGAAGGCCACTTTCCTTGGTTTAATTCTCAGTTGTCTGGTATAACCTGCTCTCATTTTTTTTATCGGGGGTTGTTATGTGTGCGGCGCCAGTTTCAAAAATTCAGAATTTGGATGTAGGGTCTACTTGTATACCAATCGAAGATTGCGCTTGGGAGGTCTACTCTTGCTACGTGCCAAAGGGAAGGATCTCTACTTCGCCAAAACTTCCCCGAATCGTGGCTTTGTCCGAATGGTTCCCAGAACCTAGCTGCTGCCGAATCGTCTATTTCATTTACCCAGGGAGCAATGAAGAGGTTTTAAAGTGCGCTGAAATATTTAGAAAAGTGGCTGCAGGCCGCCGCATTCAAGTCGATAACCCATTTCCAAATGGGAAAAAATTTGTCGCTGTTGGGATTACCCCCGATCGGGTTTTTCAAATCGTATTCAAAGGAGGGCGTAAGCTTGAGCTTCCAATTTCTAATCTCCAGGAGTTTTTACAAAGCTGCAAGGGCGGGATTGAAAACCGCTTCTTGGATCAGGAACGGGTATAAATCAGAATGACATGCCTATTTCGACAACGCCTTGGTGCGACTGATATCCAGAGCCAAACTCGCCTTGATATCTGATATCGAGATAGGGTGTAGTGGGACGAAGGGGATTAAAAAGCAGAGAAAACTCGACTACACCTAGATTCAGTGCTTCAGTCAAAGTGCTGACTGTGAACTGGCCTGGTGAGCCAATAAGAAATGCGGTGATTGTTCCGGTTCCAAACATTTTTTGATAGGCGTATGAACCTTTTTCCTGAAACACGAGATCACCCCAGCTAAATTCCAGCAGTTGACGAAAGCGAACGCCTGTCTCTCCTCTGAATAGAGAACAAAACCTCCCCTTCTGAGACATATTGTAACCATCAGCCCCACTTTCGCGAAATTGACTCTCCCAATTAGCAATCCAATCGCCCATTAAAAAGGGGGTGATAGCAAACTCTGTTGGATGAGATTTGATTGAATACCATCGGTCGTAGCTGACTTCTAAATGGGGAGCCATTTGCCATCCATGAAAGTGCGATTTTGCCGTCTTATTAAATATCGGATAGTTAAAGAAGTTTGTCGGGGCGATCTGGATCTTTCGATAGTTGGCGCAGGAGTAGTATCCGCCCCAGAGGGCAAAATCGAATAACCAATCTGCAGCATGCAAGGAGCTGTACCCAGTTAGGAATCCTTGGTCTACATTTGCATAACCCATGCCATCCTCCTGATGAACATGAGAATGGACATAAGAGCCTCCGAATCCGACTGTATTATCGGTAATGAAATCGTAATCCACTGCTGCTAGAACGCCTCCTAAAGACAAACTAAATGCAGGAGTTTCGTGTTGAGCCTTCTCATGAGCATACTCGCCAAAACCTGCAAGCCAACCAGTAAATCCAGTCAGTCGATTCTCGGAGACATTTTCTATTTGACCTAGTTTTGGATTGATTCCAGTTGATGCGTCTACCAAAAGATTGTTTGCAGCGACCGACTTTGGTTGATCTCGGCGAACTCGACCAGTCAATCGTCTTTGATGCAAGTGATCAGTCACCAGTTGCGAAGATGCGAGGTAGCCATTTTGGGCAGCAAAAGTTGCAAATCCATTTCTTGTGGGCGCTATCGCCTCTAGAGCTTCTTTCAGCTCCGATTCACTTAACAGGTATAAAAGAGCTGTAGTAAATGGAGCGTTCAGGTTGAAATAATTCGCCAATTTGAGATTGTTTCCGCTTAGCCCATTGGTTGGAATCTGAGGGAAAATAGTTAACGGAAAAATACCGTTGTTGAATCCAGTTGTTCCAGGAACGGGACTGGAGTTAATTGGGGAGTACGCTCCTGTATTCAGATCAAGGGAATATATAATATTGCTGCCATCGGCTACATAAGCAGTTGTGTTGTTAACCACACTGATACCAGTAAGCTGTATTGCAGGAGCAATCATTGCCAATAGAAAGGAGTTTCCTGTCCGGAGATCAACGCCATACACTTCGTTGGTATATGGATCTGTTACATAAGCCGTATTGCGCCCCAAAGCTATTCCAACATTCCCACTATTAATGGGCGCGGCAGTGATTTTAGTAGTTGAGCCTGTTTGAAGATCGACAGCATAAAGATTCGTATCGCCATACCCAGCCGCGTAAGCTGTATTATTTCTAATCGCCAGAGTACTTATGAAAATAGTATTTGAAACTAGAGACGGGGTGACCAAATTTGTAGCACCGGTTTCTAAATTTACGGAATAAATATTGCCTACAAGCCCCAAATAGGCTGTCGTACTATTAGCAAGAGCCATTCCCTGGCCAGGTTGAGGCAAAGTAGCAACGGGGAGGTAATCACCGGTTACTAAATTAATATTGTAGATTGTCGAATTTCCAATATTGAGTCCATACCCCGTTGTTGGGCCGCCCAGGCCGAATTGAATCAATCCGTCGCCAGTTCCAGGAGCAACGTAGGCAATAAGGCTTGAGTTTCCTGTCGCTGGATCTAAGAAATATAGGCTGTGGTCTCCAAAGTTGCCTACATAAACGGGTTGCGCACCAAAACTCAGGTTAGAAAGAGTGGATAAAAAAAATAGACTGATGACCGAACGGTGTTTCATAAATCTCACGGCTTATTTGTCTGGGGGATTATACCGATCGTGATTCAAGAATCGGCTTTTTGGCGGGATTGAAAGCTGCCGACAAATCAACTAAAAAAAAGGGCATAGTATTGGTTTAATACAGTGCCCTTTTTTTTAGTTGATTTTCGGCGCTTTGAACCCGCCCAAA
>JANPFC010000114.1:0-4218 GCA_031423235.1 Chlamydiota bacterium | reverse complement strand
ATGGTGATTGTAAAATCTCCTGGTGCCATTGGGCAAAAGGACGGTGATAGAAAAAGTATCTTCGCTGATTCTAATATTTCTCGGATCGAATTTCCCTGATGGGATATCCCCTGAAATATTGCTTATCCCTGATGTATGGATCAGTTTTCCCTTCGAAAAAGAGTAGATGGCTCCGTTGCTATCGGGAACTTTGATTTCACTTCCCTTCCGCTCCAATTTTAGATGGGGGAGGAAGACCCATCCCCTATGATTCTTCTGGAGGGCCATCAAAAAGGATCTTTGGTTGTAGTACTCTTGCATTTCAGAATTCACTCTCGGAGGAAGAGCAACAACGGGCGGAATGTAGACGCGGAATAAACTCAGCTCTTGAGCGCCCTTTGCAACTAGATCGACAGAACTTAAACAAAGCTGGCCTGAGGCTGGATTGACGCAGCCCCCGATCAAAAAGCCGGAATCATAGTTTAAAGATGCAATTTGATCTGGGCTTGAGGGGATAAGGCCGATTTCTTCATCTGCCGCAAGAGCGAATAGAAAGAAAAGAAATGCTGTGAAAAAGGACTTGCGCATACTCCCCTCCGCTATTGCGTAGGGAAGATGGTAGAGAGTCGATCAGTTAATTGGAAATAAAATTTTAAATCGAGCTATTTCCTCTATAGCGGAAAATGGGAATTATTCGTCGATCCTCCGAGAGGGTGACGAAGTGACTCTCGATCCCCAAAAAGGTCTGGTCTACCGCATATCAGAAGAAGCCCCCGCCTGCCTCATTCTATCCATTTGATTGCGCAACATTTTGCCTGATTGCGCAACATTCCATCTGATTGCGCAACATTATCTTGAAAAATATACGCTTTAAAAAAATACTGCAACCAAACCGGAGACAGCATGAGACCTATGAATTTGCAGGCGATTTTATTGGCGGGTGTTCTTTTTTTAATAAGCGGCTGTTCTAACGATCCTTTGTCTGGTCCATTTTGCAAAGGAGCTACGGCTAGTAGCTATGATCCGAATTTTCAGGTGATGTGCCCGACGCAAGGCCCAGATTCTTTTGTCCCCGTTTATTATGGATGCCCCCCTGCTGGTAAAGGGATTTCTCCTCCAATTCAATGGAGCGGGTTGCCAGAGGGAACTACCCATCTTCGGGTTTTAGTTGAAGACACCACTTGCGCCTATGAGTGCAATGAATGCTGTAAATATGACCATTGGGTGTTGGACTTGCCGCTAATGGATCTTCCTGATGATGGAGTTGTTTCGAAGCAAGGTATTAGAGAGGGCGCTTCGACCGATCCGATCATTCAACCGTATGTACTGCCTAATACAAGCAACAAGAAGCAGTATATGCCCTTTTGTCCGCCTCCAACGCAGACCCACGCTTATCTGTTCAGGGTCACTGCTTACAAAAAAGAGAGGAGTGCGATTACTGTATTAGGACGATCTCAAAGTGTTCCTTTACTTTATTCGTTTACACATTGACTCCCGAGCTGGCAGCGTCTAGCCTCAAAGAAAGCTCATCTATCGCTGCTTTGAGGCGGTCTCCGCCTGCTCTGTTCTATTTGTTTCTGTATAATTAAAATTTTAGTTATATTCTGATGTTTATATATTATTTGTTTTATGTTTAATTAAAGTTAATTTATATGTATAATTGTCTTTGATTATTAATAAAATCTAATTTGAGGAGATTTATGGCTGCAGCAGCGAGTTCTAGCGGATTAAGGCATGGAGATTTACATGTAACAGTTAATCGGGATACTTTTTTTAGTTTACAGTATGCTGAAAAATCTGAAAAATCTGGGAAATATAGTCTCTCTAGAGATGGTCATATTTTCATTCATTTGGACAAATTATCAGAAACTGAACTAAGAAGACGAGAAATGTCATATGGCTTCGGAGCCGTTAATTTCAGGGCAGTATTTGATGCTTTGCCGCAGAATAGACACCAGGAAATAGTAAAAAGTTTAGTAGATGCGGATCTTCATCAAGAGCAATGTGAGAGCTTTTCTCGGAGATATAAAGGTATTTTTGACAAATATGCTTTAGCTCATAACTCGGCGCAAGTTTTAGTCGAGGCCGACATCGCTAAACCAGTCCCTGTTGTAGAAATGCCAAATATGAAACAGTTTCTCTCAATGAGAGGACAGCAGATGCCCGTAGTAACTGTAAACTGCGGCAGGTCAGAAATGCCCGCTGCGGCGGCCGCAGCTGAATCTCTTGATGTTGAGGGAGCACCTGCCGGAGAGTCGGTTCCCGTTGACTTTATGTTGGCTGCTGCCCATTCGCCTGTAATTTTAAGGATGAGCCAAGCGGGAATGAAGGAGTCTGTAGATAAGAGGATTGAGCTCAATTGGGATGTTCCCAAGAGCACAGTAGAGAAGGTGATTGGCTATATGTATGATCATGCACCGATTCAAATTGAAAGCGATGAAGAAGCTCTTGCTTTGTATAACATAGCGCATCCTTATGAGATTGATGGAATCGTGGTCCAATGCGCACCTCGGGCAAAGAGAGCGTTATTAAGTCAGTGTCATCCCGATCTTCTGATATCTCCTGATAGGTTTGCTGAAAAACTTAAGGCCAAGAAAACTGGAGAGATTTTTCACTATTATAATGGGAAAAAGAACTGTGTGGCCGAGTTTGTTCAAGACTATTTAAGCAAAATTCTCCCTCCCGTTCTGCAAGCAGCAGCAAAGGGTGGAGCTAGCGCGGCGGGCAGTTAAGAAGCGCTATTTTAAGGATATTATAAATATGTCCCATCTGAGAGTCAATAAATTTATTGACTCTCTTGTTTAAATAAGAATTTGTATTTTGTTTGAAGTAATTTGTGTTTTTTGGTATTATTAATTGCATGAAGAACAATAGTTCATTTTGTCTTTTAACCCTCCTTTTAGCCCTTCCAGGGCAAACTTGCATTATTATGCGGGTCTAACCTCGCATATTCAAATTTTTATCTATCAGATTTTTTAGGTTGAGCGGGGCATAGCCCTTTTCTATTTTCTAATAATGCAATGAATTGGTGTATTTATGAGTGTTGGAACATTTGATCCACAGTATTTTCAAGAGCACGCAGTCCGAAATGACTGGAATAAAACCTTAAGCTTTTTCCCAGAAGCGAGAGAAGCGGGCAGCTGCTTCATCGACGGGAACTCCCTTTTCCGAAACGGGACTTCGACAGCGGCAGCTTTAACACCGCTTCCCTTTGCGGCAACGGCCTTTGTGGCCGCATCTGCTGCTGCTGGGGGCTTTGTCGGTATCCCTGTTGGTCTTGCGGTTGTCCGGGATGGGGCCAAAAAAGTGAAGGCTGCAGCTAATTGCGGCGATCTCGAAGGCGTTGTGCACAATGGATTGTGGACTGGCGTTGGAGCTACTTACGCCGGTCTTTCATCTATTCTTGCAACGGAAGGGGTGATGATCTTGAAAGGGGCAACTCCTCCAGCGGCCCTCGGACCTGCTTTTTCCGGTCTTGGCGTTGCGATGTACGGGGGCATTTTGGCTTATGGCGCTCACGGTCTTTGGAAAGCCTCTCAGTTTCACAGCCAGCTTAAAGCGGTTGTGAAAGAGGGCGGGGACTGGTCAGCTTTGAATTGGTTGAAGGATCAGGTCGCTTTGATTGATGATGAAAAAAAACAGCCTAATAGCGCGGAAATTCTGCAGAGAAAGTGGAACCGGTTTGAACTCCGGACGAGTGCGGCATGCGCTGCCCTTGTAAGGGAAAAACTGCCCAAACTCTTGGCAGAGTTTGATCCTGTTGAGGCGAGAGCCCTGATTAAAGAGGTTGAGAAGGCGGCGTTCAAGCAGAAGGTGAAGTACATCATCCTGATCGCGATAGCTATACTTGGTATAGTTGCTTCGGTCTGCGTGGTGGCGCTAACGGGGCCGGCATCGCCACTCCTCTTTGCAATCGGCGCTTTGATCTGGTTTGCGGTCGATTCATCCAGGCTGCATAACTATGTGGGAGAAAAGTGTTGGAACTGGACTGCAAAGAAAGAACCTTGCCTCCTGGAGTCCACTTGAATATACTATTTGGCTTTGAGTCCTCGTAGCTCAGTGGATAGAGTGGAAGCCTCCGGAGCTTCAGGTCGCAGGTTCGAATCCTGTCGAGGACGAATATATACCGAAAAAAGTTCAAGAATCGAAAAATATTTTTTTACCACCCGCGAACAGGGTTCGCTAGAGGGCACAGAGCCCACAGAGAAGGATTAAATTTTAAATCGACGCAGCCCATCT
>JANPFC010000113.1:0-8951 GCA_031423235.1 Chlamydiota bacterium | reverse complement strand
AGAACAGTGATGTTCTCTCATTGAAAGTTCTTTTTTTTCTCGATGCTTACAGCGATAACACTCTTGTGTAGTATAGGCAGGGTTTACCAGTCCTAATTTCCTACCAGCTTCTGCCGCTTTGTAGGTAAGGAACTGACGAAACTGATTCCAACTTGCGTCTGTAATGCTTTTCGCAAAATATGATCCTTCCACCATTTTTTTGATGTCCAGATCTTCTGCGCATATATATTGATATTGATCGACTATTTTTTTAGATTCTTTGTGACAAAAGTCCTTTCTCTGATTCCTGATCCGTTCGTGAATTTTAGCAACCACCTTTCCCTGCCTACAGCGTTCTTGAGTACCTTTTTTCAGTACGGATAGTTTCCTCTGGGCCTTTGCAAGTTTCATTTCTCCACACTTGAAAAATCGGGGATTTGAAATCTCCTGACCATTGGACAAGGTTGCAAAATGTTCAAGACCAACGTCAATCCCTATCGCCTCTTGTTTAGGATCGGCAGGTTCTATATTTACCTCGCAGGAGAGGGAGACGTCCCAGTTGCCGGAGGCATTTTTTCGGAGAGTACAGGTTTTGATTTCGCCTTCAATAAGACGGTGCATCTTGACCCGGATGCTGCCGATTTTCGAAAGCTTAAGTTCCTTGCTGGCAAGAGAAAAGCCACTTTGTGGGTAGCAAAAACTGTTGTATACTGCGCGCGGTTAGGTTCTTAAAATTATTTTCATGCTGCTTTCTCCACAGACCCGTCTGTCGGAAACGTTTGGAATGTCCACGTCAGCAAACTCTCAAGTTCTCCCCTGTACTCTCCACCGAATTTCTCAATGCAGCCTGATATCGCCAGTTTGAACTCATTAAAAGTTTCGTAATATTTGCAATTCAGACTCTTCTTCCTAATAAATTTCCAGACCCTCTCTATCAAGTTCTAATTAGGGGAGTATGGAGGCAGGTAGAGTAATTTGATGTCCAGCATGTTCGCAGCAGTTATCGCGACATGACACTTCTGATATTTGGCATTATCGAGAATAAAAGTGATTTTTTCTCTCGGGTGCAACCCTCTAAGTTTTTCAAAAAGCTCGGCCACAGACCAGGCATTGATATAAGAGTCATTTACGACAGTGACCATTTGCAAAGTGACCGCATTCAACGCGCCCAAAACATTGAACCGTTTACGGCCGCTCGAGGTTTTTATGAATATTCGAGTGAACGACCATAGCATTGCCAAAAAAGCCCCCATCACAATGAGCTCTACTGGCCAAATCGTTGCTGGCGGGAATGTCGAACTTGTCTGCGATAACCAAGCTCCAGTTCCTCGGCTCGTAGATTTAGGCATTTTTCAAATGGATGCAGGCTCCTCGATCATTGCGGGAGCGGCTCTTAGAATATTCGCTGCGCGGCAGTCTCAAACCTTCATTTCGGGCACTCTCAATGCGCAAGCCTTTGCCAAGGGGACTCTTTTCATCGACACCCAATCAGAGCGTTGGTGTACCTATTATCCAGAGCCAATTCTAGGAACTCCGTATACGGTCTTTTATAAGGAGTGTTTGGGCGTGATCATTCAACAAGCTGGAATTATTGTTTCAGAGTTTCTCGTCGATCTCAATCCTTACGGCCTCTATTTTCCAGGATGGATTGAGCGCTTCAGCATGACGGGCGAATCGATTTATGAACCCTATTTCTTCCGCCGGCGCCAGTTGAAGCCGTTCAACAACCCGAAAACACATATAGAATTCTAATTACTGAATATCGGGAAAACGCCCTTCACTCATCACGTTCGTCCAGTATTTTGGCAAATTGAACCCATGGAGCATCCGGCGGCGCAGCATGTAGGGATCTTTAAAGCCCATGACGTATCTGTCTGTGGGTGTCCAGCTAACACCATCGCGGCTAACAAAGAATTCTTCGATCCACCCTGGATATTCGTTATACGGGTGGAGATCTACGAGAAATTGGAGGGTAATGATCTGGGCTTGATTCATCGCCTGCTGGAGGCAGTTTTTATAGAAAATGGTGTATGGAATTCCTAAACCTGCCCGCTGAAAGGGGCAGCCAAAATAGGTGCACCATTGCTCGAGGAAAGTATTTTCAAAGAGTTTTCCATCTGAGAATGTGAGATTGCCTGAGGTTAGGAATCCTCCGATCGAGTTATATGCCTGCTGCGAGGTGAAGATTTGGAGTGGGACTCCGTTGATATGGCTGTTCGCAGCTGTTGTGATTTTGCCAAGGCCTGCCAAGAACGGGTTGGGAAAGGCATTGTCGACAACGAGCGTGACAGCATTCGGCGAGTCGATGAGAGCTGCGGCATTTGTGAGGTTGATATCGCGGTTCGCCACCAGAATGATCTCTCCTGATGCGACCAAGTTTTGGATCGTGCTGCCAATGTTGATATTGACGCCTGCGAGCAGGTGAATGGAACCGCTTTGGGTTATGATATCAGCGGTGGTCATATTGATAGATCCTGAGGCGGTTTCGACGATCGTGCCCGTTCCTAGACAAGTGACAAGACTGTCCGTCCTGTGATTGATATTGGCCGTACTTCCATTTGTTCTCGTGCAGATAGCAGGCACTGAGCAGGTGGATAGATCTTTCAGCCCTGCCGAGAGAGTGATTGATCCATCGATTGTGCTGATTGTGGGTGAGATCCCCATGTCGTCGCCAATCTCAAGATTGCCGGTTCCGTCTAAATTATTATCGGCGATCATAGTAATCGAACCCAAGGCGCCGATTGGCCCTGAAGAGACTACATCATCCAAAACGGATATGGAGTCGCATGCACGTATTAAGATATTTCCCTTCAAACCCGTAGGAATAGCCGTATCCGAAGTCCAGGGATTCAAAACGCTGTTGATCGTGACGTCATGAAAGGCATTTTCGCAGATAGATCCGGCAATCGTTAAATTCCCATTGGTCGTTATGATGTTTACATTATTCACACCGGGAATGTTGGCGCCAGCGGCGACCCCCACAGTGAGCGCTTGAGCGGTTCCATCGACACGGCTGCAAGCGGAATTAACTGTGATATCTCCAGTTGTGGACTGAAGAATGATGTTATTTCTCATATTTACTGCATTTGGCACAGTCAAAACTCGGAATGCTCCCAATCCATCCGGTGCAAGGGGTGTCAGGATATTCGGGAAGGTGGAATTGGTAAAAGAGGTTGCCGGAAGTATGACCGGGAAATTCGAAATGGGTAGACCCAAGGGAAGTTCGCAGATGCTCGTTATATTTGTCCCTGTATAGGTCCAGAATTCTCCTATTTGAAAGAGACTGTCGGCTTCAATGAAAATACTTCCCGTTGTCGTCGATTGAGCCCCACCAATTCCATTGGACATTTGGATGTCGCCGCTGGCCCGAATCTGGACGTTATAGGGGGGCGAATTCAATTCTGCGAACCCGAGGTTTGTCGTGCCAGATACGGAATTATTTGCCAGGATGTCGCCTCCTGCAAAAATGCGAACATCAGCGGTTCCGCCATTTAGATGATCGGTACCAATCCGAATATTTCCACCGGTGCTTGGCAAGATGCCCGCGGTAAGAGTTATATTTCCTCCTGCGGAAACAGCAACATTTCCCCCGCCTTGTATAAATCCAAACCCACCAGCCGCAGGCCCTAAAACATTGATGGCTATATTCCCCCCGGCAGCGACAGATACATTGGAAAGCGACTGACCTGGGATCCCTCCATTTAAGTTAACGCCAATGAGGATGGTGCCGTCAGTGGTGTTCATGGTAATGTTGCCCCCGGCAACCACCTCTATGTCGCCCGTATATATCGAACCGCCTACTGTTTGAAAACTGCAGCCGATTTGTGTGAATCTGACCGATTGCATCAAAATACTGCCTCCAGCGACCACACGGATATTCTGATTGACGTTGGGAGCGCCCGGTCCATAAAGGGATCCTATGGAAGCTGTCGGAGGTGTACCCCCTGCATTAATGGAGTCTAAGATTAAGTTTCCGAGGCATTCAACGAGAATATCTCCATTAATTAATGAGGCTCCAAAGGAAGGTTCTGACGATCCATGCCCAATGAATACGCAATTAGAGATATTCACTCCATTCGAAAGAAGACTGACAGCTCCTCTTGGAGCGCTAACAGTAATATTGCCCGCAATAGTGGGAAATATTAGCCCCCCGACTGCATTTCCAAAATATCCATGTCCGATCCGAGTATTTGAATTTATCCCTGAGAGTTGGGTGAGGGTTATGCTTCCGTTTAGGCTGACGACGCTAATATTGCCTGCTAGATTGGAACCTGCCGCAGTTCCATCATAAAAACGGGCCCCATGTCCAATCGTTGGGAGGCACTTATTGCTGGCGGCAGCATCTAGGGTGATATTGTTTGTAGCTATTACAGTAATTGTAGCCGCGGCTGTTGTGGAAGAATTAGCGACGATCAGGGAGCTGCACCGCCCATGCCCGATTTGAGCTGCCGTCGCGCTGCCGGAAGAATTGATGGTGAGTGTATTGCAAGTAACGTTAATGGGACCAGACGCTACTACTGCAGCGCCGGAAAAAAACCCGACCTGGGCGGAACTTGCTGCCTGGAGCGTGACGGCGGCATTTGGGGCATTAATGGTCGTAGCGCCGTTTTGCGAGCCGACAGATGCATTTGCAAAGTTTCCAATTAATATAGCTCCTGCAGGTCCTCCTACGGCAGTACTCCGATTGACTATTACGGGTCCGCTATTCGCGTTTTGAACATTAGCTCTAAAAGTCATCAGTGCAGCGCTTAAATCTGTAAAAAGGAGCGTACCGGTAGTACTCGTAGTGATGAGACCGGCGATAGTCATTCCGTTGCCCGAAGTAAAACTAAGAGAGGCGGTTGCTGCCGCATTCGAATAGGTGATGTCTCCACTGAGAGCGATTGATCCGCCAGCTGTGATTGTTGTGTTTCCTGAAGGCCCTGCGTGGGTAAAATCTCCTGCGGCATTCGTAGTGATATTTCCAAGGGGAGCGTTGAGAGTGAAAGCTCCATTTGTTGCAGCATTAGACATGATTACAGTATCGGAAATGGTGACAGAACCCGCGGCGCTCGTCATTGCAATATTGCCACTTGTCCCAGCGTGATTAATCGGTTCAGTTGTAGTCACATTTCCAGTCCCGGCGGCGTTTAAAGTGATGTTGTTCGTAGCGGCGGCATTTGTGATGTCTATATTGCCGCCGATGGCAATATTGCCGGCGCCGGTTGTCGTGATCGTGATATTTCCGCTCGTTCCAGCATGAGTGATATCGCCAGTTAGCGCTGTTGTGATGTTTCCGGGAGCAGAGAGGGTGAGAAATCCTATTGAGGCCGCGTTGCTATAGTTCACGGCGCCGCTCAATGTGATGAGTCCGGCCGCGTTCGTGGCTCCAGCGGTCATCACAATATTGCCATTTGTGGTGGAGTTGTTAATCGGGGCTGCTGCTGTGTTTGTAATGTTTCTATTAGCGATCAAGGTTAGAGTGCTTCCACCAACTGGCGCAGCCGCCCAAGCAAAGGGGACGGTGATAAATGAGATATCTCCAAATGAGCCCGGAATGGGAGGGATGATGTTTGGATTGGTCGTGTCGATAGTGACATTACTTAAAGCTAGCGCAGCAGCAAGTCCTGCTCCATTGATAATCACCGTTGCTGGCGGCATGTTGAAAATAGTTGGGTTCCCAAGTGCAACCGTTGGGTCCGTCGCACCGCCTGAGATGGTCACGTTGACTGGATCGAGGATAAGCATACCGGTTTGTCCATTCGGAGCAAGGGTTGAAACGAGTCCGCCAAAATCAAATCCGCCAGGACTCGAAATCTCTACGAATCCTCCATTGCCACCTTCGGCGCCTCCCTCAGAGGAGATTTTCCCATAGAAGTAATTGGCTTCATCGGCCCAGAGAACTACCCGGCCGCCGTCTCCATCCATGCGGGCGGATGCGTCAATGGTTGCTTCCGGCCAGGTTTTGACCACAAGGGCATTAGAGATATTCGGGTTCTTACCTTGGAAGTCGCCTCCAATAAGAACTGTTCCCCCGCCAAAGTCGGCAGAGACATCGATTTTCGCATGGTCTTGCAGGAGGACATCATCGCCTAATATGACAACCCGCTCTCCGCTTGCATGGATTTCTCCGGAGAGGACTGCAAAAGAAGGTCTATCTTCAGAAGCTTCATTGTGATGAAACGCGTAGGCGAAGAAGTTTTCATTTGGATCGATTTCTTGATTTACGCGGATTGAGATGCCCGGGAGATCTTTTGGCTTCAGTATGACTGCCGATGCGGCGATTATTCCAACTTCTCCCTCAGCTTGGATCATTCCCTGATTTTCGACATGTCGGCCGATGAGGAAGACTTCTCCTTCAGAAGAGTCGATTTTTCCGAGATTTATGATCGATTCTGCAGAGCGCCCTGTGAAAGCGAGTTCATTTCCATCTAGAAATGCTGAATCGAGAATATCGAGTGAAGATGCAATGAAAGAAGCTGTATTGATCTGGGCGTTTAAACCTACTAAAACTCCGTTGGGATTGATTAGCAAGACTCTTCCATTCGCTTCGAGTTTTCCGAGAAGTCTGCTCGGATAGGCGTCGATGACGCGGTTCAAAATGGAAGATTGGGAATTTGGGAGAATAAAACGGGCTGTTTCATTTTCTCCTACTGAAAAATCTTGCCAGTGGAGAATGGTTTTATCCGATGCGGTGATGGTGAGCCTATCTAGGCTCTCTTCGATCGTAGCGCTCCCGTGGATAAGCTGGTGCTGCAGGGGGAGGGAGAGGAGGAGGGAGGGGGAGGCAAAAAATAAATAGAACAATCGGCATGATGGCATAGTAAACAGCTCCAAAAATCTTTGCATACACTGTACGTCAAGTGTAGATTTTAGTTGTAGAACCAAAAGTTGATTCGAGAATCGGCTTTTGATACAATTGGATCGGCTCTTATGGCATCCGTTCATTTAAAAAACTACATCCAGGCTCCCCCTGCTTCTGAAGAAAAGGGGCTTTCTTCCGCTCCATTCAAATATCTCGTTGCCGCCCTCGTTATTGGAGCTTTGGCGGCCAGTGTCTTTGCGGCTTGCCTGCCTCTTGCCATCGTGCTGATGATGGTTTCTGGTTGGTATTTGTGGACAGGCGCTATCATTTTCGCCAACCGGGCGGCAGATGGAAGTAAATTTGAAAAACCGATCCATCTCCTCCATGCAACGGCGATGGAGCTCAATGCGGGCTCAGTTGCTGGCTGTCTATTTCCATTTACGCTTTTCGATCGCTATCACAGGCCTCATGGGAATCCAGATGGCCGTCCGATTCTCATGGTCAATGGATACCTCAGTTTTGGTTCTACATGGCATTATCAGAGGAAGAAATTGGCCGAGGCTGGTTTAGGTCCGATTTATACGATGAATATCGGCACTGGCAAGTCGATTAAAACATATGCGCACTATGTCCAAGAGAAGATCAAAGAGATCCAAGAAGAGACGGGGAGGCGCGATATTGTGTTGATCGGCCACTCAAAAGGAGGGCTTGTCAGTTCCTATTTTAGTAACTATCTGGCAGAGGAAACGGAATCGGAAGTGACCGATATCGTAACGATTGGATCTCCTCTGGCGGGTACTCACGCGGCCAATTTTGGCGTAGGCCAGGATGCGGGCGAGATGAGATCCGATTCAATATTCCACAAGGAACTACGGGAGCGGATGGATAGCAATCTGTCTACACGCTATTTCCACGTCGGCTCAGAAACCGATGAGGTTGTCCCTCAATCTTCAGCCCTTATTGGAAATGACCCAGCAAGACAGTTATCTCTCAAAGACACAGGCCATCTTGGACTGCTGTTTTCTTCTCGAGTCGCCGATCAGATCTGCACCTGGCTCAAGAGCTAAGACTTCTTATTAAGGAGCACCAACATTCGATTAAACAGGGGGGCATTTTTTGCCATTTTGACGATGGCCTCTCTATCTTTTGCGTACTGCTTTTTAAGTTCTTTAGTTTCTTCCGAGTTTGGGTCACAGGCAAAATAGACGGGCATCACAGCTGAGAAATAATAAAGAATAGGATGACCCGTTGAAAACGATTCGAGCTGGGTCCTTTCTCCTTCAGAAAGTTTTTGGTTTTTCGCGAATATTTCCGAATTACTTTTGCCGTATCCCAGCAGTAATCCAAGACATAAATGGTTATTCATAAGTTCCCGAAATAGGGAGTTCTCTTCTCTCAGGCAGGATTTTAGTTCTTCTAAGGTCATCAGGCTGCCGAAGGACTCTTTGTTCTCATTATAGACTTTCTCTACCAGATCCAAATTTACTACTATTGCAATGTCATGCCCATTAAATATTGATTCCCGGATCACCCATTTACTGTTGCGGAAGGAGGGAGCAATTTTTTTCCATGCGTCCCAACCCACTTTAGTTTTATGGGTCGGAATCAGCCGTCCGATACTCATAGGTTTTGTGCCAAACAGAGGGTATGTAAATTGGTCAAAGAAGAACAGATGTTCAAAAACATAATTCAAACTCCTTTTTTCTTCATTCGATAGGACTGAAAGTGTGGTCGATATGTATGCTTTTTCCTCTTTCGAAAGATCGCTAGAATTCGACTTGAAAATTGCGATTAGAAAAAAGAATATACAAATTCCAAAGACTTTCAATAAGATAGATACCTTCTTCACGTCTGCCAAGGAGTTGAGTGATGCTACAAAGGAATATATGCATTTTTTTGTTTGTTGTGTGCAATTTTCTGATCGCCTCAGAAAATGAATGTAAGTGGAAAAAAGGGACTGATGATTTGTGTAAAATCGAAGTCGATCACTCATCCATATTCTTACAGAACCTATCTCAATAAAAAGTTTCAGTCGATTTTCTGGTTCTTTTGAGCCGTTTTTGGGTTTAAATTTTGGGGGCCATTTGGGGACCCCGGTTTTTGGGCCCCAAATTTTATGGGAAAAAGGGCCAAAATATGCAGGAAATGGGGGGGAAATTTTTTTTTGTGTGGGTGGGGGGCGGGGGGG
>JANPFC010000112.1:0-30180 GCA_031423235.1 Chlamydiota bacterium | reverse complement strand
CGGGTTCAAAGCGCCTAAAATCGATAAAAAAAAAGGGGGCCGTATTAAACCAAAACGCCCCCTTTTTTTTTATCGATTTTCGGCAGCTTTCAATCCCGCCCATCGGCCAATTTTTGAATCACGCTGGGTATAGTTTTCTGTCTTTGTTGAACTGCTTGTTGAGCTGTCTTACGGATAGAATCCAGAAGACGACTGTGCAAGCGATGAGAGGCAGCAGGAAGTGGGTGATCGAAAGGACCGACCCCGTCCCTGCAATCTGAATCAGAATGATCTGGATCCATGCAGCGCCCGATTTGCCAAGTCTTGAACCCACCACGTCAATTGCGGCTTTCCCTTTCACCTTAGACTCTTGATCAAGGGGAATATAGGACATCTCTTTAGTCGCGTCAAAGAAGGCGTACTTCATCACCTTGGTCGATACGTTTTGGAATGCTCCAAAGAGTACGATGAGGAGGAGGGGGGAGGGTCCAAGCCATCCTTGGTTGAGGAAAAGGGTGAGGAATATCAAGCTCGTTGCGCCAATGATGATTGGGGGCAATTGGGCGCAAAAATGCCAGCCGAGACGCCGAATGATCATCCCACTGAAAAAGAGGGTGATGATGAAGGAGCAGACGCCGACAGATGAGCTAACGGTTGCCATGAACCCTTGGTAAGCTCCAGTTTCTGGATAGGCGAGTTTGAGGTTAGCCTTCCAGGTGACTTCAGTGAGGTTGACTGTGAGTCCGTAGGCGACGACCATGACCGCGATATAGCGTAGGTAAGGGGAGCGTACAATAAATTTTAAGCTGTCGAGGAGGGAGAGTTTCGTTTTCTGATCCATCACCTGATCTTGGTGTTCGGGCTGATAGAGCCGCTCGTCTTTCAAGATTTTGCGGGTGAGGAGCCAGTGGAGTCCCATAATCATGCAGCCAAAGAAGAGGACGCAGCATACGAGGCTTTGGAGCGCAAAGCCGAATTCAGCAGCTATGTACTTGCCGGTGAAATAGCACACGAGGGGGCCGGTGAACATCTGGGCGAGGTCGCCGCCGGCGATAAAGAGGTTGTAGGACCTTTTCGCCTCGTTAAAATTACAAATATGATTGACGAATCCCCAAAAGAGGAGGAAGATCACAATCGTTCCCCAGAGCTCTGCAAGGACGAAAAAGACCGATTGGATCCAGTTCCTGTAGATCGCCACCCAATGGCCATTAGCGGGTCCGAGCTTCTCTAAAAGCCAATCTGCTGAGGCGTGGGGCGATAGGGTGTCGAGGTTCGGATAGAGGACGAAGCCAAAGAGGAAGACAAAGGCCATAAAGAAAAGAATGATGCCATAGAAGAGGACTGATCTACGGAATGAATTGGCTAATTTTGAATAGAGGAGGGTGGCCCCAAGAGCGATCGGTAAAACGATCCAGCCTTTGAGGACAGGGATCACTTCGGCGCCCGAACCTTTTGCCGTAACGACAAAGGCATCCTTCATGGTGGTTAAAACACCATATGTAAAGGAAATGAAAAATTTCATGAAAAGAAGCGGGAGGACTTTTTTCAGTTCGTACGCGTGTATCGGCCAGAGGCGGTTCCGCCATCTAGCTATTGGAGAAATATCTCCATTCGCCATCCTAAATGTCCAAGATCTGATTCATTAGAATTTATATATGAGCTGGTGTATAAATGTCACGGAGATTCACATGAAAAAAATTGTTTTCATCGCCCTGGCGTTAAGTGTTTTTGCATTTGGGGTTTTTAAGGTTGATTTTCAAAGATTTAGTAAACCTGAAAGCTGCGCCTTTTGCGATGAGGAGATTCTTGAACGGCAGGTCTTTTATCGGGGCAATGGAGCTCTTGGAGTATTGACGCACAAGCCGGCGGTTCCTGGCCATGTATTGATCATTCCTGAACGGCATGTAGAGAGGTTTGAGGATCTAACTGTTGAAGAGTTGGCCTCTATTGGAGATGCAATTAAGAAGGTGGATGCCGCAGTTAGAAAGACTTTTGGCTATGCAGATTATTTACTCATTCAGAAGAATGGAAAAGGGGCGGGGCAATCGGTTCCCCACGTCCATTTCCATTATTTGCCAGCTACAAACTTTCTTGCGATCCGCTTTTTGGCATCGCCTTGGCTTAAACCGCTCTCTGGTGAAGAGCTTAGGCTCTTAAACCAGGCTCTTTCCGAACGTGTTTAATGACCGATTTCCATTCGCGCCAATCGTCTCTCAGAGATTTTTTCATAGCGCGGATCTGCTTCCGGTCCAAGATCGTCTGCATTTGAGCTAATTTTGTAGAGATTTTCTCAGCAACCTCGGACACCTTTTGAGCATACGATGATTCTTTGAGTTTCTTTACGAGCTCATCTTTGTGCTGCAAGATAAGGTGGCGTGCGATCCGGTAATCATTCACCCTTTTCAGATCATAGGCAAGGCCGAGTTTGTGGAGCGTCCATATGAGCCACTTAGAAGGGTCGAAGTGGTACCATCGGATCCCATTTCGGTAGTCTTGAGCAAATGAGTGGTGGTAGTTGTGGTACCCCTCTCCATAGGTCAAGAGTGAAATTAAATAGTTGTCTACAGCTGAGTGCTCTTGGCTGTAATTCTGGCTTCCCCAATAGTGAGCGAGCGAATTGATGCACCATGTAGTATGGTGGAGGAAGAACAGGCGGACCCACCAAGCAAAGAGGAATGCGCCGAGGTAGTCGCTGAAAAACCAGCCTACTGCAAGGAAGATAATTGTGTTCGAAGCAATCATGCACCAAACATAGTACTTATGTTGGAATACGAGCATTTTTCTTCGGAATAGGTCGGAAACGACTTTTTGGTCGATTGGAGGTGTTTTGTAAAACATCCAAAGAATGTGTGCGTACAACATCCCCTTTTTAACTGAATAGGGGTCTTTATCTGTATCCACGAAAGAGTGGTGGAGGCGATGGTCATGCGCCCACTTGATGGCGCTGCCTTGTGTGGCTACTGTACCAAAAAAGAGGAGCACGGCCTCGATGGCCGGGTGGACCTTATAGCAGCTATGGGAATAGTATCTATGGTAGCATGCTGTGATCGCCATTCCGGAGATAAAAACCAAGGCGATAGTTGTCATCACAAGCCCAAAAGATGGGACGTGGTTGATGTAGTATATTGGCAGGGCAATCGCTAAAAAGAGATGGTACCCAGCGATAAACAGTGTGGTAGGCCAAGAAATCTTTTTTTTCATGCCTCCAGATTATAGCGGTTTGGCCAAAATTAGGGTAATAGAATTAATGCAGTACCTAAGTCCCTTTGGCGGAGGGCCATCGTTAAAAACGTGGCCTAAATGGGAGTTGCAGCCTCGGCAAAGTACCTCATATCTCTTAAAGGAAAGATTCGTATCATCTAAATAATATATGCTTTCAGGCGCGACTGGTTTGCGAAAACTGGGCCAGCCGGCCCCCGAATCGTATTTTTCATCGGCGTCAAAGAGGGGATTGCTGCATTCTGCGCAAATATAGGTGCCAGCCGCTGTTTCATACAAATACTTGCCGCTGAAAGCCCGTTCCGTTCCCTTTTCTTTCATGACCCTATAACGTTCTTTATCTAGTTCGGCGGGAGAGAGGGCGAGAAGAAATAAACAGAGGAATATCATAATCTTCTGTATAGTGGGCTAAGGTGATTTATGGAAGAGCAGATTGAAGCGCGCGTTTCTCCGGACGTAGTCTGGGAGGCTTGGGAAAAAGCCCACTCTTTGCACGGGCAGACTGGAATTGAAGCGGGACAGAAGGGGAAATCCAAGTTCCGCTACAAGGTTCTCGATGTCAAGAAGGGAGAAAGTTTTTCCATCCTTTGGAAGACGCTCTTCGTCCGCCTCATCTTTAGCCATGCCGTCAAACCGTCCCGATACGGCTCGGAAATCTCCTATAAAGTCCAAATCAAGGGGCTCTTCGCATGGCCTGTTCGTTGGCTTCTTGGCGAGAAGATCAGAAAGAACATCGGCCTAGTTCTCAAGGCGATCGTACGCGAGTTAGAAAATAAGCGAGTAAAATAGGCGGGCTGTAGGCGAGCTTCGAAGAGCGTAGCCAGCCAGGAATCCTTGCGACTTGTAACCGAGCTCCAGTTCAAATCCAGATCTCTTTTGGTATCCGATGATCATTGACCCACCCCAACCAACTCTCATAGCGTGCTGCTCTGAATAAGGGTAGATCGGATCATTCTTATCGGGCTTTTCGTCAAAATCAATTTCGGCGAAGGGGATTCGTCCCGGTTGGAGTAGCAATCTAGGTTGTCTCCACGCATCTAAACGGAATCCAATCAGCCAATTCTGTATCGTCCACATCCGTGGAGCGTAAATGCCGATGCCGCCGTACCGGTTTTGCGAGTGGCGGCCCCCTTTTAGGTAGAAGTAGATGGGCTTATTTCCTTTGAGAAGATAGTTTTCGATGAAAAATTCGGGACCGAATGGGGTAAGACCGAGGCGGATGTTTGGCAAATAGCCCCAATCATAGATGGGGATCATTGGGATGCGGGTCTCTTTGCCAGACCAAAAGTAGTGGAACCAAGAGAAGATCGCGTAGAAAGTGAATGGGTCTCCGAGATTGATCCAAGAGAGTGAGCGGAGGCGAGCACCGCTGATGAAGTTGTTGGTGTAGGTGTAGTTGAGCGACTTGATGTACATCTTGATGTCGTGGCCATCTAGATCGGCGTCTTTGATGTTGAGCGATCCGATGTAGAGGTTGAGGTCGTGCTGGCCCAGGAGATAGAGAACCGACTGGCGCGGATCGATCCGATTCGCCTCAAGCCATTTGAATTTGGTAAGGAGCGCCAAAATGGCTGTCGACTCTACTCCACCCATCGCAATAGCACTCTCTTGCGTCGTCGTTAAATTGGGGCCGATATTGTAGCTAGTGGCGGCTCCCCCTTCCCCATATGGGGGAGGTGCGTTGAAGCTGTAGCCTTCGACTTTTGCTTCGCCGTGGTTGATGTCTCGGATCCGATAGCCGTGGCCAAAGACCTCGTGCTGGGCCACTACGGCTAGATAATTGACCGGAAGCCAGCCCAAGTAAAGCTCGCTGAGGCGCCAAAACCGAGCGTTTGCCTCTTTCGAATAGCAAATGGTGGTTTTTCCAAGGACATACCCCTCGATTCTTTCGATCGCGCGGTGGGCAAATAATATGTCCTCTCCTCCGGCGTACGGGGAGAAATCGATATCCCAGCCTAGCTTATAAGTTGACTCATGAAACTGCTGAATTGGGCAGTTGGCAGCTAGGGCAAGGGGGAAGAGGAGCAAAAAAAATTTATAAACTGACGGCAAGGGGGCCTGCTGTAATTTCTATCGAGGGGGCAGCTCCGCTCCCTTTAGCCATATGAAATCCGGAAATAGAGCAGGCAATGCCGGTCATGAAAAAGGGGTGGATGGTTTTTGCTGCTACTTTGATTAGGCCTGTAAAGTAGCCTCCTAGAGCTAAACTGGCGCCAATAAGAACTGACAATCCAATGATTACGAGAACGATTCCCGCGACATGCTTCACTTTGTCGATCCAAGTTGGAACAGGAGGGGCTGGGGCTTTTTCAACGAGATAGACCACTCGGTGGCCTTCAACAGGGGATATCGTCATAGCACAGAATTATATCTAGATGTTCATTTAGATCAAATGGGTTTGACATTGATGGCTTCGGGACCTTTTCGCCCCATAGAAGGCTCATATTCGACCCTCTGCCCATCGGACAAACTGTTGTCGGGAGTCTCCACGTTCACCACTTGAACATAGATATCTCTTCCCCCTTCATCAGGCGCGATGAATCCAAACCCTTTATCCTTATTGAACCACTTAACTGTCCCTTTGACCATAATTACCTCATATTTGCACCTTAGCAATTGGGGCAAGGTGTGTCACTAAAATTTTTCTTGAGTCTGAAGGACAAAAGATTCAAAATGTCGCCATGCTGCGTTATATTCCTTTGACTGTTGTATTTGGGGCTGCTTCTCTTTTCGCCAATCCGCAGCACCCCGAAATCCGAGCTGGCTCCGCGGACTTTTCACAAGGCTCCAACCTATTAGAGATCCGGCCGAGCGATGGGGCGATCATCAATTGGAAGGAATTTTCAATACTGCCCCATGAGCTAGCCCGATTCATTCAGCCAAGCAGTTCGTCGCGTGTGCTAAACCGGGTGGTAGGAGGGGCTTCTAGCTCTCTTCTAGGCGCCCTCGAGTCAAATGGGCAGATTTTTCTGATGAATCCCCACGGAGTCATCATCGGGAAAGATGCGGTGATCCGCACAGCGGGCCTCTTTATCACGACTTTCGATTTAGAAGACGATCTTTTCTCCAATGGGGCATGGAGTTTGAAAGGGGATTCTGAAGCATCCATTATCAACTATGGATCGATTCTGGCTGGAGATGGAGATGTCTATTTAATTGCCCAAAAAGTTGAGAATTTCGGAAGGGTTAAGGCATCGGGTGCGATTGAACTCTCCGCGGGGAAGGAGATCCTCGTTAAGCCGCAGGGAAAAGAGAGAATCTCGATCAAGCCCGATTTCACAGATGCGAGCGTCGTGAATGAAGGGAGGCTTGAAGCCCTCGAAATTGAACTAAAGGCGGCTGTAAATCCATATAGCTTGGCCATCCGCCACTCAGGAGAGGCTAAAGCGATCAGCATCGTCGAGCGGGATGGGAATATCCTCCTCTGCACTGACGGGATGATCTCTATCGATGGGACTTTGATTGCTGAAAATATAGAAGTATTGGGCGATTCGATTGAGCTTGAATCGTACTCTTGCCTGATCAGTCCAAACATCACTGTTGGCGGCGATCAGACCCGCTATGTGAGAGTAGATGAAGGGGCAGTCCTTTCCGCCGGAGGAAAGGCGGGGGACTTTTCTCTTTGGGCATCGGATGTCTGCGCGTTTAGCGGATCCAT
This sequence comes from Chlamydiota bacterium, assembly GCA_031423235.1. Lineage (GTDB taxonomy): Bacteria > Chlamydiota > Chlamydiia > Chlamydiales > SM23-39 > REEB52. The sequence goes on along the minus strand of JANPFC010000112.1, from coordinate 23,324 downwards.
TTATATGGATGGGGGGATCGCTGAAATTTCCTCGCCAGGCGTCATGATGGCGCAAGGAAACGTGAGTACGAAGGGAGGGATGCTCATTCTCGATCCGACGACGATCACAATCAATTCCATTAGCGATATGAATTTGGGCCCATTTTCATTTGTCCCTCCCACGGCCCCGCCGCCTCCGGCTCCTGGCAGAATATATTCATTTAGTGCGGCCACTGCGACGATTTTAGATACAAATTTAGAGGGCTTTTTAGCCTCAAACAACGTGCTTGTCAGCACAACGAGTGCTTTTGCCGGCGGCGGGGATATCATTTTTGAAGCTTCAGTCAATTGGTCATCTGTCTACAGCCTCTATTTGAATGCAGATCACGACATCATGGTCAATACCGCTGCTTCAATGATCCCGATTGAGATTAATTGCACCGGCTCTGGCGGAATCAATGCAACAGCGGTCCACGACATTCTCCTCACTGGGGGCCTCATGCCAGGCGCGAGCGCCCAGATGATCACAAATTCAGGTGCGATCACCCTTTCCACCGGCAACGACATCACGCTCCAGGGCGGCTCTTCTACGAGCACTTTTGCTGCGATCAGCTCTACTTCAGGGCATATCACGGGAACTGCGAATAACCACTTGCAAGTTTTCGGTGGATCTAACTCAGGCGCCCATGCGGCTATCTTAAATGATTCGGGGGATATCACTCTCAGTGCTGCGATGAATGGCACTATTTCTGGCGGGAGCGGTTTGGATGCTTATGCGGAAATCTCCTCAATTTCCGGGGACACGATCATCTCTAATATTGGCGCTGATTTAACATTGTCTGGCGGAAGCGCTAGTGGAACGTATGCGCAAATCGGGAAGGGGACAACGATTGCGGGAGCCGACGTTACTGGCGATATCAGTATTGTTGCCGTCGGAAATAATTTGAATGTGAATGGAAGCGTTTTAGCTGGCGGAACAAATGCTTATGCCCAAATCGGCCACGCTCCCTTTCCAGGACCCTCGTCGGTAGCATCCAATATCCAGATTGAAGCCCCCTTTTCCATAAATGGGAATAATCTGACTGTCACAGGAGGCTCACAGCCTGGAGCCTTAGCTATCATCGGACATGGAAATCATCTCGCTGCCGATTTAGGGACTTGCAGCGGAACGGTCAAAGTTTATTATCCTGGCCAGATCTCTTTAAATGGCGGGAGCAACGACGGCGCTCATGCTGTGATCGGCTTCCAGAATCCCGCAATGGGATCTACCGCATTTTTCAATTGCAGTTCCTCTCTCGTTTACCTAGAAAATACAGTTTTTGGCGATGTTGTTCTAACTGCTGGATCTGTCGGATCCAATGCGGTAATCGGGTATTATAATGACACGAATACTACAGCTCAAATTGTAGATATCTCTCTGATCCAACTCCTCACTAAGCTTCCTAATAAAATTCAGCTAGAAGCCGGATCAAAGAGCTTGGGCTCTGGCGGGGTGGCCGCTATCGGTACATTGGCAAACATGGGAAGTACGAATAGCAGCATTCTCGCCACTACAGGCCACTATGAGATTTTAGGACCTCAGATGGCTGGAAGAGATGGGTCTGCACGGATCCTCAACCAAAAACCTCCCTGCGTAGCACCATGCGCTTTGGGATGCGTTTTGACAGGCAGGTCTATTCAGCTAAACGCCTTGGGAGCGGGGGGCAATGTCAATATTGTCGGGGGGATTGGTTCAACGGATGGTTTTGCCGACATCTACTCAAGCGGAACGCTGAATATTGAATACATCGGAAGCATGCACGTCAACGATAATGCGGTCCTGCAGAATGGGTATGCCCACGTGGTTGCTTGCGGAAGCATTTTTATGAACGCATCACAAATTGGACTGGATCTTCTTTTAAAAGGGGGGGCTGTTAGCACGGCCGATGCACTCATTGAATCGTTCACGGGTGTCGTTAACTCAGGAACTCTTCCTATTGGAAATAGCGGTCAGCTGCGGATCGGCAGCGCTGTGAGCCAGGCGAGATCCCAAATTTTGTCAGCAGCCGGTCAAAGCATCTTCCATTGCGTATCGAATATTTCCATTCTTGGCGGCGCGCCGGGAGGAGGGGTTCCTGAACCTTATGCTCAAATCGGCAGTTCCAACGGCTCAATTCTCCTCCATTCAACAGCAGGCGTTTTAGCTCTTACTGGAGGATCGGCCGCAAATAGCTTCGCTCAAGTTGCAAGCGCAAATGGGAATATCTCATTTGAGGTCGATAACGGCGGGGCCACTTTGCAAGGGGGGACGGCATCGAATACTTACGCGCAGATTGGCCAGGGAATTCTCACTCCAAACCCGGTATCGGTTGTCAATAGCAGCATCACTTGTCCTGCCCTAAATGGAAATCTCATCCTGAATGGCGGTCCTATGACGGCGCCAGGCGCCTATGCGCAGATCGGTCTGACTCCTGTCGATGGCGGCGCCACGACCACAGCAAATGGATTTATCTGTTTTCAGTTCATTAGCGGCGCTGTTCAGTTGAACGGCGGGGCTGCAGATCATACGACAGCAATCATTGGCCACGGCAACGAATTGACCCCGTTCTTAGGATCTGCCAGCGGAAGTATCAATATCACTGCCGATGTCGGGGGGATCGTATTGCAGCCCGGTATCCCGCAGACTTCCCACGCTATCATCGGATTCCATAATCCGACGGGCGGATCAAATGTCGCATTCCAAGTCACCTCATTTCCGATCAATTGCGTCGGATCAACGATCCCCGGAATCATTTTGGAAAGCCGCGGCGGAGACATCCTGTTGACGGGCGGACTTGGCGTTCCAGGACCCATCGGCAGCAATGCAATCATCGGATATTACAATAACACCAATGGCGCAAATACCGTGAATGTAACGGTAAACAATATCAATGTGACTGCAATCGGTGCGAACAACATCACTCTGCAGGCCCATAGAGGGGGAATTACTGGAGGAATTGCAGCGATTGGAACTTTTGCAAATGCCCCATCGATTGCCTTCAGTAACATCGATGTAGTTGGCAATACAGTATCGCTACTAGGACCTGTTGGAGCGATGGAAGATAGCGCAGCCCGCATCATCAATAGCCGGCCAGGCGCAGTGAGTTCTGCATTCAATGTTTCGGTCCTTGCAAATACCAATCTGATTATGATGGGGGGAACTGGAACTACGGCAGGTTTTGCCGATATGTATTCCGCAAACCAGCTCACAGCCCGATTTTTAAACGACTGTTTTATCAACAACACGCTTCAACACGGATATGCCCAAATCGTTGCAAACGGGAACGTGATGATGAACATAGGCGCTGTGGGGAACAATCTTTTAGTAATCGGAGGCGATAACCCGATTGCGATCGCCAAAATTATGTCTAATGCCCAGCAGTGTTTTGTAGGTGGATTTGGCCCAGGTCCTGCCAATATCACAATTGGTGATCCTGCAAGTCTTGCCACATCGAGCGTTGTCGCTGTTCAGAATACATGCGGAGTAGCAGCGAGCCAGTTTATCAAAATGTTTGGTGGAGCGGGCCCCAATGTTTCAGCTTTAATTCAAAATACCAACGGCCCTATCAGCGTGAATGCGGGATCGTTCCTCTCATTACTCGGCGGATCGGCGAGTTTTGCAACTGCTGAAATCCAAAATACATTCCAGGGGATCACTCTCACCACAGGGGGGACTGATATGCTCGGAAATAGCTTAACGATCACCGGCGGTTCAGGAACCGACTCGTTTGCTCAAATCGGAACGTACTTTGGAAATATCCTCGGTACGTCGTTTGGGGGTAATGTTCTTCTTGTTGGCGGGACCAATACCAATGCGTTCGCCCAGATTGGGATGGGGGAAGGGCATCTTGATCCAACCCGCCTCAATATTCAGAGCAATATCACTTTGCAATCGGTGAATGGGAACGTAACACTCCAAGGAGGAACAGCTATTGGAGATGTCTCTTGCTACGCACAAATCGGCCACTCGCCCTTCGGCCTTCCAATGGCATACGTAGCAGGCGGCGAAGTGACCATCAACGCATCGGGCAATATTTTGGTCAATGGGGGAGTAGGCCCAAGTACCTCTGCGACAATTGGCCATGGCAATCCTCTGACCAATCAACTGAGCAGCAGCTCAGGTTCAGTTACATTGAACAGTTCTGGCCCCCAGGGAGTGGCGCTCAATCCAGGAACGGGGCTTAATTCCCATTCAACCATCGGATTTTTTAGTCCGTTTGCAGGATCCACCTCAGGTTTTATAGTCAGTTCAACTGGGATTAGCGTATCGACCACAGTAGGTCCTATCAGCGTCATTGCAGCCAACGGAAATAATGCCACCATAGGCTATTACAATGCGGCAACCCCCACGGCTGTTCAGGTATCGCTTAACAACATCACTTTGATGACGAACACATTTCCCCCATCTCCTCCCAATCAAATTCTCCTCCAGGCAGATACAGGAGGCCCCACGAATGGGATCGCATCAGTCGGCACCTTCGCTGCCGCTATGGGCGCACTAGCATCCACCTCAAGTATGTTGATCTCCACATATGAACTGGATGTGAATGGCCCGATTGCAGCCAAAAATGGGCAGGCTTTGATTTACAACTCTATTCCCTGCAATCCTCCTTGCTCTCCTTGTACGTTCGCCCCAAATAATATGACGATCATGACAACCAACTTGAATATTCATGGCGGGACAGGAATAGCTCCAGGATTTGCGGCTATCTACTCATCGCAAAACTTGGAACTCGATTTTCAGGGGATTTTTAATCTCAACCTCGATCCATTGGCTCCCGCTGTTTTGCAAACTTTGAACGCAACCGTAGTTGCTGGAAAAGAGATCACAATCAACCCGACTGATCAAGCAGGGGATATGGTTGTGCTAGGAGGGGCCTCGCCTTTGGTTCTTTCTGAAATGGTTTCTTTAACGGGCGATATTACTTGGGGCGACAGGACCCAAGATTTTCTAGGGCTCGACAATTTGACCATAGGCCGGGCTGATATGATGGGACCAGCGCGGATTTACACTTGCCTAGCAGCAGGTGGGAATATCGACTTTTATGGCCAAACAATCAATATCCAAGGCGGGCTAGCCGCAGGAGCTCTATCTGACTTCAATGCAAATGGGAGCATGGAAATATTGACCACCGGCAATATCGTTTTGACAGCGGGCCCTGCTTTAAATACCGAGGCTCTCATAAACTCCACCTTAGGCCCATTTCTACTTGTTTGCCGAGGAGAGATCACCCTTACAGGCGGCCCCCTCAGCCAGGCATCATTTACCAATAATAATTCTCTTTTTCAAGTAGAGGCGACAAACAACATCAACATCCTGTCCAACTCCACTTTTAGAAATAATGGGAATGGACCCGCTCTAATCTACTCCGGTAATGACATCACATTGAATAGCCAAGGCTCCATCATCAATTTTGGGACAGGGACTATGACCGTTTTGGCAGGACACAGTCTGTTTCTCCAATTGAGCTCACTGATTTCATCCAATTCTGGCGCGATGACGCTTGTTGTCGATGATAATTTCCCGACGCCTCCAGGAATCGGCAACGGATTTATTTTTGAAGATGCAAGCTCTACTATCGATAGCGGGGGAGGGCCTTTGCGGATTTTCACGGCCCGGAGGATTTTAAACACGCTTGGTGGGACAATCAATGGCCAGCCATTTGTTCCCGGGATCGAGTTCATCAATACGGCAACTGAAATTTGGGGACCTTACTATCCATCGCTTCTTGGAGGAAATCCATTTACCGTATTCTATAAGGACTTCATTCCCAACCCATCTCCAAACGTCATTCCGGCATCAAGATCTGCGAATAATGAATTCACCCAGATTACTGACAACTACGATGACTTCCTTTTCGACACGGTCTACTCCCTTCTTTCCTACGATACAAAGGCCTATGAAGCTACGATCCATTCAGAGTTTGCCATGATGAGTTATGAAGTGGTTCCAAATCTGGAGTATAGCAATATCCGGCGCCTCTACCGCAATTACAACCTCAAACAGATAGATACACTGAAATGAAACTCATCTTGTTAGCTGCAATACTTTCTTTAGAAGCCATGGCAGGGGAGCCTCTTGCTTCTTTCGACTCTATTACCCAGCCAGAAAAAAGTTGTTACGGAATGAGGGGACTGATTTTGCTTGGGCCTGAAGGAGAAGTGAAAGTTTCTTCCCTTAGAAATTTCGAGGGCGTTGCGGTGGAGTGTTTAGAATTGCCGGGCGATTTGGACTCTCTGGAAGAGGCTATTGCCCCCCTTTACTTTGGCAAACCGCTCACTGTCGATTTAGTAAGAGAAGTGCAAAAGCAAGTCGTTCTTTACTATCGAGATCAAGGAAGACCTGTCGTTTTAGTAGAAATCCCCCCGCAAATCCTCACCTCGGGCGTTTTGCAGCTCAGAGTGATCGAAGCCTCTCTCGGCGAGGTGGTTCTGCAAGGCAACCGCTGGTATGGAGATAAACTTCTTCGAAAGCAGATTCGGATGGCGGAAGGGGATCCAATCGACTCAAATCATCTTCTCGATGATATCGCTTGGCTGAACAGAAATCCATTCAGACAGAGCGAAGCTATTTTCACACCTGGCCGGTTTGAAGGGACAACGGATATTGAACTTGTCACTAAAGACCGATTCCCGCTTAGAACTTACGTGGGCGGCGATAATACAGGCTCCCAAATCAGCGACACAACTCGGTTTTGGGCTGGATTTGACTGGGGCTACGCTTTTATGTTCGACCAAGTTCTATCCTATCAGTATTCCTGCTCTCCCGACTTTAAGGAATTTCAATCCCACACCGTCCATTACACGGCTCCACTCCCTTGGAGACATTTTTTAGTGATTTACGGGGGCATATCTTGGACTAAGCCCGACATCCAGCACTTCCATAGCGAAGGCCAGAATGCGCAAGGGTCTCTTCGCTACGAAATTCCCATGAGGCCATTTTTCAACCACTGGCTTCAAGAACTAGAGCTTGGGTTCGACATCAAATCGACCAATAACATCCTCTCTTTTATCGGAACCTCAGATCTTCTGACCGCTGAACAGATCATTCAAAATCAACGGATCAATATTTCTCAGTTAGTTTTGGGATATGATATCGGTTGGGATACCCTAAACCACAAGGTGGGGATCAACGCCGAATGTTTTTATTCACCGGGAGAGATTTTAGCTAACCAAACAGAAAAAGATTTTAATACGTTCCGTCCCTTTGCAAAGAACCAGTACCTATATGCTAGGCTGGAAACCTTTTACAAAACCTACCTGCCCCTCGACTTCTCTCTCTTTTTCTGCGGACGGTTTCAGAAATCCTCCCGCCCGCTGATCGCCACCGAACAGATCTCCATTGGAGGCTACGATACAGTTAGAGGATATGATGAGCGGCTCTTTCTCGGGGATAACGGAGTGATCGGCAATTTTGAGTGGCGAACCCCAGAAACTCCATTGATTGATCTATACTGCCATAGAAAGGCAAACGATCAACTCTATTTTCTACTCTTTTTCGATGTAGCATATGCGGAACTCATCACTCCGATTCTAGATGAGCCGAGAAGAGCTTTCATGATGTCTACGGGTCCTGGGATGCGCTATCAAATCAGCACCTATTTTTCAGCCCGCGTCGATTATGGATTTAAATTGCAGACAGTTAAACATCTAGGGGACACCTCTATGGGCAAGCTCCACGTAGGCATGCTAATGAGCTTCTAACGTATCGTAGAAAGTTTGTAATTGGCCATAGAGACCCGTTTTACTAAAAATCTCCCCATCTAAGTTCATCATCCCTAAAAGGGAATTCATCTCGCCGATTTGACCTTCTTGAGCAAGCGATAATAATGAGGGGGCATTCGGAAAAAGCGAATCATTCAGATAATGGACAATTTGCTGGCACGCAGAACTGTTATATATTTCAGGATAATCAATTTTAATCTGTTGAATGTCTTGAAATACCTTGAGAATAGCCGCGATCATCTTTTGCACATCGCCTGAGTCATGGCTCGTCCCCCAGCTATTTAAGGGACCGATAAGTAGTTGGAGATCATACTCCCACTTCGCGAATTGTGGATTTGTTCCCCAATTCATCTCATTATCGTAAGTTGTTTCTACTTCCATTATCATTCTCTGATTACAACTTAATTCTATGAGAAACTGTTTTTGAAGTACATTAATTTGTAATTATCAGGATATAATAATGTTTGACATGAATTAATATTTATATATAATTAGGTTCATAGGCGGTAAGGCCTACAGTAAAACTAAAAATCATAAATAATAAAAAAGGATAATCACCATGTCAGTACCACAAGTAGGCGGAGTACCAGATCCAAACAGCCAAATGGAAAACATCGTTCTCCCAGAAATGCAAACACTACAAGCTTTGTTAAACTCTATTCAAGGCTTATCTTCTATTCCATCAGACACACTTGCTAAAATTGCCAATTTGATTTCTAAAATTGAAACACAATTGACAAACATCGACAACGGCATGCTTGTTGATGGTTCAGGACCAGATACTGACTATACCGATATGTCTTTCGAAGGCGGAGAAGATCCTGGATTTAAGAACCAAGATCTAGTTGCTATCCTTAACGATTTCAGCAACGGCATTTATGTAACTCCATTTAAAAAAGAGTCTCTCTTGGATGCTATCCATTCAGGCAACCTCGGCGATCTTTCTGCTGTTTTGATTGCAGCTCAAGGTAAAGACGGTTCTTTCCAGGCGTGGCTTGGAGACAACTCTACACTTATCAACGACTTGAATCAGTAATTCATGGTGCAGCGCGGGGGATTTACCCCGCGTTTTTTTTGGATTCAACATGTCGATTTTCAGTCAGTTAGAGCTCGATCTTCTTTCCCAAATTAAGGCAGCGGTGCAGGCGCCATTTGCCGAAAGGGCCCAAGATTGGCAGGAAATTTTAGGTGAAATTGAAGCGGCAGAACCTCTCGCCGAAGAAACAGGGCAAAATTTTGGAACTGATTTCGCAACTCTTTTTAGGGATGCAAGCCAAATCGACCCGAATAACCCCTCCATCCAGAATCTGACACAAATTCAGAATAATTTAACTCGGCTTAACCGAGACTCAATCCCTTCAGCTCCAATTAGCGATCCTCAATACAGGCACGCAATTGCAAATCAATCTTGTAATATTTTAGAAGCCCTACTTACGTCAAACCCCAAAGGGCGCTATGAAATCAACGGCGTTTTACAAGTACTAGCCGACTTTACCTCCTCAATCCCGCTCCCTTATCCAAAGGCATCAGATCTCCAGAACCTATACAAATCCTACCTAGCATCACCAACCGATCAGGGTCTTGTCAATTTGGAACAGGCGCTCAGTAATTTTGCGATTAACCTATCTGGTGATGCATGATCGATCCGATTTGGAACCAGCTCATAAACGACCCAGGGCATGGCCTAGCAGCCCTTATTAAAGAAGCAATTCAAGATACAGGAACCAAACAGCTTCAAGATTGGGAGCAATTATGGGGAGAGATCGAGGCGGCATTTCCAATGTCTCAAGAAGCCGGCGGCGAGTTTGGCTCTGATTTCTATCTCTTAAATCAAGATGCCTCGGCCATTTCCGCTCCCACTCAGCAAAATCTAACTCAGATTGAAAATGACATAGATACCTTGAGCGGCGCGCCCTTTCCTGAACCCGCAGCAGATCACTATGCAGTCACGATGGAAGAGACTACTTGCCAGAAACTGAAGTACTTACTTGCCGCCCATCCCGGAAACACCTTCGAAATCAACGGAATCCTCCAGGCACTCATGGATTTTGTAAGCGCCATTCCTGGCGGCGCCGTCATGGTTCAGAATATCGAAACATTCTATGCCAAGTATCCCAATCAATATTGGGAGCTGCAGCGTTCCATTGATGATTTAGATCAATTCCTATTAGCGGGATTTAATTAAATATACAGTATATGTAAAATTTAATAAAATTACTATTGTAAACGAAACAAAATAAAAAGGGATTAAAAAATGAGCACAACAACTAGTCTTCCTCCAGTATTGCAGTCAGATTTGCAGCAGCTTTTAAATTTCGAGAAAACCCACGGTACAAATCCAGCGAAATGGGGCGCAACCGACCTTTACGAATTTGCCAATGATGTAAAAAACTTAGTGCAAGCTCTTGCGCAAGGCGGAGAAGGACATAGCGATATTTACAAAGATTTAGCTAAATATAAAGCGTATGGCGAAGATAATACAACGATCTATCAGGCTGCCGTAAATTTCTTGAATGGCGGATCTTACGAAGATATGGTCAATGATGTTGAAAATCTCAATGCAATCTGCGGCAGCACATTCATTGAAGACGACATCAATGAACTCTTAAACCCACAGTAATTCTTTTGCGCGCGAAGGTTTGACCTTCGCGCTATGAGCCTATCCGCAATGTACAGCTAAAATGCTGGGGCACATTTTGGGCGCTTTTCTCGTATTTCTCCTCAGGAATATGAAAAATATTCCGCTCGTCAAAATTCGCAAAAATCGCCTCAAAATCTATCCCCAGCATTTTACCTCTACATTGCGGATAGGCTCATTCAAATACATCTTTTGCAAGTACTTGAGTTTCCCCCTCGCTTCTTGCGACTAAGATGGCGCAGCAGCTATCGCTAAACACATTCACCGTTGTTCGGCACATGTCGAGTAATCTATCTACGGCCACAAAGAGCCCAATCCCTTCTACAGGCAGTCCAATCACCTTCAAGATGATGATGATCGCAACTAGGCTTGCCGATGGGATTCCAGCAACCCCAATTGATGTAATGAGGGATAGAAGGACGATGAGAAACTGGGTCGAAAAGGAGAGGTCGATCCCATAGGCCTGAGCGACAAACATCGCAGCTACGCACTCATAGAGCGCAGAGCCTGACATGTTGATCGAGGTACCTAGCGGCACAACCAGGCTGCAAATCCGGTTGGAGACGCCAGCCCGCTTCTCCACGCAGTCGATGGTGATCGGAAGGGTGGCAGAGGAGGAGCTCGTCGAAAATGCGGTTACAAGGGCAGGGGACATCGCCTTGAAATGGCGGACCGGATTGACTCTCGCCACGAATTTAAGAAGGAGGGGAAGTCCGATAAACATGAAGACAAATAGGCCGAGCATCACCGTGAGGAAAAAGAGGGATACCGACTTTAGCGAGCTTAAGCCCGTAGTCATAAATACTTTGGCTACCAAGCAGAATACTCCGTAGGGGAGGAACTTCATGATGATCTGAGTCACTTGGATCATTGCCTGGAAAATCCCTTGGAAAAAGTTCTGGACAGCCGCAGCGGGCTGACCTTCGATTTTTGAGAGGGCGTAGCCAAATAGGATGCTAAAGAAGATCAGTCCAAGCATTTCGCCGCGGGAAAAGGCCGCAATGATGTTCGATGGAACGATCGAGATGAGCACTTGAACAAAGGCTCCCGGTCCATTTTGCATGAGCTTATCTTTCAGGGCGGACATATCGCCCGCTTCAGAGCCAAATGCGGGGGGAATCTGAGCGATACCTGGATTGATGAGATTGACGAAGAAGAGGCCAATGAGAATAGCCATCAAACTGGTGCCAATATAGAAGACGAACATTTTACCGCCGAGCCTTCCGAAGGCCCCCTCGTTCCCGATACGGGAAATCCCTGTGATGATCGAAGAAGAGACGAGCGGTACAACAACCAGCATCAAAGCGTTTAGGAAGATCGTGCCGACCACATCAAAAATTGCGTAGAATGTTACGTCGAATACGTTCGCTTCACGGCCAGCCCAGCTGCCAAATACGATTGCCAAAGCGATTGCTATAAATACAGCCCAAGGGCGTTTCTGCTTCTTTTTACTCATAGATCACACATTAAAAAGGGGCTATTGTACCTGAACAGGCCGATCGAGAAAAGAAAATTTAGCGCCCCGCTCAATCCCGTGCTTTTCGAACCAACCTTGAGGAACCTCGAGGGCGTAGCGGGCGGGAGCTGTGCTTCGGTAATTGACAAGCGTTGTACCGACAGGAGGATCCATATCCAAAATATTTATGATTTCTTTGTCTGTATCAAAAAAGGCAATGGATAGGGGAATGAGGGTGTTCTTCATCCAAAATACGAGTCTTTGGGGGGAGTCGTAAATAAAAAGCATCCCGTGTCCATCGGCCAGTTCTGTCCGGCCCATCAGACCCTTTGCACGCGACTCATGGGTTTTGGCAATTTCAACTGTAAGAACAGCGTCTCCGATCCGGATTTGCTCTCCAAAAGCGATAGAAAATAAAGCCAAAAAAATAGACCAACGCATATGATGCCAGTATATGCTAAAAAGAATTTTGTTGTCTGCCTTCCTATGCGCATCATCTTTGCAGGCAATCCAAATTCCAGCAATGCACTACGCAAAGCCCCATCCGACAGTGCAGTCACCTTGGTTCACTGGCCCCCTTTTAGCCCCATCGGCTCTGACCATTCCGCCTGGCCACTTCAATGTCGAACCCTACATTTACATCAACGCTAATACGGGTCGTTACAATAGCAACTGGAAGCGGACTAAAATAGAGACGTTCTGGGTGAATGAATTTCAGCCCTCTCTTCAATTCGGACTCAACACTTGGTTGGATTTCCAATTAAACCCCACCCTGATCTACAACTACACCAAGGGGGCGGGGAAGTGGGTTCTGGGAGATATGCCCATTGGCTTTGATTTTCAGCTCTTCCATACCAGTAAGATTATCACTCAATGGAATACGGCTATTAAATTAGCGCTTAAACTAGTTGTCCCAATGGGGAAATACCAAAGGCTCGATCCGAAGAAGCTCCTCACCGATGTGGGCGGGCAAGGATCGTGGCAGACTGGCATCGGCATTATTTGGGGAAACGTCTTTTATCTTGGCGGCAACCACTTTGTCACTTGGCGGAATAGCTTCCTGTATCAATTGCCTGCCCCTGTGCATGTAAAAAATTTAAATGCGTTCGGCGGAGGTCCAGGAACAAATGGGACCGCCTATCCTGCGCAAAATTTTCAGTTTGATACGGCGATCGAAATCAATTTAAATCAAAATTGGGCTTTCGCAATCGATATTCTTGGAAGCTGGTACGGAAAAGCCCGCTTTAAAGGAAAAACTCTATTCCCGATGACTGCTCCGCCAGCCGTCCAATTCAGTCTGGCTCCGGCCATTGAATACAACTGGAACGCCAATATAGGCATCATCTTTGGCTCTTGGTTTAGCTTTGCCGGTAGAAATACCGTTCAATTTACAAGCGGCGTATTCGCATTTAACTACTATCATTAAAGTATAATTTACTATTCTTTTTTAATTACATTTGTACTATAGTATTGCCAGACTAACTTAAGGGTGGGTTAATTATGGCACAGATTAGTACAATATTAGCTGCATTGTTTTGCGCAACAGCGCCTCTCGCATCCATCGAGGTACAAGAATCAAAAATTGAATCGTCCCAATCAAGTATTAAATTAGGCAGGGAGATGGTTTCATCGGTCCGTGCTTCTTATGCGAATGGGGAATATAACGAATTTTTTAGTGAGATGGACGCCTCCTATAAAGATGCCGACTTAAGCGGCCTCATTCAGATGCGCCAGAAAGAGATCCCGGTTGAATTCCAAGATCAGTGGGAACAAAAATTTGCCCTGCTTCAAAAAGAGAGAAATAGCGAGCTTCTCAATGCGATCACAGATAAAGACGATTCGCTCTTTGCTGAGAAAGTCCGCTCTCTCGCTGCAACCATATCAACTCCTGAACAGGAAAAAGCCCTCTCTAGACTCAACTCATTTATCGTAATGGCTCCAAATACAGGCGCAAACGAAGATGAAAATACGCTCATTGCCCTCGATCTTGAGTATGAATATAAACTCCTCCACGCAGAACTTCCAATGAGCGATGTATCTCCTCAAAAGATGAAGGAGTACCAACTCGCCCTTCGGATGGAGAAAATGGATAAGATGGTAGAGGCCTCTAGGAACTTTCAAGACCTTTCTCTAAAGCAGGCAGTTGGCCTCTCAAAAGCGAATCTCGATGCCCGCATGGCGCGCAATCTAGATGGAGCCGATCTGAATGCAATTGTTAAAGGGAAAGTAAAAGCCTCAAATGACACGGAAGAAAATGTCTACACGATCATTTCTTCCTACCAAGGACAATTTTCCGATCTCATGAAGGAATTGGACAGTGCGAATCGTTAAATTTCTCATAGCCTCATTGGTGGCGCTCACTTCTTGCGCCACCCTTTATCAAAAAGAGGGGATATTCACGAATGGATATTCTGATCTACGCGCAGGCAGAGATACATTTGTCGTAACGTTTCGGGCAAACGAGATGACGCCTGCTGAAAAGGTGAGAAAGTATGCTCTGAAACGGGCTGCAGCACTCACACTTAAGAACGGCTATAGGTACTTTGTCGTATTGGATGAGACAGGGGAGGGCAAACATCTCTATTACCCATCGCTCCGCCTTACAATTCAGTGCTTCCACGAAAGACCGCAAGATCGGGCATCGATCGACGCTCTAAATTATTGATTCAATATTCGAGAGGCTGTATTTCAAACTCAAGATGAAGTACAGAACCAAACTTTATGTCTCAGCGCTCTCTGTATCTGTACTAAGCAACTGCCTTGCCCTCGGAATCGTCGAAGTATTAACACGTAATTACCTATTTAAGTACTTAAACTACAATTTGTCGTCGATCGCAGGAACAACTGCCGTCCTTCTTAATGGCGATAAGCTAAAAGAAATTCGGACGCTCGAGGATAAAAATAAGCCCGAATACCGTCAGATTCAAATTGAGATGCAAAAAGCCCGGGATATGAATCGAGGGAAAGACATCTACATCAAATATCTTTATACGACCTACCCGGATCCAAAGGACCCTCAGAAGTTTATTTTTGCAGTAGATAGCGAAGAGGACGAAAAAAATTATTCCCCGCCAGGATCGGAAGATCCCGGATCTACTAAGAACCGTTTATATGAACACTTAAATGAAACGTTCACTGTCAATAAACCCTACACCGATCCTTGGGGAACATGGATGACTGGCTATTCTCCCGTTTATGATAGCCAGGGAAATTATGTGGCTACTGTGGGGGCTGACATTGCTGCCTCATTGGTACAGAAAAATCTGAACCTCCTCCTCTTATATGCCTTAATCGCTTTCATCATCTCTCTCGTTGAGACCCTCATTGTGGTAGCATTCCATGCGAAAAAAGTGACTCGCGCTCTCAAACTCCTAGAGCTGGCTACAGGAGAAGTGCGCAAAGGCAATTTTCGCTATAGGCTCTACCTCAAGTCAAAAGACGAGTTTGAAGATTTGGGGAACATGATGAACCAAATGAACGTTTGGCTTGAAGAAAATGAGAAATTAAAACGGGGTTTTGCCCACTATATTTCTCAAAATATGTCGGAAAAACTTCTCCAAGAGCGTGGAACTGGAAAATTGGAGGGTGAGCTTAGAAAGATCACCATTCTCTACTGCCATATCCGGAACTTTAACCAGTTTGCGAAATCTCTCGGTCCCCAAGGGGTAATGACCTTTCTGAATAACTACTTCCAACGGGTTCTTAGGATCATTTTTAAATACGATGGGATGCTTGATAAACTAGTGGGAGAAGGGATCATCGCTGAATTTGGGATACCTCTCGAAGATCCAAACCAAGAGAAAAATGCAGTTCTCGCCGCAATTGAAATGCAAAAAGAGAGTGAAAAGATTGTAGCCGAATGGTCATCGAAAAGTTCTGTAAAAATCGCAATAGCAATCGGAATTCATACTGGGGAAACGATCATTGGAACGATCGATTCTGAGAACAAACTTGAATACACTGCCATTGGCGACACCCTAAATGTGGCCACCCAAATTGAAAAGGCGGTCAAGGAGGGAATCCACCCCATTATTGTAACTGAATCGACTCTAAAGGCTCTCAATAATGAATTCCCAGGCCAAGAGCTAAAAATACGGTTGATTACCTACTCCGGCGAAGCGATTAAGGTGTATAGTCTTCTTTAAAGTCTGATAACCATGGCAGAGAGGTTATCCGTAGATTCAGCTTGGAAAGCCGAGTTGACAATCTTTCTAGCCATGGCTTCCGGCGTATCAGCTCTATTCTCTCTGACAGCTCTGCCGACCTGGCGTGAGCTTGCCACATCGTATATCCCGTCGCAGGCCATGATTATGTGGCTTCCCTGGCGTATGTTGTCTAATGGGATCATTGTAATCTTGGGTCTTGCGCTGATGGCTCCATTAAGGCTATGGTCTCCAAGCGATCGGGCTACTGCCAGAGCGCCGTTGACCCTCATCCCGCCATTCCACCAAACTCCGCCGCCCCGATTCTCGATCCCTTTTTTGTACCTTGGGTCGGTCGGATTTGCATCTTCGCTCATCTGTAGTACTTCTTCGCCATTTTGGAGAATCGTCCTCGAGTCGCCCACGTTTGCATTCCATAGATTCCCATCTAGGATCATGGAAACGGTCGCTGTGCTGCCAGAATGGCCAGGGAACTCCTCATTCAGCCGGACAAAGGTGAGTTTAAGTGCGTTCCAAATCCCTTCATCTGTAAGGCCACTCGGATTCAATTCGATGAGCGTCTCTTCTAGCTTGGATTTAAGATGCTCTTTCAGGAATCTCGAAGCTTCAGGACCGCCATGGCCGTCAAAAATACCGAATAGCCGAACCGGATATCTGATCTTATTCACATGGAGATCAAAAGAGGTTGCTAAGTGCTCATCTTCCATAGTGGGTCTTCGCCCAATGTGATGGCAAAATCCAACTTCGTATCCGCCCACTCGTTCAGACCCGCCATGGCCTAAGTTCCCATCTTGATATAGGAAGGCTTCCCCATCTGCTTCGGTTAGCATTTGGTTTTGCGCGCATCTGAGCTCTTTTACGAGTTTGCCTTGAATCTTTTCAGTGCCGATTTGGAGTCGATTTTACCGCACTTCACCTTTAAGCGGCCCATTTTTGAGTAGATTGGATAATGATGAAGGGGAGAAAACTCCCATTAAACAGCTTAAACTTAAGAGAGCAGCATCTTTAGCTTTAGTTCTATGCTCAACCGTCCAGGAGGCCGCTCTTTCCCAAAGTCCAAATGAAGCCAAGTGGCTTATGCTTGCGAGCAGTGATAAAGCAATGCGGCTTACAGCTTCAGCTAAAAGGGCGAGCGATGTTCCAAGAGAAGTGATCCTGCCGCCAATCTCGCACTTTAACTTTCCGCGCCAAGAGCGATCTATTTGCGCATGCTGTATAAAGGAAAGATTTTGGTTTACAAGGATCATGATCAACTTAAGTAGTTTTTTGGGGGATAGTTTAACATAAGAGAAGAATTTTGCCCAGAATAGGACTCGAACCTACACGCCTTGCGGCACCAGAACCTAAATCTGGCATGTCTACCAATTTCACCATCTGGGCAAAAATAGATAGTTTACGCTGAAAGTCCCTTTTGATCAAATAGTTCCAAAGTATCGGTCTCCAAAATCTCCAAGACCGGGGACTATGTACTTCTTCGGATCGAGCCCTTTGTCTATGGCGACTGTGTAGATATGAACCTTTGGATGCCGCTCCTTGATCCATTGAATTCCTTCCGGAGCTGCAAGAATCGTGACAAGAGTGATCGCTTTAGCCCCCTTGGTTTTAAGGAGATCGAGGGCAAGATTCGCGCTCCCTCCGGTTGCGAGCATGGGGTCTAGGACGAGCACGTGGTCTTCTGGGGAGATTGGAGGGAGGTTCTCATAGTATAGGCGGGGGAGGGCTGTCTTTTCGTCCCTTTTAATCCCTATAAATCCGATAGGAGCCTCTATAAAGCTGTCTTGGAAGGCTGTCAGCAAGCTCAAGCCTGACCTTAGGATAGGGACTAAAATAATCTTTTGACTGCCGTGAGCTTCCAGCGATACTTCTAACGCTATTAATTTTGAGAGGCTTGCCGAGGCTTCTCGGAAGTGGACGATGCCGACAGTCCGGTCTCTCAGTTGATTTAGGTAGTATTCCTTCATAACTTATTTATACTAAAATATTTCATATAATATCAAGCGTATATTTTAGTTCTTATAATAAAAAACTCATGATATAATACTATAAATTTACAAATAAAAGGATCGTAATATGAGCTGTGGATTGGGGAAATTGCTTAACTATGTTACATGTGGTTGCTTTTGCGGCCCTTCAACAACAGTTGTAGATGACGATGAGACCGACGAGACGGCTGCGCTTGTACCTGCGATCAGAGCGCAATCGAAAAAAATAGAAGCGCTGACCAAAGAATTGAAGGAAGCCTCCGCTTTAAGAGATCAGTATAAAGGGATGAAGGGGCGAAGCTATTCACATTACTCACCCCAAGAAAAAGGTTTGTTCAATGCTCTAAGTGCTCCTAAGCCATTCTCATTTTCTTCACTTACTCATCCAGCAGCTCCTCAACCTGCGACTGGAATGCGTCAGAGGGTTGTTCCTGATCAAGTAAAAAAGGACGCAGAGGTTATTCAAGCGGCAGTTGTAGGACAAAAATACACTACTAGCGGAGTAAAGCTCGGGAACTGGGATACTATTAAAGCAGGTGTTCTCGGAGCCATCATAGGACAGTTGGAAACACAAGGTATGCAAGGTGCGAAGTTGATTCAGGTTCTCAACGCACTTCCCATTGAAACAAAGAAAGATTTCGCTGATATTGGTGTCACAGGTCTGAATCTTTCCTAACACTACTTTTCAGCATCATACACCGGGCGGGCGTTAAAACCGACCTCCCGAATTCCGAAAATTGCCTTTGCGATTGGATCCCAGGGAGCCTTTCTATCTATGTGTAAAAGAACTTCAGTTCTCGTCTTGTCTTCTGGAAGAGCGCCCATTTGATACTGCCGTGCAAGCTCCTCTTGGATCGCCTGCACAGTCTCCATTGAATATTCCTGAAACTCAGTAAGCCACTTATATCCTCCAGCTGCCGTAATGCTCAGGTTGATCTGCTGGATTTCTTTTGCCCTAAGAGAAGCGGCCCCTTTTTCTGGTTTGAGTTCGACCAGTTCCACTTCCGTGTCATATAGTGCGGCGCGGGAGACGGCCAAAGTTGCAAACAGGGCAAGCATGAGGAAGAGGAAGTCGATCATGGGGGCGAAGTTGAAGTTCGACGCCGGTTTCAGCTCATCATGGGGAATCAGCTCCAAAATTACCTCCTCATGAGGGCGCTTAGGGTGAGGGCTTCGCTTTCAACGAGGCTCAAAGTGCGGAGTACGCGGTATTTGAGGGTGGTGTGGAAGATCATAGCGAGGATGGCTACTATCAACCCTACAACCGTAGTGCCGACAGCGATCCCCAACCCGTCGAATAGGGCATTTATGCTCTCAATCGAGCGGTTCACATCGTAGAAAGCGTAGAACATCCCAATCACGGTTCCAAGGAGCCCAAGCATGGGGGCGATGATCACAATGTCGTTCAGGAGCGAGAGGCGCTGCCAGAGGGCGGTGGAGGCCCGTTTTCCTTCCGATTTCATCGCATCGATCATCACATCGGGTCCGAGAACGCGGGTGGTCAAACCCGTCTTCATCAGAGCTGAGAGGAGGTTGTCTTTGGCTGAGCAGAGTTTATGGGCCTGGTCGAACTGCTCTTTTTCTAGAAGGGCGCGGAGTTCTTTGCGGAAGCTTTCAGGCATGGTGTCTTTAGATCTAAAAGTGATGAGGCTATAGAGCCAAATCCCCATCGAGGCGACTGACATCATGGATAAAAGCGAGTAGATCACCGGGGCAGATGTAAAAACAGATTTGATATCGAGAAGCTGCGGGGTGCTCAAAAGGATGTACATTGAAACTCCTGGATAAATAAATGATACAATTCGAATATGAGATAGCCAAGGAAAAAAGTAAAGCTTCAGATACAGGCGTGAACGAGTTTTGCCAATGTTTTAATGGTTGGGTTCTTGGCTTTAAGGGTATGGTACATTGTTGATCGAGCCATAGAGCTCTCTCTAGCGATTTCTGTCTTGTTTACCGCTTCAAGATAAGCTCTAATAACTTCGATAACACCTTCTGAGTCGCCCTCTTTTAGGCATTCCCAAACGGCTCTGCCAATGAGGTCCTCATCAAGAAGCTCTTCTCTCGGATTGCTTTCTCTGATACCAGTAGTTTTTTTTAGCTTCATTATACGCTTACTCTTCGAGCGAGGCGTGTTTATTGAGGATTTTTTTCGCTTGGCGAATATCTTTATCTTGCCCATTTTTATTCCCTCCCAGGAGCAGCAATATTTTCTTCTCTGGAATATAGGAATAATAGACGCGCCTTCCATTTTTCCATTTCAATTCCCACACATCATCTTTTAAGTCTTTATGATCGCCAAAATACCCATCGTCCTGAATATGCGATACGCGCACACGAATCTATACTTGGCATTTGGCTGACTGCTCATCAAGCCACTCATCGTACTCAGGAGTGTTGTAAATGATGTATTCTTTCATCTCTAATTGTATGATATATTGGACGATTTGTCAATAATCAAGTCGCATCCTACTCACTGTCAATCTGGTGCTGCGATGGCTTCGGGAGGGTATTTTACACATGGGCTCGATTTCATTCAATTTATTAGTTTACAACCTCAATTTGGTTTGGTTTTTTGGTTGGATCTACCTATAATGGCAGAGGTGAAAACGGCAAAAGATTTAATTATTCCATTCGCTTGGCCCGATCGGCGTCCCATCTTGATGGATCGGTTTTTCTATGTGCCTGCGAACTATCCTTATACAGCGGAAACCATCCCATTTTTCGAGAAAGATCAGCCTGTCATCATCGAGTTTTGCAGTGGCAACGGGCAGTGGATTGGTGCGCGGGCTAAGCAATATCCCCACCTAAACTGGCTCGCTGTCGAGAAAAAATTTGTAAGATCCAGGATTGTTTGGCTAAAGAGCCATCGGGAAAATCTCCCGAATCTAGTCGTAGCCTGTTCCGAGGGGGCTATTTTCAACCGCTTCTACGCCCCAAAAGCCTCTGAGATATTTATTAATTTCCCCGACCCATGGCCTAAACTCCGCCATGCAAAGCACCGGATCGTCCGAGCCGAATTTCTCCAAGAATTGGCTAATACTGTCGAAATTGGGGGGAAGGCGACTTGCGTCACCGATGATCCCGGCTATGCCAAAGAAATGGTTCTAGAATTCGGCAAATGCCCCAACTGGAAATTTCTGTTCAATGTCAATGAATGGCCTGAATATGGCCGCTCCTTTTTCAACGACCTTTGGACTAGACGGGGCCGAAACATCCACTACATTTCCTACGAGAGAATATAATGAGACTTCCCGCAAAACCCCATGACGATCTGAATTGGAAGATCGAGGGGAACCCCTCCATTTTTGAATTTGATCTCGGTCTTCACGAGCCCTTTTTCCCCCTCGAAGACGAGCTCCACTTCAATGCTCTTGCCGCCGCTTTGACCCACTTCACAAAAGAAGTTTGGCCCCGTTTCCCCGAATCGAAAGGGATCCTTTTCCGGGGAAATGCCGATTTCAGCACTTTTTTCCGCTGGACCGAGTCGCAAGAGAGCAATTACCAGATTTGGAAAGAGGACCGTCCAAAAGGGGATGAAGCCCACTTAAAGCGCCTTTTTTGTGCGGAGGCTTTTGTTGCCTATTTCCAAATGCTCGCCCACCGTTTACCCGATGAACTTCCGTTAAGCCTGCTACTGAATACAGAAAATACGGGCACTCTGGCTCAAACGCTTCACCTCTTATCGCCAGAACGTTTTGAACATTTTCACGTGGAGTGCGGACTTCATTATCAATCGCACATCGGGGTCTGTTTTCCTCCCGATTCAGAATGCGGCGTAAAAGAGCTAGCCCAGTTGGACGCCCTAATGAGCCGTTTACCTTCGTTCAAACCAGTCTATGAAAACCTGCTGACAGAACAGTGGGATGGGCTCGATGAAATTTACGTATTAGCAGATGCTTTGACTCAGAGAGGAAGACGTAAGTTGATGGGGTTTGAGGCTGCTGGAGGGAGGGTTATCGGGGCAGAGGGATTTGAACCCCCGACCTACTGGTCCCAAACCAGTCGCGCTAGCCAAACTGCGCTATGCCCCGAAAAATGAAAGGATTAAGTCTAGCAAATTCGATTAATACTTGTCATCCGAAATGTTTTTTGCGATGCTAATACACAGAGGGATTGAAAAATCGGGAGTTGGGCAAGGAGGCTCCCCAGATTTTTCGTTTGGAGCGAGTGGCCTTTGTCAGAGACAAAGGCCCGAGTGAAAACGGAAAATATGGGGAAAAGCCGACGCCGCCTTGGGGTCCCCAACGACGCTTCGTCGGAAGGGGTAAGGCGTCGCCCAAAACCGATTTTTCAGTCACGATGTGTATAAAGTCTGGAGAGTGCCCTATGTTTACCAAGCTTCCTTCGTTCCAAACCCTTACCTCATTAGCCAGACATCCCATAGAGATGGCTTCTATTTTAACCCCCGAGCGGATTGAGAAAATGGCCATTCAGGGGGTGGGTTTCCACCTATTATATGGGACTGAAAGGGTAGACGCCCATGTCCTTAAAGCGCTCTTCAGTCTGGCTAAAGAGGCTGGTGCCTTAGAGAAAATGGGGGCGATGCAGAGGGGAGAGGTGATCAACCGGATCGAGGGGTTTGAGAGCGAAAACAGGGCTGTCCTCCACACCGCGATGCGGGATCAGTTCGAACACCGGCAATTTGCCAAACCCGCTGAGGACGCTGCAGAAATGGCGGCCAAAGAACTTGTCAAACTCGAAAAATTCTTAGCTAAGACTGAGGGAAAATTCACCGATCTGATCCAAATTGGGATCGGGGGATCAGACCTTGGCCCTAGAGCCCTCGCTGTCGCTCTTCAGCCCTTCCATAGACCCAACCACCGGGTCCATTTCATCTCGAATGTCGACCCCGATGACGCGAACGGCGTCCTCTCTGGACTCGATTTAAAAAAGACGCTCGTCGTCGTCGTTTCCAAATCGGGATCTACCCTTGAGACGCTCACGAATGAGGAATTTGTACGTGCACGGATGTTGAAAATGGGGCTCGATCCGAAAGAGCACTTCGTCGCTGTGACAGGGGAGAAGAGCCCGATGGACAATCCAGCGCGCTACCTCGCCTCGTTTTACATGTGGGATTTTGTGGGGGGGCGCTATTCGGCCACTTCGATGGTTGGCGGTGTGATGCTCGGGTTTGCCCTTGGCTTTCAAGGCTTCAAGGAGATTTTGCGCGGCGCTCACGATATGGATCAGCACGCCTTGACTGCAAAGCCAGAAGAAAATCTGCCGCTCCTCTCCGCATTGCTTGGTATTTGGAATCGAAACTTCCTCATGCATCCAACGGTTGCGATCATCCCTTATTCACAGGCGCTCCTCCGATTCCCTGCCCATTTACAGCAGCTCGACATGGAATCGAACGGTAA
>JANPFC010000111.1:0-16122 GCA_031423235.1 Chlamydiota bacterium | reverse complement strand
AAGACTTCTCCGAAGACACCTACCGCACCCTCACCGCCGCCGACTGCGCAATCATGGTGATCGACGCCTCAAAAGGGGTCGAAAAGCAAACAAGAAAGCTTTTTGAAGTGTGCGGTAGGTGTCTTCGGAGAAGTCTTCGTGGCCCGGGGTGTCGAGGACGTTGATGATCACATTTTTGTAAGTAAACTGCATCACAGACGAGGTGATCGAAATGCCCCGCTCCTGCTCCATCGCCATCCAGTCGGATGTGGCGGCTTTGCGCCCTTTACGCCCTTTAACCATACCGGCTGTTTGGATCGCTCCAGAGTAGAGGAGAAGCTTTTCCGTCAGGGTTGTCTTGCCGGCGTCAGGGTGGCTAATGATTGCAAATGTGCGCCGCTTTTCAACGGCTTCTTCGAGTGTTTCTTCCATATATCCCAAGAACCTATCCAAATGAAAATTTTCGTCTCTTTTCTGGATTATTTTGGCCGATTTTCGATTAAAATTCCAGGGGTAATATAGACACCAGTATATTTCCCCTGGCATTTTAACCGAAAATCGGCTCAAAAGAACCAGAAAAGAGACTGAAACTTTTTATTGGGATAGGTTCCGGTAAGGATACCGAATTATCCCTTGAATATGCAAGGCCATTTTGGGACAGATGTTTGTTTTGCTTCTTTATAATAGTTAATTATATTGTGTGATAATATGTGTGTATAGGTTGAATTATGAACGTATATAATTAGGGGTAATATTATGGCAGGCGTAGGATCAGTAGGCGGCGGAGCAGGTGCGGATGCATTAGCTGCTGCAAATTTTCAAGAGACTCTTCTCGAAGAGCAAGAGCAAATAAATGCGTTACTGGCAGCTCAACAGCAGAACCCAGTCACCAACCCGAATGCGACTACAGATAGCTCGTTCGGCGGCGGCGGTTCATTCGCCGGTTCTTCTACCTAGAAATATTCTAATAAATAGCCCCATTCTCTAGAATGGGGTTATGTGTATTCACCTTCCATTCGTTGAAATGAGGGAGAGACCCTCTCAGCAATCAAAAGTCGTTTCTCAAGCCCTTTTCGGGGAAGAGGTGCATGTATCGAATCGGTTAGATGGTTGGGTCAATATCATGACTCCCGATGGTTATTCAGGCTGGGTTCCCGCAGATAGTTTTGTCACAAGTGAAAATCCTTACTCAAAAGACCTCGAAGTGACCCGTTTGCGCGCCCATATTTATGGAGCGATGGACACGGAATTTGGCCCCATTCTCTCTGTCCCTCACGGATCTAAACTGCATTTACTTGACTCTTCCGATCCACGCTGGCTGAAAATCTTGCTGCCCGACGGGCGTCAAGCGTTTATCCAGAAGGGGGATGTTGAGCCAGAGCCTTTCGAACTGGTCTCATTTGCCAAAAAATTTCTCGGACTTCCTTACACTTGGGGAGGGAGGTCGAGTTTTGGGTACGACTGTTCTGGTTTTGTCCAGATGCTCTACGGCAAACTTGGCAAGAACTTGCCGCGGGATGCGCGGCAGCAGATTTTACAAGGGAAGCCTCTTCCTCTTAATCAATTGACCCTTGGAGATCTCATTTTTTGGGGCAAGTCTGAACGGGAGATTATGCATGTGGGGGTGTATTTGTCAGAGGGAGAGTTCATTCACACAAGTTCAAGAGAAAACAAACCTTATTTGCGGATCAGCAAACTTACAGATTTTGAATGGAGCGGAGATGGAAAAGCTTGCTATCCATACAGGTGCGGGCGGAAGTATTGAGAGGCTGATCGAGCTGATTGATCAACTCGGATATAAAACCAATCAAACCGCGCTGAAGCGGAATTTAGAACTTTATGGCGATTCTGTTTTGGTAGCTGAGGTGAATGGGGAGATAATCGGCTTTTTGGCCTATCACGTTTTACCTCAATTCCATTCGGAAGAACGGCATATGCGGATCGTGAGTTTGGTTGTGGACCATGCGCATCGAGGCAAAGGGGTTGGTAAGAGGCTTCTCAAAGAGGCTGAAAAGATGGCTATTGCTAACGGGTGCGAGGTGATTGAGCTAACGAGCGCTTCGCATCGGATACAAAGCGGGGCTCATGCATTCTACACCGGGCTTGGATACAAGTCGGATGGGGAAAAGGTCTATTTCCGCAAAAAAACCGATTTATAATTTTTGAGCGCAATCTTTGACTCCTCAGAGTGGTCGATCATGGGCTGAGTGACAAGCCCCTCATGGATCATTTCCGCGGGGAAATCGGCAAGCTCCGGCATCCACCGTTTGATGTATTCGCATTCGGGATCGAATTTTTTTTGCTGCGACCATGGATTGAAGATCCGGAAGTAGGGCTGGGCGTCGCATCCGGTACTTGCGGCCCATTGCCAGTTGCCATTGTTGACTGCAGGGTCGTAATCGATCAGTTTTTGTGCAAAGTACTTTTCCCCAAGACGCCAGTCGATATGGAGATCTTTCGTTAGAAAGGAGGCCACGATCATCCTGACCCGATTGTGCATAAAGCCCGTTTCATTCAGTTCTCTCATCCCTGCATCGACAATCGGGAAGCCGGTTCTCCCTTCGCACCACTCTTGAAAGGCTTTTTTGTCATAGCTCCACTTCAATTTGTCATACTTTTTGTGGAAGGCCCCAGTGAAAATATGGGGAAAGAAAAAGGCGACGTGGGAGAAAAAGTCGCGCCAATAAAGGGCGCGGACGAGGTCGTGGTGCTCGCCAAGCGCTGTAGCGATCCGGTGGTAGGCTTCCCGAGGGGAAATATCGGTGAATTTCAAGTAGGCAGAGAGGTGAGTGGTTCCATCTATAGCGGGGAAATCGCGGGTCTTTGAGTAAGCTGCTCGTTCTCCAATTTTACTTAGAACTCTGAGAGCGGCAGTTCGGCCTCCAGCAAGAAATGGATTTGGATTTCGCTTTGGGAGGATTTTTTTATATAGGTCGGTGCTTTCAGAGAAATCGATCGGTTTTTTGTAGTAATTATCGTGCCGGTTTTTCTGGGGGAGAGGCACTTCCATTTTCGAGGCGTTGCGGAAATAGGGGGTGAAAATCGAGTAGGGTTTCCCGTCGGCTTTTAGAGTGTCTTCAGGAGGATGGAGGAGCGCGTCATCATAGATTTTAAAAGAGATTTTGTGTTTCTTGCATACGGCTTCGATTAACGCATCCCGCTTGATGCTGTAAGGAGTATAGTCCCGATTGACGACGACTTGATCGATTTGGAGCTTTTTGATGCATTTCTCAACCATGTTCTGAGGAGAGTCGAAGAATAGATAGAGCTTGCCGCCTTGGGCTTTCAGCGATTCCGAGAGGTCTTCGAGCGATTCGATCATGAATTGGAGGCATGCATCGCTCCGGTAGGGGTTATTCTCAATCTGTTCCGGAGTGAAGATGAAGGCGGGGATAACGGTGTCTGATTCTTTAAGGGCTGCGATCAGCCCTATATTGTCCTGTAATCGCAAGTCGCGGCGGAAAATGAATAACGTCTTAGCGCTCATCCTTTTAATTTAGAGCGTCAGTTTATTTTTTGACAGTCCTAAGCTGTCTCCGGTCTTCTGACTGGGCAGATTCTGGAGCTCAAATCGCCCAACGCTTGTCCTGCCCAAGCGCCTAAGGAGAGGGCTATGACTGGAACAAAGATCGAGGTGTGATGGTCTATGTGGCACCAGGTGATAGCTAGGTTTGCGCCGAGAGATAGCAAGGGGGGCAGTTTTACCCCGGTTAGCTGCTCCAAAAATCCTTGTGAACATCCGGAGCCGCCTGAACCGTCAGCGTGATCGCGGGTTGAAGAGAAATATTGATAGAGCCCCACTGCGACACCCAACGCAAGGAAGGGGAGGAATAACTCTATACTCGCATAGGCTGCGAAGGCTCCGAGGGCGACTGCGCTTACTTTCTCGAGGATCTTAAAAAGCTGCTCGCTAATCGATGGCTGGTGTACATGTTCATGGCAGCATGCATGATGATGGTGGTTATGGATGGCGGCCATTATTTATCCTTGCATTTTTCGCATGCGAGAAGAGGTTTAAACGACACTGCAAAGGTACCTACAGCAATGAGGGCCAAAAAGGCGGCGATGAGGGTTAGTTTTTTCATGAGTTCTCCTTTGAAAGCGGGCTATTGTACCTTGTGTGGTGAAATCCAGTCTATTCTTTCGTTTCTTTCTAAGAGAAATTCTACAGCTTCCTGAAATTGTTCCGCGGTCTTATTAAAATGAAGCATATAAAGTACAATTTTAACAACTGAGGGGGAATAAATGCCCCGTTCCTCATTTACTTTCTTGATTGCCTGTACTTGTGTGATTAGATAATAGAGATCTCTGTCATCTAAGGGAGCCCCTCTCCATATACCCTTAATCAAGCGCATACACCGGTCAATCAACTTATTATTAGAGGCTCGGACGTCGATCATCTGATTGCCATAGACCTTATTGGCCATAACCATCGTGCCATTCGATATTAAATTTAGGAGCTGTTTGAGGACTATTGTCTCGACTAAACCCATCGAATCGCCAGGAACTTGTTCTAAAACTACAACGGGGCCTTTAAGATCTCTAATCTGCATAGACTGGGCATCTGTTAACTTGCCTCTAGAGGTCAATACTAGCCCGGGGTTTGGACTTGCCGCGCTTAGAAGGGGGAGTAGATCTGGTGGAAGTTCCTCTGCATCTGATAACTTGGCCACCCCAATTAAGAAATTCCCTTGGCTTAAGGGGCGAAGCTTAAATCCGTTATCTCCATCCTCTCTGGTTGTTAGGAGAAACTGTTTGGTATCTACGCTTGGGGCTCTTTGCAAAAGAGCATCCCATCCATGATCTCCGAGAGCATAGGCTTGGAATTCGGGTCTCCGCTTTTGTAATTCATTCTCTCTTCGAATGGGGTTTGTGGAAAATGTCGGAGGCGTCTCGGTGACATCTACCAAAACTTCTCTAAAGGCGTTTCCTGCTGCGACGAATGTGACGTATCCTTGGCGGGTCTCATCCTTTAGCCGGCGGAAATTAGATTCGGGAGCTGTAAGTACCCTTCTTTCCCTTTCTACAAATTCTGAAATCGCCTCGATCTGTTCTTCAATTAGAACTAAGCCCATTTTCATCTTTGCTAGCAAATCTTGCACATAAGCTTTTGTATCTCCTTGCTGAAGGGCTCCTCCTAAAAGGGAGCCCAGACATGCAATCGCAAGGGTGGCAGGCTGGAGCCGAGTTGAACCGGGAATTGCTGGAGCCCCTATGTCTACTAAAAGCGGGGTTACTGGGTTTTGGGGAAGCTCGAATAGGGCTTGAGTGCGTGCGGGAACTTGAGAGCTGTTGAAGAAATAGAGCGTTTGAGCCCCTTTTGCTGAGGCAAATTTGCCGCATCCGACGTTAAATGAAGCCGATCCGCTTGCTGAGATCAAAATCACAGTGTCTTTCACGCCCAGATTCTTGTCTCTTAAAGCGTCCATCCCATCGGCTTCAGAATCTTCAAACCCTTCTCTCGCGCGAATGAAGGCTGAATCGCCTCCAGCAATGACCCCTTCGACCTGTCCTCTTCTTTCAGGAAAGGCCAAACTGCATTTTGCGGCCAGATCGACACCAATCCGTCCGCTTGAGCCAGATCCAACCAAAAATACACGTCCTCCTTCGGCAATTCTTTTGCTTAGGTTGGGGGCCATTTCATCAATTTGTGGAATGAATTGTTCAAACCCATTTATGACCTCTCTGTCAACATGGAGGAGCATCCTTAGCCCTTGCGCAGTATTTGCGTGCATGACTTGGCTTAGTTTTGCTGTTGTTGGATGGGACTGCTCTGTGGACAGGTCTCCGAGATGAAAATTCTTCACGAACGCGTCGTATGGCAATACTCCTGGAGGCAGGCTGGCTTGATGCGCTTTTTCTCTTAGCAAGAGGCGCGCGAAAAGCAAGGCGGGGTTCTGTCGCGACTGGTTGATAATTTCGATGTTTCTAGCGCGGAGACTTAATTCCTCTTCCATTTTTTCGATAAAGGCATCTGCATACTGGCTTTTGAAAAGGCCTCCCCATAAATGGATTTGACAATTGGCAAGTCCCGAAACTTTTAACATGGTTGCGAGGAGTTGTTTAATCTCTTCAGATGTCTTTTGAACGATAGCTAAAGCGGATCGGTCCTTTTCTTTCGCATGGGCGAAAACGATTGGGGCGAGCCCTGCGATTCTGGCTGCGGGCATTTCGCGTAAATTGACCTCCCGGATCAGAATTTTTAATTCAGGAACGCCGAAATACTCTCGCAATGCCGCTGTTAAGGTGGTTTTT
The DNA here is from genome assembly GCA_031423235.1 of Chlamydiota bacterium. Lineage (GTDB taxonomy): Bacteria > Chlamydiota > Chlamydiia > Chlamydiales > SM23-39 > REEB52. The sequence continues at coordinate 9,888 of JANPFC010000111.1, read as the reverse complement.
TCTCCCCAGCCATACTCTTCAGCAAGAACTGCCTTTACAGCTTGGAGTCCTACTTGGTATCCGCTTCCTTCATCGCCAAGAACCGGACCTAGTCCGCCAACTCTAAGGGTAAGGCCGTCTTTGGTTCCTAAACAGATCGATCCTGTTCCTGCGATGAGGATAGCTCCATGGCCGTTCACGAGTTCAAGTCCGAGATCCGCATCTGTCATGAGGCGCAAATTTTCTCTTCTAACGCCCCATTCCTCAAAGAGAGCTGCGACAGTTTCCCTATTCTGAGGAAGTCCCACTCCCGCCATTCCTGCAACGACTTGGCATTTCCCAACCAGTTTGCATAGTTCAATCTCTTCAGATCCGACGTGCACATCTTTAAAGAGAGCTGCGAGGGTGCTTTTGACCCCGGCAGCGCCTATGCTGTTGATATTGGATGCTCCAGCCCTGATCTCTTCTGATTCGATGCTATCTTTGAAAAGTGAAAGAATCCGCCCTTCTCTATCGATGATTTGCAGAACGGTTTTCGACCCTCCGCCATCGATGCAGAGAGTGAGATTTTCATAATTTAACGATTCGGTTGGGGAACTTGAAACAGCTGCGCTCATAAATACATCCTCTTGAAAGGCGGAGGATCTTAATGAGTTATTAAATTTAATCCAAATATTTTTTAACGGGCGAGGACCCAGAAGAAGAGGATTGCGACGGCGATTTTAGCGCCGATCACCATGAAGATTCGGTGGAAATGGCGGTCGACGAAAATTTTGACTTTTTCGCCCCAGACGGCCATCAATCCGCCAATCAGAGCAAAGCGAATCAGTCTCGCTGCGGCTAGGAAAGTGATGAAGGGGCCAATGCCGAGTTTGAATACGCCGCCGACAAGGCTAAGCGCTTTGAGGGGAAAGGGAATGAGGGCTCCAAAAAATATGGCCCAATTTTCATATTGCACCATGTGGCCGGATAGACGCTCAAAAGTGCCTGTAGAAATGATGTGGGGCACTACCCAGTTTCCAATTAAGTCCCAGAGGAAATAGCCGAATAGGTATCCAATAAGGCCGCTGATCGTTGAGGCGATGGTGGCTATCATGATGTAGAGTAAAATATTGTTCCTCTTCTGCAGACAGAAGAACATCATAATTGCATCAAGGGGAATTAAGAGAACGAGCTCGAGGGAGAAGAGAACTCCGAGCCAAAGCGGGGCTTTAGTCGAAGAGGCTTTTTGAATCGCCCAATTATAAAATTTAGTAGTACTTCTTTTCATTGCCCTCATTATAGGTGGTCTGGACTTAAAATGAAATCTTTTGCAAGCGGTTGATGGTCAACTGTTTTTAAGAGATCAATTGACGAGTGAATTTTTTTCTTGTAGGTTTCGGGATGTATGGAGTTTTTTGCATGAATCATGTTCGGCAAGGCCAGCCAAGAGGGCTTTATTTACTGTTTTTTACCGAGCTGTGGGAGCGTTTTGGCTTCTACATGGTTCAGACGATCCTTGTCCTCTACATGAGCAAGGGGCTCTCCTACACCGATTCCTCGGCCTACCTTCTTTACGGCGCGTTTAGTTCGATGCTCTATCTCACGCCAGTGCTTGGCGGGTTTATTTCAGATAAGTTTATCGGGTTTCGTCAATCAGTTATTTTAGGGGCCATTCTCTTTATAATTGGTTACGCAGTGATGTCGATTCCGAATGAGAAGGCGCTCTTCCTTGGCCTCAGTATAGTGATTATTGGAAATGGGTTTTTCAAGCCAAGTGTCTCGAGCATGGTGGGGGAACTCTACACTGCGGACGATCCAAGGAGGGATGGGGGTTTTACCCTCTTTTATATGGGGATTAACATCGGTTCTATCCTCCCGCCGATATTTGCCGGAGCGTTAGTTGCTGCCTACACATATGGGTCGGGATTTTTGGTCGCATCGGTTGGCATGGTCGTCTCGATCATTACCTTTTTAGTAGGAAAGAGCAGGTTAGGCGAAGCTGGGGCTGTTCCAGCTATAAGTCCGCTGCACAGATCCACTGCATTCAAGGTCGGTTTTTACTTCATTCTGTTCGTGGGTATTTTAGTTTCTATTGGCGTTCTCCACATACTTCTTTTCCATCCGAAAGAGACCAATCTCATCCTTGTACTTGCATCAATTGGGATCATTGCTGCTGTCTTATTTTACCTCTTTAAAGAGATCCCCGAGCAAAGGCGGAAGATGATCGCGTGCCTGATCCTTATCGTGATTTCTGTCGGGTTTTGGGCGATTTATAATCAGACTTTTACATCCCTTATGCTCTTTGCGGATAGGAATATGTCGAAGGAGCTTCTTGGATTTACGATCGATGCAGAGTTCACCCAGTTTTTCAATGGTTTTTTCATCATCATCCTGAGCCCTATTATGAGCCGGCTTTGGGTCCGTTTGGATGCCAAGGGGATGAATCCATCGACCCCATTTAAATTCAGTCTTGGCATTTTCTTCATGGCGATTGGATTTTTGGTTCTTGGGGCGGGGGTCATGTATTTTAATTCGAACGGGGAGGCATCGCCCTGGTGGCTGATCCTCAGCTACTTTCTCCAGACGGTCGGGGAATTGCTCATTTCGCCCATTGGACTTGCAATGGTGACCCGACTTTCTCCTCACCACCTGGTGGGGATGATGATGGGGGTATGGTTCTTAACACAATCTGCAGCCTATGCAATAGGCGGAGGGTTAGCTACGCTTTCTGACGTTCCAAAAGATATCACGGGCGTCGCCTCGATCGATATCTATGCGCACGCCTTCATGATCTATGGGGGAATATCGCTTGTATTAGCGATCGTGGGCTTTATGCTGATTCCGTTTTTAAATAAGCTGATTGGGAAAGTGCAGGGGCCGATTCCGACCCCCAAAAGGTGAAGTCTCTTAGAAAGAATATCCTAGACCGCCGCCAAAGGCAAAGCCGCCAACTTGAATTGTTCTTCCGAACACAAGTTCATGGTCGGGATGAAAGTGGAGCCGGCCGTATGAGTATTCGCCGTAAACATCGATGCACAGATGCTTAAGCGGGAAAAAGTTAAAGCCTGTATTCACAAATCCGCCAATGCCATTTTGACTCAAGTTTTTGTCAACGAACTCCGATTTGTTATGCTGATGGACGAAAAAGTAGCGAGGCCCTATCGCAATGTAGTATTGGACTGTGTTCGTGATCGTAATAATAGGCTTTAGTCCCAAACTAAGGGGGATTTCCCAAATGCTTGTTTCTTGGTTGCCGCCGAGCGATTTGCCGTGCAATCTAAAATACTCAACGCTGCCGTAGATGTCGAGCCATCTCCATACAGGATACGAGGCGCTGAGTTGTAGGTCTAAGCCGCCCCGATCGTAGATGTCGCGCATCTTGGAGTCAGCGAAAATAAAGTAGCCGAATTTAAATTCCAGCAAGGGCTGTACATCATCAAACCAGCAGCACGTAGAGGTTGCCATCATTTCTGGAGCGGGTGTGTTTGGCTCCTCGTCGGGCGCCTGCATGCTAATTGGTTTGACTTCTTGTTCTGGAACTTTTTGTTCAGTCTCTTCTGTCTGCAATATGACGGTATCGATTACCAGTTCATTTTCAATCGCTTGGTCGCAATTAAGAGACGGGACGGTTTCTTCAGTTTGAGTTACAATTGATAAAATAACCTCTGGCTCTTGGACAGCTTGGGCGTCATTTTGTTCCTCTCCGAAAGCTTGCATAGAGAATGTGGTTAGTACGATGGGTAATAACGGCCATTTATTTTTCATTCGAAATCCTTAAATACGTCTTTTTGACTACATCATAGAAGTGTGCGTGTATAAGATCAATCAACTTCTGTATAGACATAAAAATGGCTTGTTCGTAAACAGAAGTTTTTGGGGGAATTATGTTTAGACATGGATGGAAGCTGATTGTGCTGATTATTATCGCAGCATTTGTATTTCTTTGGCTGATCAAAGCGCCGATCATGTCATCGTATCTCACCAAGAAAATCGGGGTAGATGTCACTGTTCGAAGAATCAGCATGTGGCCATCTGTAACGACGATCCTTGATTTCAGAATCGCAAATCCATATGGTTTTCAATCTCGTAACGCATTTAAGGTCGAGCAAACTAAAATCAACTACCGCTGGTCTGCGTTGTCTAACCAACCTTCTGAAATCGATCTAATTACACTCGACAACGTTACATTGAATATCGAAATTCTAAATGGGTCTCCCTCCAATAATAATTGGACGGCCATCGGTGCGCAAATGCCACCGAGAAAAGGGAATAATGAGGTTGTTATCCATAAGCTCATTTTGAGAAATATGACAGTGAATACGAGTGGTCCCGGTGCTAACAAGCTTGGTGTTGCTGGGACGAAGCATTTTGATCAGATGGAGTTTGATGAGATCGATAGCCGGTATGGTTTTCCGACGAAAGAGCTTATCAGCCGCATATTCCAGGGAGCTGGCTTGAAAATGTTTATTGAGAAATTCTTAAATCCGACGCAGCAGATTCAGAAGGTTCTCCAAAATCCGTTGAAACTGTTTGGGGGCGGGGCGAAGCCCGAAGAGATCCGCGATCAGCAATCAGCATTCCGCGATTAAAAAGAAGCCCTCGAGGAGAACCCCGAGGGCACTACCAATTAATAATCCATGTCTTGGTGGCCGCCAGCAGGTGCTGCAGCTTTATCTTGCTCTTCATCGGTGATGATCGCCTCAGTTGTGAGGAGAAGTCCCGCGATGGAAGCCGCATACTGAAGGGCGCAGCGGACCACTTTGGTCGGGTCTACGATCCCTTTCTCAATCATGTTCACATAGACGTCTTCACGGGCATCATATCCTTCCTGAGGACCCATTGAAGCGACTTTCTGAACAACAATTGATCCCTCTTTGCCAGCATTTTCTGCAATCTGGCGTATTGGATAGGAGAGGGAGCGGGCAATGATCTCTGCGCCAATTTTGGTGTCGCCAGAGAGTTTTGCAAGCATTTTTTCAAGAACTGGGAGACAGCGTAGGAGCGCTGCGCCGCCGCCAGGGACGATTCCCTCTTCAACAGCCGCTTTTGTCGCTTCTTTCGCGTCGTCTACGCGGTCTTTTTTCTCTTTCATCTCGAGCTCAGTTGCAGCTCCAACGCGGATTACTGCTACGCCGCCAGAGAGCTTCGCGAGACGCTCTTGAAGTTTTTCTTTATCGTAATCAGAAGTAGCTTCTTGAATTTGACGCTTGAGAAGAGCGATTCGTTCTGCAATCGCCTTCTTGTCTCCTGCGCCGTCAATGAGCGTTGTGTCTTCTTTCTTAACGAGGACTTTCTTCACTTTGCCGAGCATGTCGAGTGTGACTTTCTCGAGTTGGATGCCGAGTTCTTCACTGATGAACTGGCCGCCAGTGAGAATCGCGATATCTTCGAGCATCGCTTTACGGCGATCGCCAAAGCCAGGGGCTTTAACAGCGACGACTTTCAGGCCGGCGCGGAGGCGGTTCACAACGAGTGTTGCAAGAGCTTCCCCGTCGACGTCTTCTGCGATGATGACGAGCGGTTTGCCCGACTCAGCAGCAGCTTGGAGGACTGGGAGGAATTCCTTCATCGAAGAAATCTTCTTGTCATAGATAAGGACGTAAGCGCTCTCATATTCGCAAACGAGTGTTTCAGCGTTTGTGACGAAGTAGGCAGAGACGTATCCGCGGTCAAAACTCATCCCTTCGACGACTTCCAAAGTTGTTTCGAATCCTTTGGCTTCTTCGACTGTGATGGTTCCATCTTTACCGACTCTTTCCATCGCTTTTGCAATGATAGAACCGATTTCAGAATCGCCGTTTGCAGAGATCGTCGCAACTTGCTCGATTTCTTTAGCGTCTTTGATCGGCTTACTGATTTTTTTCAACTCTTCAACAACTGCATTTACTGCGAGCTCAATCCCTTTCTTCACTTCCATTGGGTTTGCGCCTGCAGTCACGTTGCGAAGGCCTTCTTGGTAGATGGCTTCTGCTAGGACTGTCGCTGTTGTGGTGCCGTCGCCAGCCATATCGGCTGTTTTGCTTGCGACTTCTTTCACCATTTGAGCGCCCATGTTTTCGTGTTTGTCTTCGAGCTCAACTTCTTTCGCAACTGTCACACCGTCTTTGGTGATCTTTGGCGCGCCGAATTTTGAATCGATGACCACGTTGCGGCCCTTTGGACCGAGGGTTACTTTCACGGCTGCTGCCAGTGTTTTAACGCCTTTCAAAATCTTTTGACGGGCGTCTTCCTTGAACTTAATATTTTTTGGTGCCATAGTTCTCCTTAGATTAATCTTCGATGATTGCGATGATGTCGTCAGCTTTTACAATCACGTATTCTTCGTCGTTAAGCGTCACTTCCTGGCCAGAGTATTTGTCCATAAGAATGACGTCGCCCACTTTCACAGCAACTGGGAGCACTTTGCCATCATCGAGTCTCTTTCCTGGACCGACAGCGACAACTTTCGCAGTTTCTTGTTTTTTCTTTGCGGAGTCAGGAAGGATGATCCCCCCTTTCATCGTTTCTTGCGCTTCCAATCTTTGGGCCAGAACGCGGTTGCCAAGTGGTTTCAAAGTAATTTTTTTAACTGCTTGTTGGGCCATAAGTTGTTTCTCCTGTAAAGTAAACGGATTCTTGATTCTAATGAGGAATATAACGGACTATGCGATTTTTTGCAACACAATTTAGCACAATATTGTCAGGATTGCTAATCCTGTCGGCTCCAACACCCGGAGATTGTGAGAACTCTCTAAAATCCAATAACATAAAAGATGAGGAAAATATGCCATTAGCTCGTAATGAGGTGCCTGCAGAGGCCCGCTGGAATGTGGAAGCGCTCTATTTAAATCCCGAGAGTTGGAAAAAAGATTTACAGTCGACGCAAGGGGACGGGAAGGGGCCTAAGTGGCCGGAGCTTTCTAAATACAAAGGGCGTCTGCATGATCCCAAAGCTGTGGCCAATCTTTTCGATTCGTATCTAGAGCTGCAGAGAAAACTGGACAAGCTCCACACCTATGCACACCTTCGCCTTGATGAGGACCTCGGCAACGATGTTTTTAAAAGCGATTTTGGGATGATTTCTACGCTCATCCACGAATTTAGTTTAGAGACTTCTTGGATCGAGCCTGAATTCCTCACTCTCAACGAGGAACAATTCAAGAAACTGATTTCCGATTCAGCCCTCACTCCCTACCGGTTCCATCTTGAGAAAATTGGGAGAATGCGTCCCCACACACTCTCTCCTCAGCAAGAGGAATTGATGGCGCTCAGCGGGAAAGCTCTCGATACGGCCTACCGTGCCTTTGGGGCCTTGAATAATGCCGATATGACTTTTAAGCCGGCAGTCGATTCGAAAGGGGAGGAGTTTGCCCTTTCGAACGGGACCTATTTATCTTATCTCCGCAGCCCAGACCGTCAGCTGCGCAAGTCGGCGTTTGAAAATCTCCATCGAGGATTCGAAGCGCATGCAAACACCATTTGCGAGCTCATTCAAGGGCAGGTTCAGAGCCATTTGTTTGTTTCCCGTGCGAGGAAATTTAACGGCTGTCTAGAAGCGGCCCTCTTTCCAAACCAGATCGACAAATCTGTATATGAGAATCTGATCGCGTCCGTTCGGGCCCGCCTTCCTCTCATGCACAAATATGTCACTCTCAGAAAGCAGCTCTTAAAGCTTCCCGATATTCATGTTTACGACCTATATGTGCCCCTTGTCGAAGAGGCTGAGTCCAATATGGATTATGAGGAGGCAAGACAAGCCGTAGTGGCTTCCGTGGCCCCCCTTGGCGCCAAATATCAGAACGCTCTAAAAAAAGGGCTTTTGGAAGACCGCTGGGTCGACATCTATGAGAATATCCGCAAACGTTCCGGCGCCTATTCATCTGGCTGCTATGACAGCATGCCCTATATTCTCATGAACTTTCACGGCACGCTCAACGATGTGCTCACTTTGGCGCATGAAGCAGGCCATAGCATGCACAGCCTCCTTAGCCGGACCAATCAGCCTTATATATATTCTCAATATCCGATCTTTGTGGCTGAAGTGGCCTCCACATTCAATGAGCAGCTCCTCCTGAAGCATCTGAAAACCAAGGCTAAAACAGCCAAGGACCAGGCGTTTTTGGTCAACTACCAGATTGAAGGGATCCGAGGGACGATCTTTAGACAGACCATGTTTGCTGAATTTGAGCTCCAATTGCATAAATGGGCAGAGGAAGGCGTTCCATTAACCCCTTCAATGCTGAAGAAGTATTACGTTCAGCTCAACAAAGAATATTACGGTCCCGATTTGACGATCGATCCGGAGCTTGAGATTGAGTGGGCGCGTATTCCTCACTTCTATTACAACTTCTATGTTTATCAATATGCGACTGGACTCAGCGCGGCTCTAGCCCTCTTCCAAAAGGCAATGGTCGATGAAAAAACAAAAGAGCGTTATTTGGAGTTTTTATCTTCCGGCGGAAGCAAATACCCAATAGATCTTCTGAAAGGAGCGGGCGTTGACATGAAAAAGTCCGATGCGGTGAATGCTGCGATGGACTATTTCGAGAGCCTTCTCGTTGAACTTAAGAAGTGCCTTTAAAAAGTTGCCGCAGAGATAATTTTAGCCTCTGCGGCTATTTTTTTGACTTGCATGAAAAAGATTTTTGGAGTACCACGTACATCTGCCCCACTCGATGATTTGGATGCAGATGAAAAACAAAGCCAAAGCAGTTTTCGTTGTCCTAAACGACAAAGGATTGCACACACGCCCTTCGACTGAACTTGTCAAATGCGCAGCCAATTTCAATGCTCAAGTGAATTTGAGTTATAGAAACTATGTTGTGAATGCGAAGTCGATATTGGGGATTTTGATGCTTGCTGCAGAGAGGGGAGCGAGGGTCATTGTTGAGGCGATAGGGGAGGATGCGGAGCCGGCAGTTGCGGCCATCATCCAGTTGGCGAAAAACCGCTTCAACATCAAATATTAGATGAAAGTTTGCGTAAATATTCACCTCCAACTCGTCTGCTATCCAGCCAGTTAAAAGGAAAATTCTCTTTTCAAATAACTCATAGAGCCTCTACTATCCCCTCTACGCAAAAGAGGAGGGGAGTATGCGCAAGTCCTTTTTCACAGCATTTCTTTTCTTTCTATTCGCTCTAGCTGCAGATGAAGAAATCGGTCTTATTCCCTCAAGCCCAGATCAAATTGCATCTTTAAACTATGATTCCGGCTTTTTGATCGGGGGCTGCGTCAATCCTGCCTCAGGCCAGCTTTGTTTAAGTTCTATCGATCTAGTTGCAAAGGGCGCTCAAGAGCTGAGTTTATTCCGTGTTTACATTCCACCCGTTGTTGGGCTTCCTCCGCGCGTGAATTCTGAAATGCAAGAGTACTACAACGAAAGATCCTTTTTGATGGCCCTCCAAAAGAGTCATAGAGGATGGGTTTTCCTTCCCCATCTAAAACTCGAGCGGAAGGGAAGAGAAATCAAAGTTCCCGATAGCAATGGAGCCATCTACTCCTTTTCGAAGGGAAAACTGATCCATACATCAGGCATGAGCAATATTTTAGGGGATATTCCATCAGGGAAATCCGATCCGAGAAATATTAGAATCGCAGAAGAGGCGCTATCTATTACCGTCCTTTTGCCGAATGGCACCAAGAGACTTTACAATCACCATGAGAAGATTTTTTACAATTTGGTAAAAGAGGTTCTCCCGAATGGCAAGGTGATAAAATACACTTATTTGGACAATCAAATCCTGATCCAAAGTTTAGATCCTTTGGAAAAGCACGTCTATGCCTCATTAACTATAGATACAAGTTCTTACAAAAACAGCTTTCATCTGTTTGATGAAACCAAGAAGGGATCTTGCGGCAAATACCGAAACAATGAAGGAGAACTCAATTGGTCCTCCACAGGCGTTCCTTACCTTGCTGTTCTAGCAGCAAAAACAAATACAGGGCTA
>JANPFC010000110.1:0-20435 GCA_031423235.1 Chlamydiota bacterium | reverse complement strand
CCTCGGCCTCTCCCGCATTGATACTGCGTACCTTCTCTATTCTGCGCCCAAGTACACACTCCTTTCCCTGCCCGTCCTCGTAGTCTCTTTCGGCTTTCAGAATATGATCCCGAGCCTCACCGCCTACATGAAAGGGGATCTTAAGCGAGTCCGCCTCACCATCTTGGGCGGCAGCATCATCACTCTCCTCATTTATCTCATCTGGTCTCTCCTTGTGCTCGGCACCATTGATGCCCCCACTATCTACGCCAGCTACCTCAAAGGCGAAGAGGCGACCATCCCACTCCGCGCCGTCCTTGGATCCAGCGGCATCAGCCACTTTGCGCAAGGCTTTGCCTTCTTTGCCATCGTCACTTCATTTCTCGCGCAAGGCCTTACCCTCACCCATTTTCTTGCCGACGGACTAAAGAAGCCGCCCACCCGCAAAAACCTCGTCTGGCTCGTCCCGCTTGCGCTCCTCCCACCCCTTTTTCTCGCTCTCAATAATCCTCAAATATTTTTCAGAGCCCTCAGTTTCGCCGGCGGCATCTGCGCCATGATACTCTTTGGCATACTACCCATCTCAATGGCCTGGATCGGCCGCTACGTCCGCAAACACACCTCCCACTACCACGTATCTGGCGGTAAAACCGTCCTGATCCTCGCGCTCCTCTTTTCAATACTCGTAATCGGCTGCGAAATCGCACGCTTTTTTTAAAGGATCCTTATGTTCAAATCCAACCGCTTAGTAGGCGGCATTCTACTTGTTTCAGGCACAGCCACAGGCGCCGGCATGCTCGCGCTTCCAGTGATCTCCTCCTTCGGCGGCTTTCTCCCCTCCTTCTTCCTCCTTGGCATTTGCTGGTTTTTCCTCTTTGTCACATCGCTCCTCCTCCTTGACGTCAACCTCGCATTTCCCGGAGAAGTGAATCTCATTACCATGGCGGGCCGCACCCTCGGCACCTCCGGCAAAGCCCTTACGTGGATCACCTATCTTCTTCTCCTTTACTCGCTCACCGCCGCCTATATCGCCGGCAGCGCACCCCTTTTCGTCCAAGCCCTCAACTACCTCACCGGCATTTCGGTCCCATCTTGGCTAGGACCCTTCCCGCTCCTCATCCTTTTCGGCATCTTTGTCTACCTCGGCACGCAAGCCGTCGATTGGGTGAACCGCCTCCTTATGCTAGGCCTGATCTTCACCTACTTTCTCCTCGTGGCTTTCCTCCCATCACACATCCAGCCCTCGCTCCTCCAGCACATCGACACACGCGCAATGTGGATCGCCGTCCCCGTACTCATCACCTCCTACGGCTTCCACATCATCATCCCGACCCTCACAACCTATCTCAACCATGACAAAAAAAAGCTCCGCCTCACCCTCTTTGTCGGCAGCCTCATCCCGTTCATCATTTATTCTCTCTGGGTCTTCCTCATCCTTGGCGTCGTCCCCCTAAACGGCGAACACGGCCTCATCGCCGCCTACACAACCGGTCAGACCAGCGCCTCCTCCCTCTCCCATATCCTCCACAACTCCTACATACCCGCCATCGCCAGCACATTTTCTTTCTTCGCCATCATCACATCCTTCCTTGGCGTTTCTCTCAGTCTCTCCGACTTTCTCACCGACGGCTTCCACATGAAGCGTTTTAGCCTGGGCCGGGAGCTTGCCTGCCTCCTCACATTCATCCCGCCCCTTATTTTCGTCCTCGTCTATCAGCGCGGCTTTATCCTCGCTCTCCAATTCGCCGGCATATTCGTCGCCATCCTCCTCTGCATCCTCCCAGCCATTATGGCCTGGAAGCTCCCCGCATACCGTACCCCATCAAGGCGCGCCATCCTCATCGCCGTCATCCTTGTATCGCTCTTTGTGATTGGGCTCGATATATTGGAACAAGCTGATATACTGAAAAATCTAATAAGCGACTATTTCTAATGAACAGGCTCTACACCTATTGGATTGCATTTACTGCCTGCCTAGGCGGTTTTATGCAGAGCTATATCACCTGCGTGATTGCGGGCGCGCTCATCTTTATAACATCCGAATTCAATCTCACGCCCCTCAACCAAGGCCATGTAGCAAGCGTCATCCTCATCGGCGCCATCCTTGGAGCTCTCTCCTCCGGCTATCTCGCCGACCGCTTTGGAAGGCGCCGTGCTCTGATTCTTTCCTCTCTAATCTACCTGTTATCCGCACTTGCGACTTTCTTGGCGGATTCCCTCGCAACTATCCTCATTTTGCGACTCTTTACAGGGCTTGCTGTTGGACTGACCTCGATGCTTGTTCCCATTTACCTCGCTGAGATCGCGCCGCCAGCAAAAAGAGGCGCCTTCGTAACCTGTTATCAATTCTCGATCACCATCGGCACGCTTATTGCATACCTCGTGAATCTCCTTGGAGCGCCGCATCAAGCGTGGAGAATGATGTTTTATGTGACTGCGATTCCAGCGGGCATACAGCTTATTTCCCTCTTCTTTTTTCCTGAGAGTCCTAAGTGGCTATTAGGGCGAGGCAGGGTAGCAGAGGCAAAACGGGTCATCGATCGAATTGGGGGGAATCTTTCAGACTTACAAAGCGTAGACAAGATCTCTCAAGGAATTCTGTTTTCTTCCAAGTATTTCCTTCTCCTTGCCATTGGCATTGTCCTCAGTGCATTTCAGCAATTCAGCGGCATAAACGCAGTGGTCTATTTTGCTCCCAGAATTTTTGCTGAAGCTGGACTTAGCCAAGGAAATGATGCTCTCTTTGCAACCCTCCTTCTCGGCATCGTAAACGTCATTTCCACCTTTCTCACCATCCTCCTCATCGATCGATATGGGCGTAGAAAGCTTCTGCTCATCAGTCAGACCGGAGTGCTGGCCACTCTCCTCATATTGATCCTTGCATTTGCTACATCCAATCCGCTTCTCGATCTAATTTCGGTCCCCACCGTACTGCTCTATGTATTTCTCTACTCGCTGGGACTTGGGCCTATAGTCTGGGTGCTCATCTCTGAAATCTACCCCCTCGCCGTGCGAGCGAAAGCCCTTTCTCTTTGCACATTTATCAGCTGGCTGAGCAACTACCTTGTGGTTCTAGCCTTTCCCATAACGCTTAATTCGATTGGGAGCACCTGGACATTTGCGATTTATGCATTTCTGTCCATGCTAGCCCTCCTCTTTTACATACGGTACATTCCCGAGACCAAGGGCAAGAGTCTCGAGGAGCTTGAAAAGCTCCTCGTCCATTCCAACAAATAGCCACCTGTAGAATCGGGGAAGAAAGAAGGGAATTTCTCTCGTTATTTTTATCTATTTTTGGCTTGTATGAGATTGGCTAAATCTATTGGGACTGTGAATATGAACGCCTTACCCTTTTTTACCATTTTCAACAGGCCTCTTTCATGTAAATTTTGCAAATCATGCCTAGCCGTATCATAAGCTATTTTATGACTATTCCTATGAGCTTCTATAGTGTAATCAGTACCAGGATGGCGTAAGGCATGAGCCAATAAAGATTCCTGTCTATAGTTGAAATTCCCGTCTTTTTTCACTAACAGTTCCACTTCACTCAACTCGCGAGATTTGCGATTAATATATTCATGCAAAGACAGTATTGATTTCCGGATTACTTCAGTTTGGTGAATAATAAAATAGGTAAGATCATTCTGATCTGTCTCAGTGTAAAGAAACGCTTCTCCATACTGAGCGGGCGCCTTTAGAATGATTTCGGAAATAGAAATAAACTCAAAAAGCCAATATCCCTGACGCAGCATTAACCAATAAAATAAAGCTCTCGCCGTCCTCCCATTGCCATCTACGAATGGATGGTCGTAAGCCAGCCAAAAATGGAGAATGATTGCTCGAATGGCTGGATGAACGAACTGATGGGGTGTTTTTCCATTTGCAAAGTCACACATAGCCTCCAATCTTTCCGAAAGTTCATTTGCATGCGGGGGATCATGTAAAATATCACCTGAAATAACATCCTCCACAATAACCGGTTCATCAGCTCTACGTAATCGGCCCGTGGCATCTGGAGTGTCTAAAGTCTGATCCGTAATTGTTCTGTGAATTTCAAAAATTAAATCCTTAGAAAGGGGCAGTTCTTTCCATTCCCTGATCTTTTGCATTGTGAGGAAACTATTCAAAATCATTTGTTCGCTTCTATCTCTAGCGGGACGTCCAGATCTCAGCATTTCTTTAGCCACCTTATGAATTGTGGCGGCCCCTTCAATTTGACTTGAAGTGATTGCCTCTTGGATAAGAGAACGGACAATGTATTGATCACGAGTTTGAGAATTTACAATAGCTTCAGGAACTTTTATCATTCCACCTGCGCCAAAATCAATTTGATGAAGCTGCTCGAATACCTTGTCAGGAAGATTGTAGAAAAAAAAATCCTTCCTATCTCTATCCTGTAAGGGGATAGACTTAAACCCCAGAAGGCGTCTCATCTTGATTCCGCACCACCACTCCTCTAAGGTCAAACCCTTAGGCGGGGTTAGATGACGCAAGATATCCCAATGCCTGTACTTTCCTTCGTCTTCCGTTTTATTACCCTCGGCGCGAATCAGATCAAATTTCTCAGGAGAGGAAAAAACCATTAATTGCTTGTCACGGATATCCGGAGGTCTGCGAGGCATTTTCATAGCGTGCTACCAATTTTAAATTTAATGGTAGCAAATTTGCCGGTTCAGGTCAATTACCAATTTGTATAATATTGGCACAATATTTACAAGCAATTTAATATAAGCGCTTTGTGATCAGCTTGTTACCGAATTGGTAGATATTGGTAGTAAATTGGTAGGAAAGACTCCTATGGAGCGGGTATCCGAGACCAAGGGCAAGAGTCTCGAGGAGCTTGAAAAGCTCCTCGTCCATGCCAATAAGTAGTAAGACCACAGGTTCTGAAAATAGATTGCTAAATATGTCGATCTTCTCATAGGATGCACCCTCAAATTTTTTTATTAACCCAGGAGTATACTATGATGGTCGAAGGATGCAGTTTTGAAACCGATGAAGATATTTATTCGTTTTCTCGAGCACTTCTGCAAGTGGCAAATTGGAATGGTCATAAAATCATGAACGGTGGGGAGAGCTTAGCCCACTTGGTTAATGGACAGCAAATACAGATAGAGACATATAATAAAGCTATGAAAATTACTCCCATGGAAACCAAAGCTGAAATCGGTGGCACGATTTCTTGGGGAGGAGAGAAAGGAGTTGAAATAAGTGGGTATGCATCAGGTAGCGCTAGCGATGACAATGGCAATACGGCTGATGTAACTGTCGAAGTAAACAGTGACGGGACAGGAAGTGCGACTGTTTCAGTCAGCCATGATGAAGATTAAGACTGCTGAAAGTTATCCAAGCAAAGGCGTGGGGAAATTCAAACTTCCCCACTCGTTGGTTTAAAAACTACAATTTGAAGTAAAATGAAACTAATATCGTTCGCAATTTTAGCTCTTTTAATTATTTGTGGGTGCTCAGTAAGCCGGAAAACAGATCCCGTGCTTGCAGATCCAGTTGCACAGACAAAAAAAACTTTTTTTGTGCCTGTTCCATTCACAAAATTTTCTTCTATTCAGTCTCCCTGCGTTGATGTGAATATAGACGGCAAAGTTTTTTCAATGGAACTCGATTTAGGATATCGAGGAGATATCACTTTTACGAAAGAATCAACCGATCTAATTCTATCTAAGGATTTTATCTGCGAGAAGCCGATGTACGGCATAAGGGGGAAGGAGTACTCAACAAATTTATACAGGGTTCCTAAAGCAAAGATTGGTGCAATGACCTTTTCCAAGCTGGTTCTCCAAGAAGAGATGCAGGAATTTGTGACTGATTCTGTATTTGTCCAGAACGGGGGCAAACCATCTCCCAGAGAACCTGGAAGATTAGGCTGGGAGTTATTTTACAACGTCAATCTGCTGGTCGACGTGACGAACTCTCTCATTGCATTTTGTGACAGCCTAGATACCCTTAAAAATAAAGGCTATGTAATTGAAGACTTCATCCAAACGCCCCTATTCCTAGATCGAGGTCTAGTTGAATTTCAGGTGCAAACATTAGAAGGGGTTTTGCTATGTATGTTAGATACTGGCGCCACTTGGAATATGATAAATTCAGAGATTGAAAGAGGGAAACCAATAGAGGAAGAAATGTGGAAGCCTGAAAACTCTGTGGAATATAGCTCTTTTAAAATTGAGGGAGAGGAATTTGGTCCAATAGCTTTTCACCGTATGCCCATTAAGATTCCTATTCGGATCGAAGCAATTTTAGGGATGGAGTTTTTTCAAAACCATTTAGTTTTCCTGGACTTTACTGGGAAATGCGCCTATTTTTCAAAAGGTAACTCTGTAGCAGATGGCCAAAAATCAAAGTAAAATGAGAATTTCCGAGCCACGTTGATATAGGCAATCCTGAGTTCACGATGAAAAAAACTATCGGCTCTGTTCTTGTTTTATTTGGGACCGTACTTTTTGTTAAAAATCAAAATAATGTTTCCCTTATACCCCTGGGTTTTTCAGCCTATATGATCCCAACCACTTGTGTCGAAATACAAGGGGGAAAATATGAAGTTGAAATTGATTTAGGATCTAAAACCGCCCTTACCCTTAATAAGAGTGTTCTTGAGCAGATAGAAAAAACGCCTGGAGGAGTATCTCGGTGGATGAATTTTATGGGTGAGAAATATGAAGCGCCTAAATACTTTATCAATGAGGTTAAGGCAGGTAATTTCTCCATCAAGAACGTTACTTCAAAAGAGGAGTCGGGAAATTTTGCCAATCAAGGATCTATAATTATACAAGATCCAATGCACGAAGCCGCTGAAAAAGCTGGTAGGATTGGCCGAGATTTCTTCTCCAAGAGAAACCTGTTTTTGGATTTTCACCGTTCTGTTTTTATAATTTGCAGCAACATGAAGGATCTTAAGAGAAATAATTATCAGCCCGATAAATTTACGCAAACGCCCATAACCCTTACCTCCGATGGTGTTGTTATCGATGTGGAGACTGATATAGGCGTCAAAAAATTTCTTCTTGATACAGGATCGACAATTTCCGCCATCCGAAATACCCATATTCAGGAGAATAGTACCATCCGAAATGGAATGCCTGTCTATGAGAGTTCCAAATTTACCATAAGAGGGACGGATTTTGGCGGGCAAATTTTGTACCTTTTGGATATCAGCCCCGACTTCAAAGATTCTGACGGAATTTTGGGCATGGATTTTCTTATCGAGCATGCTGTTTATCTGGATTTCTCTAAAAATATTGCCTACATAGGTAAGACAAGAGAGGTCTTAGGTGAGCCTTAAAGAGTTTGACAAGCCTCTTTCAACATATGATCGGATCATGAATGATCCCAAACGGCGTTTTAAATTTGAGCAAGAATATCAAAAACTTCTTCTGATTAAAATTCTCATTCCTCTGCTTGAAGCTTGTAAAGTTCCCGTCAGAACGTTGGCTGAATCAGCGGGAGTTTCCCTAACGGTAATTCAAGATATTAAATCAGGTAAGAAAGAAGGGATTTCCTTCTCGCTATTTTTGTCGATTCTCAAAGCTTTAGGAGATCATCAGAGACTTCTTAAGCAAGCCTTAAATTTAGACCAAGAGCTATGACTAAAGAGACAAGTGTATGCCATTTAGGGTTGCCCTTTTCAGAAAGGGTTTTATAGAGGCTTTCTCTACCTATTCCCGCTTTTCTTGCTAGATTGCCGATGCCGCCTTGAGCTTCGGCGACATTTCGAATCGCTATAAGAAAGAGGTGTTGGGATTCAGTATCTCCCTTGAGGCTTTCTTCCAGTGCTGCATTTAAATAGGCAACAGCTTCGTCGTGATCTTTTAGATGTTCGATCAAAAACTCTTGATATTTTCTATTTTTTGCCATGTTTTATTTCCCTCGTTTGAAAATCTTTCAAATACTCCTTTGCTTTAACTATGTCTTTTTCTTGAGATCCCTTATCTCAACCGCAAAGTAGTAGGATGACCTTACTCCCAATTTTACCGTAATAAATTCTTATTCCGGGCCCATAATGAATCCTTAGTTCACATACACCGTCTTGGAGAGTTTTGCAGTCTCCAAAATTTCCTAATTTAAGGCGATCAATACGGGTCAAGATTTTGGCTCGCGTATGAATCTCTCGGATATCCTTAATCCATGCCTCAAATGGACGCTTACCATTAGAGGTTTCGTAGATCTCGATATCTATTTCCATATGAACCTATTGTATCCCGCGGGATACAATAGGTTCAATTGTTTTGTTAAGCGGTTAATTATTAGTGTTTTGAGATGTGTTTTTGAGGTCGATTCGGCTATATATTTGTGTCTGAAGCCACTCCCTTCAATTTTCAATATTCACTTCTACGGCCTATCCTCGCGCCGAGCAAGGTAAAATATATTATATAGTGTAATGGAACATATGTTGCCAGGAATTGCTAATTTGTAAATTTTAGTATTTACTTATAATTATTTGTGAAAAATTAGTTTGCGGAAATAGTCCTTGGTGGAGTAAAAACATCTTTTTCAAAAAAATACACGCTTGGAGGCGATAATGACATCAACGGCAACCGAAGTTCGGGCTCACCAGGTTTATGCTCCGCAATATGCAAGAACTCGATGTGAAGACCCTCAGGTCAGGAGATTGGAACAGAAAGTAACTCAATTAGTACTAAGACTTCAAAAGGAGGAGAATCGCTTTTGTTGCGGACCAAATGCGGACGTAATGGGCGATCTCAAGACTGAGCTTTCATATACGATCGGGCAGAGAGATAGATTATTTCGGGAAGTTGTTGCATTAAATGCAGCTCTAGCAGAATCGAATGCTCAAAGAATTCTGGCTCAAACTGTTGTGGGTGATACAGCCAAGAATTTTGGGGTTGGATTTGGGTGTGCAGCGGTAGGAGCTATTTATTTCGGCTTAAATGCTGTTTGGACAACAGTTGCTGTCGCTGTCGGTGGTGTTGCAGGTGTATTTGTTGGCGATGCTGTAAAAAATACAAATCAAGCCGCGAAATAAGGAAATTGGGGACAAAATGACAGTTCAAAACTTTTCAGATTCATGTAGGGACGGAGCTAGGGCTCAAACTCTTCATGCTCAGCCAATTTCTAGACGGTCGAATATTCACACTTTAGCCGATCTTCAGCGTTTAGATGCACATACTTCCGCGAGCTCCGAACTTTGTGATGCAGATGGCCAAATAATTGCAGAGCTAACTCAAAAAGTTGATTTAGCTCTGGAATTAGTCGATAAAAGAGAGTCTCAAAGAAAATTAGATCAGCTTTTGCTGGAAAATTTGCGGGCATCAAATAAAGAATTTGAGCTGAAAATGGCCTCTGCCCTTGAAACTTCTCGGGGGGCAATCGATCTGTCTCAAACACTAACTCAAGCGGCTTCTTTGCCGGGAGGGCAAGTATGGTCGATTTCATCAGCATTGTTGTGGCCCCTTGGCTTCATCATTTCGTTGATAAAAAAAGGGTTAGGAATTGGGTCTCGTTAAAAACTAGAGAATTAGAAAAATTAATCAGTATTTCGAGGAGTTTAATGGCAGCGCAAATTTCATATTCAAGGCATCCCTCGCATGAGGAGATAAATACCTTACTTGAAAGTAGCAGTCGGAACCTGGAAGCGGCAAAAGCTCTTCAAATAGAGGAGCCAAATGGGTTTATGTCTAGCATGAAAAAAATTGTAAATTTTTCCAAAGGCATTTTATTTGGATCTTTCCTTGCAACCGCTTTCATTTGGGGGGTTAATGTACTTAAAGTTTTTCTGCTGTGGCCTTTTAGCTTTATCATCTCATTGATAAAAAAAGGTCTTGGAATTGAAGTTTAAGAATTAAGAAATTAGCAAAAACTTATACATCTTTAAATCGGGAGACGACAATGGCATTAAGAGTTACATATGGAAAACACCCTTCTGGCCAGGAATTGAATGAGTTGTTGGATAGCAGCAAAAGGAATCAGGAAGTATCTAGATCCCTTCACGTAGGTGGGCCCAGTAGTCTAAGGCCGAGCGCCTCAACTGCTCTAAGTTTTGCAAAAGGAATTTTATTTGGAGCTTCGATTGCTTCGACTTTTGTTAAATTTTTTGATTTATTTAGAGGATTTTGGGGTTCTAGAACTGTAACGCCTGTACGAGAGACGGCTGATAGCATTGTTCAAGCAGCCGGGTTTGATCCGGCAGATCCTCATGCATCTAGAGAAGAACTGATGGTGTGCAGATTTGATCATGAATCTGGAGCTGCGGGGGAATCAGAGGCAAGAGATTGTAGAGACCATAGAGAGTCGGGAGAATGGAGTGTAGATTCACGATGGGAACAAGCTAGAGAAATGCGTGAAATCGCCGATGTTTTTAAGCAAGGAACTAAGGATCATGGTGACGAAGCGAATGCACTGCGGTCAGAGGGGCGGCTTTATGCAGCTTACGACGAATTGATTGCCGGGTTGCAGGATAGATCTTTAGCTAATCAAAGATATACTGAGGCGAATCGAATTGAGAATCAAATAGCGCAAGATGCAAGTAGTGACAGTAAGGGCTGTGTGGTTTGTTAAGAATTAGAGGACGGTTTCAAAATTCACATAAAAATAGTTACTTTGGATTTTCTAAGATATTAAGGGGAAAATAGGGCATTCTTCCGATCCATTCGAAGAATGCCCCCGCTACTTATCCTCTAACATTTATTTCGAACGCAACGCCATGGCTGGAAGAGGTCATGATCTCGGTCAATGCATCGATCATCCCTTTTGTAAGGCGAACTTGGCGCATCCTCAAAATCTCAGGTCTATTATCCATTCCTTTGAGACAAATGCCCTCTTTTTGAACTTTACTGACAGATGGCTCAACCCATTCCAGTACCTTTGGGAACTTGAATGAATTTGCGAGAGCTGTGATCTCCACCGTTTTGCTGCCCGATTCTGAAATATGCGTCAGCAAAGCATGCACCCATTCGCTGCTTCCGATTAAAGATCCTCTTTCTAGCCTGAGCTGCTTGAAGTTATTAGCTCGATACAGATCTAAATTTGTTTGCATTAACGTATCTTTCTCAATGGAAAAGTTGTGGTTAGGCAGCACAAATACAGAATCTGCCGAGCATTCAGGTGTCTTTCTCGTTCCGCTTTCTAGAATAATAGGCCAATTGCCCATATTTCGAGTCTGCATCAGATCGATTTTTCTCTGACTCATAGGTCGTGTAGTATTTGGGAATATCGGAGCCCGAAAAGGGAGTCTGGCTGTCCTTGCGAATACTGGTTCAAATGCTGGTAACATGGTTCTTGCCATGCGGGAAACTGTAGAAATCATATAAAACTCCTTGGAAATTTCGAAAAGGGACTAAAATAGTCCTTACATCCCATTTCAAGCAAGAATTTTAAAGCCCCCATTTCTTATAACCAACGATTTACGTCCATTAATTCAATTTCCATTATCCTGGATAAATTACCCTAAATCTGCCATCATAAAACTATGTTTAAACTAAAGTCCGACTATAAACCTACTGGAGACCAGCCCCAAGCGATCGATCGCCTCGTCTCTGGCGTCCAATCGGGCAAAAAGTCGCAAGTCCTACTTGGCATAACCGGCTCTGGCAAAACCTTCACGATGGCCAACGTCATCCAAGAAACGCAAAAACCGGCCCTCATCCTTGCTCACAACAAAACTCTCGCCGCCCAGCTTTACCAAGAGTTCAAGAACTTCTTCCCTGAAAGCGCCGTTGAGTACTTCGTCTCCTACTACGACTACTACCAGCCAGAAGCCTACATCGCCCGTACCGACACCTACATTGAGAAAGACCTCGCGATCAACGACCGGATAGAAAAAATGCGCCTTAGCGCCACCCGATCCCTCATCGAACGGCCCGACGTAATCATCGTCGCCTCCGTCTCCTGTATCTACGGCCTCGGCAGCCCCGAATACTACAGCCAGATGCTCCTCAACCTCGCAGTCGGCAAACAAGTACGCCGAGACGATGTCCTCCTCCACCTCGTCCAGCTCCACTATGAGCGAAGCGACTACGACCTATCCCGCGCCACCTTCCGCGCCCGCGGCGACGTCCTAGAAATCGTCCCCGCCTACGAAGACGACATCGCCTACCGGATCGAGTTTTTCGGCGACGAAATCGAGCGGATCAGTGAAATCGACCCCATTACCGGCAAAGTCCGCAAGCGCCTCGACAAAGTCACTATCTATCCCGGCTCCCACTACGTCACGCCAGAGAACATCCAGCACCAAGCCATGACCACGATCCGGCAAGAACTCACCGACCGCATCGCCCTCTTCCAATCAGAAAACCGCCTCATAGAAGCCCAGCGCATCAAAGAGCGCACCAGCTACGACCTCGAGATGATCCGCGAAATCGGCTTTTGCAAAGGCGTCGAGAACTACTCCCGACACTTTAGCATGCGCTCACCCGGCGATCCTCCGCCCTGCCTCATCGATTACTTTCCCGAGGACTTCCTTTTCTTCATTGACGAGTCCCACCAAACCCTCCCCCAGCTCCACGCCATGTACAATGGCGACCGTTCCCGCAAGCAATCGCTCATCGAATTCGGCTTCCGCCTACCCTCCGCCCTTGACAACCGCCCCCTCAAGTTCGAAGAGACCTATGCCAAGTTCAAGCAAGTGATCTACGTCTCAGCCACACCCGGCGCATGGGAAGTCGAGCAATCAGAAGGCGACATCGTCGAACAAATTCTCCGCCCCACTGGCCTCCTCGATCCTCAAATTGAAATCCGTCCTGCCAATGGCCAAGTCGACGACTGCCTCGACGAAATCCGCAAAGAAACTGAACTTGGCGGCCGCGTCCTTGTCACCACCCTCACGAAAAAGCTCTCTGAGGACCTCTCCAAATACCTCAATGAAATCGGAGTCAAAGCCAAATACCTCCACTCTGACATCGACACCCTCGAGCGCATGCAGATCCTCAAATCGCTCCGCCTTGGCCACTTCGACGTCCTTGTCGGCATCAACCTCCTCCGCGAAGGGCTCGACCTCCCCGAAGTATCCCTCGTCGTCATCCTTGACGCTGACAAAGAAGGCTTCCTCCGTTCAGAAACAGCCCTCGTCCAGACCTGCGGCCGTGCAGCCCGCAACGTCCGTGGCCGCGTCATCCTCTACGCCGACAGGGAAACCAACGCCATCCGCAACACAGTATCCATCACCAAAGCCCGCCGCGCCTACCAAGAGACCTACAACACCGCCCACAACATCACGCCTCGCAGCACAACCCGCGGCGACGTCGCCTCCCTCGAAGAGACCTTCGGCTTCGCTGAAGAAGCTCCCACAACCTCCAAGAAAGAACACATCGACATCTCCGATCTCGAATCCAAGATCAAAGAGTGCGAAGTGGAAATGCGTAAAGCCGCCAAAGAACTCCGCTTCGAAGATGCAGCCCGCGCCCGCGACCTCATGCGCTACTACCAGAATCTCGAAATGCTCAAGGCCGACAAAGACTAACCTGCAGCTATTTGGCCAAAATCATTGCAATTTGGCCGTATCTTTGAAAAAGTTGGCCGTATAACCAAGATACGGCCATATTTTGGACTAAAATGGCCGTATTCCAGCGACTGGCAAACGCTGCCCGCTAAATGTAAAGCTGCTTTACATTCGATTGAGATCTGATTTGCTGCGCGACAAGACTAATTTTTACGTTAAACAAACGCTTAAGTTTCTTAGCTGTATAGTCTTGCTTATTTGTTGGACAATCGTGCATTCGGATTGCACGATTGTCCACATGCATCTTTCAAGAGCAATTTCTAGTCCTTCCAGTCCAAATTATTCTTGCAGCTAATTGGTAATTGCCTTCTAATTTGTCCCTGCTTTTGGGGAAAATTACATGCTTAGAGAATTAGAGCGCTGGTTAAAAGGGTTCGAGCACACTACATTTCATAAAGGGAAAGCCTATGCTGATCATGGACTAGCGAAGGTCTATTTTGAAGGCCAGGACTGGGTGAAAGCCAAGGTCTATGGGAGCCGGAAAACTCCTTATGATGTGAACCTTAGGAGGATGAAAAGTGGTGAAATTTTTGCAGATTGCACCTGTCCCGTTGCCTTTCGCTGTAAGCATATGGCGGCTGTTGGGTTAAATACCCTGGAATTATTGCGGGAACAATCGAAAATGGTTATTGAGTCTGAACCCGCTTTATCAATAGAAGAAAACCGGTGGCTGGACAGTTTGTCAAGCGATGCAGCCACGAAGCCTCTCCGATCGATTTCATCGGCATTTATCTACACTCTGACTAAAGTGGCTTACGACCCGCTTAGCATTCATGTAGGATTGTACACTGTTCGATTAAAAAAAGGAGGAGAGCCGAGCAGTTCATCTCCAACTTGCCATCATCTTGACGATCTGCTACGGCGCTTCCCTGAGAGGCTAAGAGATATCTTAACAGAAGACGATTGGGAAATTTTAGGGCTTTTGTGGCAAAGGAAAAGCAGGGCTTCCATGTACGTTCTGTCAGTGCTTAAAAAAATTGTGGAAACCAAAAGATGTTATTGGGGAATGTCGTTCCTCCAGCCACTTGTATGGGAAGAAGAGAAGGAAGGGAATTTTGAGTGGGAATACAACTCAAATGGAACGCAGACAATCAGATTAAAGGGGTTTGAGCCGGGGACGGAGCCATTTTTAATGGAAGTAGGGGGCTTTTATGTTCACCCGGGGAAAGGAATTTGCGGCCCCTTGAAATTGCCCTGCGAAAGTGCGACCGCGAGAAAGTTATTAAAAGGTCCGGTTGTCCATGAAGGGAATCTGCCAGTTATCCAAAAAAAATTAGCTGCGCTAGAACAGAAAATCCCCATTTTAGAAAAGACATTCATCGCCATTCCTAAATCAGCGCCCAAACCACTCTTTTGGGTGGGGGTGGAAAGGGATTGGAATCATGATGAACACATGATAGGCCGCCTTTCTTTTCAATATGGAGATCATCTGGTTCCTTTTGATCAGAATATAACGAAAAAAATCGACATCTCCAAAAGCGGTGTTATTTATCGGATTGAACGTGATCTTGCCGCAGAGGTAAATGCGATTAAGAGTTTACTGAGTTTTGGATGGAGGGTTCTCGACAATCGACTCCATTATTCACGCGCAGACGATCTCGCTTCCGACGCGCTCGATTTTTGGACTTTATTTGTACCGGTAATGAAGTCTGAAGGCTGGACGTTTGAATTCGATCCAAAGTTTCCGATCCAAGGAATCTCCGAAAGCGAAGATTGGTATGCAGAGGTATCTGAGCATCAGGAAAATTGGTTCGATTTAGAACTCGGGTCAGTCATAGATGGCAAACGGGTCAATTTGGTGCCGGTATTGCACAAGTTTCTTTTGGGGCTTGAAGACCAGGGGTTTTCTTTCGACAAACTCACACCTGAGCAGTTGAAGGAAAAAGTCCCTTTGAGTATCGGAAACGGAGAACTTTTAATGATGCCGATTTCGCGATTAAGGATCATGTTCGACACTTTCTTGGGGCTTTTGAATCGAGACGAAGACTCTGAAAAGATTCGGCTCTCGAAATGGGAAGTTTCCGGTTTAGATCATTTAGAAGGATTAGGGAAACTGGAATGGCAAACCCCAGCCAGCTATCAAAAGCTGCAGGAGAGGCTCAAGGCCTTTGGCAAAATTGAGCTCATTGAAGCACCTAAAGCGCTAAAGTGCGATTTGCGACCCTATCAGCTCGAGGGTGTCAGCTGGCTTCAATTTTTGCGCACTTGCGATTTAGGCGGCGTGCTGGCTGACGATATGGGCCTTGGGAAAACAGTACAGACCCTAGCCCATATTTTGATTGAGAAAGCAAGCGGAAGAATGGAAAGCCCAGTGTTGGTGGTGGCTCCGACCACCCTCATGGGCAATTGGTTTATGGAGACAGAACGGTTTGCCCCGCAGCTTAAAGTACTCATTCTCCAAGGAAATGAGAGGAAGAAAGGCTTTGACAGGATTGGGGAATACGATTTGATTCTGACAACCTATCCCCTTCTCGCAAGAGATCGGGAGATCTTTTTAAAGCATAAATTCCATTTGCTTATTTTGGATGAAGCGCAAAACGTTAAAAATGCCAAAACGCAAGCGCACAAAGTGATTCGAGAAATTCGAGCGAACCATCGATTATGCCTTACAGGCACCCCCATGGAAAATCACTTAGGCGAATTATGGTCTCTTTTTCATGTTTTATTGCCGGGGTTTTTAGGAGATGAAAAGCAATTCCAAAAATTATTCCGGAAGCCAATTGAGAAAGAAGGTTCTTTGGAAAGGAAAAAAGTGCTTCAAAAGCGGATCTCTCCATTCATGCTGCGCCGCACAAAGCAGCAAGTCATTTTAGAACTACCCCCTAAAACGGAAATTTTAACCCCTATTGAGCTCACTCAAAAGCAGCGCGACCTCTATGAAGCTGTCCGTTTAACAATGATGCAGAAAGTTTTGTTGCAAGTAGAAGAAAAAGGGCTAGCCAGAAGCCGAATCGTTCTCTTAGATGCTTTGCTTAAGCTTCGCCAAATTTGCTGCGACCCACGATTGCTTAAGGCAGCTAAGGACGTAACCATTGAAGATTCAGCAAAGTTGGTATATTTACGCACCATCATACCTCAAATGATCTCTGAGAAACGGCAGATACTGCTCTTTTCCCAATTTACAAGCATGTTAGCCTTGATCGAAAAAGAGCTTTACCTTCTCAACATCCCCTATACGATGATTACAGGAGACACGCAAAATCGGATTGAGCCGGTGCAGAAGTTTCAAGCAGGCATTGTTCCTTTGATGCTCATCAGTCTCAAGGCGGGCGGCACTGGCCTGAATTTAACCGCAGCCGACACGGTGATCCACTATGATCCCTGGTGGAATCCAGCCACTGAGAATCAAGCCACAGACCGGGCACACCGCATGGGACAAACCAAGCCCGTTTTTGTTTATAAATTAATCACAAGCGGCTCGGTTGAAGAAAAAATTCTGAGCCTCCAAAGGAAAAAGAAAGAGCTGGCAGCAGGGCTTTTCGATGAATCAAATACCGCGCCGCTGGAAATGAATCTTGAAGATTTGCAGTCGCTATTTGAACCCTTAGGAACTGGGAATCAATAAACTGAACCATTTGGCAACATCAAAGCCACTCGAGCGCGCCCTTATTTGGTCTGAGTATAGCAATTTTTTGTGTTTTTTAATGGCTTCCCATAGATGGACATCGGTCTGGAGGCCAAGCCAAAATTCTGGAGAAGTTCCTAAGGCATCGCCAATGTCTAATGCGATCTCTTCAGTGATTGATCTTTTTCCGCTGATGATGGCACTTAACTTGGGTTGGGTCCATGAACCGCCTAGATGTTCGGCAAAGTCTGATTGAGAGATGCCCATAGGAATTAAAAATTCTTCTAGCAAAATTTTCCCGGGCAGCGTTGGTTTTCTATGAGTAGGTAACATACATGGCTCCCAATAGATTTACGGCTAAATGTAAAGCTGCTTTACATTCGGTAATATTTAGCTGATTGCATAAATTTCCAGCTGATTGAGATCGTAATACTATCGGAAGATAGTGCTTTTACCACCCTTCCATTCCATCGCGATTCCCTTCGAATTTCTTCAAAAGGATCAAAATCATTAGTTGTGATAGTTTCAATCATAAGTCCTCAAATTTCTGGAAATCTGAACTGTTTCTCAGAAAAAACTGTGTTAAGTAATATTTGCCCCTTTTCCATTGAGTAGCAAGAAGGCCTCCTGGTTTTTGGATATAGGCGATCTTATTCTGGAAATCTAAGCAGACTGCATGTTCTAAAAAGAAATCACATCCCAAAAGCCCATCAGCTATTAGTCGATCGGTAAAGTCCCCTAGAGCGAATCCCCAATGTCCGAAATCACACCCTTTGATGATTAATTTGCTGCTAGGAAAATATCTGCCTCCATGTGGAAGAAGCGTTACGAGATTCGGATCAACTTTACCGCTTTTCAATGCGCAAAATGTTGATCCGGTATCTAAAATGACTCTGCTTTCACCAAGATCAGTTTGAATTGAAACGACAAGTACACCATCTTCGATCGTGAAAGGCAAAGAAATGAAGTTGTCAATTTTGATAAAGCCGTCATTTTCTAAATCTTCCAGGTATTTAGCCATGAAAATGGAAGAATTTGGGAAATCAATTAGAGTGCAATAGTTTTTAAAGAATTGCCATCCGATTCTTCCATGAGAATCTGGTTTTGAGATCCGTTTTTTTGAATTCCATAGGGATGTGTTTTCATGGAATTCATACCCTTCTTCTGCAATTTCATATGTAGCAGATTCTTGAGGTTCAATTTTTACATCTGGGACGGAATAAATGGGCCATTTATATGGATTTCCTCTTAGATCGTGAGTTGAGATGGTTTTCCCTAAGTCAATTTTTTGAATTCCTTCGAATGTCAACCTGGAAAGATATAAATAATCACAAGCTCCCGAATCAACAAGTAGAGAATATGCTTTGCCCTGTATTTCTGATTTTATTAAAGGATTAAAAGATTTGGCAGTAAAAAAAACGGGGATTTTTATGCATGATGAATTGTGTGATACAGAAACATATAAAGAGACTCCTAAGATGGTCAGGAGAACAAAAAAAAGGAGTCTCTTATTTTTCATATTATTTATCGCTTGAGTCACTGTCTTGATCGCTCGAATTGATGTCAGATGCGCTCGAGTCATTATCGCTATTTGTAGATTCGGAGCTACTGGTGTCCCCGCCCTTATCTTCGTTCAATGAAACACCAGCTCTTACGGTGTCGGAGCTACCGTCAGAATTCGTATGTTTGTACTCCACGTTAATTTCTCTGATACGGTTCATCATTGGTTTTATCTCAATTTTCCGATTTTTGAGAGAAAATCCCTCGGGTATTCCAGAATTGAGCTTAACAGATTCAATTGCATTTTCATCACCTAAAATGCAAACAGGAGATCCATTCAAGCTCCCTGTATTCATTCTAAACTCTTTTAATTCCCAATCATTTACGTCAAAGTCTACTGCGTCGATGTACATAAGAACCTCTTAAGGTTAAAAAGTTAAAGAGCGGGACATCGTAAAAAATACCTATATATTTTTGCAACCTGCAAATGGTTCGGGCGAAGTGTACGAGTTATTCCCAGACGATCCCATAGGTTGCTAATAATGCCGGTTCAATATTAGGATTGCGCAATAGGTGGATTGCACCATTTAAGAAGGAAAAGAATGCTGCGCACTATTTTTTCTATTATTCTTATCCAATACATGTCCCTCATTCCTCTATGGGCTTTACCAACAAGTCCCGCCTCTTCAGCGAAGGTTTTGAATATTTCAAAAAGGAGTAATGAGACCGTTGCGATTCAGTTTGATAGGAGCCATATCTACGCCGTGGCAGCAATCAATGGCAATCGGTATTCAACGATAAATGGCGTTCTAGAACTTGCTCTTGATTTTTCCGAGGAAGAAGCCTCATCCAATGGTTTTCATGTCTATGAAGCGTATCCCGTTGGTTCAAAGTATCTAGGCAAAATCGAATTCAAATGTACTTCTTCGTCCTACTACTTAAAAACATATGGCGTTCAGGTGCCGAGTTATATTGCCATCGGCAGATGTTCATTAGAGCTGCCTAAAGGAGCAGATACATTCTCCATTCTCCCCAAACCCCAAGTCTCTCATTTCGATAGGATTCAGTTGTTGGGTCAGATCTTCTCCTTTAAAATTACTGCCTTGCCGTTTGACATCGGCAATTATTCGATGGGCGATACCTTGGCTAATTGCATCTTGATAACTCAATTCATTTGGTCGTTAGATCCGTTGATATACCCATCAGATTATTTGCCCATCAGCTTGATGGAGAAAATACGTGGGTTAAAAGAAAAAAAGTTCGGGATGCTCTCTGCAGATTTTCGAGATCTATTTATCGAGATCGCATCGGTACTGATGCCTGATGTGCCGATTAGAAAAGTAGATGCGTTTAGATATCTCACCCAAGGCTCAGAAAATGTCATGGGGATTTCTCATGCCTTGTTAGAAGTTTCCTGTCGCAGTAGGTGGCTTGTCGTCGATCCGGCAAACCGATTATATCTGACAACAGCCTTTGGCGACCCCGTCGACGCAAATAACATCCGCTATTTAAGAGAACACAATCGCTTGAGAGAGCTGAAGGTCGTGCATATTCCAACACTCCAGCCGCAAACCAGCTTATTTGATAACCCCGAATATGACGCCTTCAGTGATAATTATTGGTGCCGCTTCAAGTGGTTGAATTATTACTCTTTCCAATAGATTTCACTTGTAAGTAAAATTTACGTTTGCCTAAGATGCCCCCATTTTTCTTAAAGGTGGAAAATGAGACCGGCTATTTACTTCCTACTGTTATTCCGCATATTCGCATTCGCAAATTTTGATCCTCTAGCGCGGGCAAACCTCGCCCTTTAGGGCGGGGTAAACCGCGTTGGCGGCATTTTTGCTCCAGTTTCGTTAAGCAAGTGTTTGCTGCTGTTCAATGTATTGGCGAATAATGCTAATTGGCGCTCCGCCGCAA
>JANPFC010000109.1:0-11581 GCA_031423235.1 Chlamydiota bacterium | reverse complement strand
TAGCCCTGTATTTGTTTTTGCTGCTAGAACAGCAAGGTAAGGAACGCCTGTGGAGGACCAATTGAGTTCTCCTTCATTGTTTCGGTATTTGCCGCAAGATCCCTTCTTGGTTTCATCAAACAGATGAAAGCTGTTTTTGTATGAACTTGTATCGATGGTTAGGGAAGCGTAAACGTGCTTTTCCAAAGGGTCCAAACTTTGGATAAGGATTTGATTGTCAAAATAGGTGTATTTTATCACCTTGCCGTTCGGGAGAACCTCTTTTACTAAATTGTAAAAAATCTTCTCATGGTGATTGTAAAGTCTCTTGGTGCCATTCGGCAAAAGGACGGTAATAGATAGCGCATCTTCACCGATTCTAATATTTCGCGGATCGAATTTCCCTGATGGGATATCCCCTGAAATATTGCTCATGCCTGATGTATGGATCAATTTTCCCTTCGAAAAGGAGTAGATGGCTCCATTGCTATCGGGAACTTTGATTTCTCTTCCCTTCCGCTCGAGTTTTAGATGGGGAAGGAAGACCCAACCTCTATGACTCTTTTGGAGGGCCATCAAAAAGGATCTTTCATTGTAGTATTCTTGCATTTCAGAATTCACGCGGGGAGGAAGAGCAATAAGAGGCGGAATGTAAACACGGAATAAACTGAGTTCTTGCGCGCCCTTTGCAACTAGATCGACAGAACTTAACCAAAGCTGGCCCGAGGCGGGATGGACGCACCCTCCAATCAAAAGGCCGGAATCGTAGTTTAACGATGCGATCTGATCAGGGCTTGATGGGATGAGGCCGATTTCTTCATCTGCGGCAAGAGCGAATAGAAAGAAAATAAATGCTGTGAAAAAGGATTTGCGCAAACTCCCCTCCGCTATTGCGTAGGGAGGATACTAGAGACTCTATGAGTTATTTGAAAAGAGAATTTTTATTGACTGAGGGTGGAGCGGAAGGCCCGGGTGTGTTTAGCTAAAATATCCATACGGGAGCCCAGCATTTCCGCTAGCTCCTCATAGACCGCAAACTTCCCCTCTTGCTGCTCGCGCCCTTCATTAACCGGCGCTCTAAATAGAGGAATGCCTGCAATCCGATAAAACTCATCTTTTGTGAGTGAACTCGAGTCAGTTAAACTTCTGAAGAAGATCATCAACGATGCAAGATAGACTGGCCCCCGATCATAACACTGTTTGCAAGCAGCAGCTATAAAAACGGCTCTCATATCTTCATCGATCGACTCATCTTCGATGGTCCTTTTTAAGCCTTCAAGATAATTGACCATTGTCCCCATCGCCATCATCGTATCAGCGACTACAAGGACCGCATGCCTTGCATGTTTGCTCGTTAGATCCGGATTCAACTCCCTTACGAGAGCTTTGGCACGGCTGCAGGCTCCCTTGATCTCTTCATCAGAGAGGAGTTTTTCTGGAATGACCACCCCGTTATCAACTTTTCGAGGCTGAATGGATCTGCACGCATTTCCATCCAGAAGAGCAGACTGATAGCCACCAATCAGAGTATCTAAGTTCGCAGACTCCAGATATCCCCGCTTTTCCTTTGTCACAAAACCTAAAACAACATGCTCCAAATGGCCGTTCGAACTTTTCGCCGCTTCATCCATTTTTCGGACCCATTCATGCTCTTCCGATTTTCCCGTATCCATAATATTAAAGCGGAGCTCGCGCCCTTCACGGAGGAAAATCTTTTGATACGCATCGTCGTTGAACGGGGTTGGCCCCGCTGTAAACCGGACTTTAAGCCGTTTATTACCTTTGGTGGTGTAGTCCACTTCCTGAACTGTGTAAGTTGGATTGGATTCGTTGTTGTCGTATTGAGTCTGCAGCCATTTCGACTCGCATGAGTGATACCAGCCGAGAGGATGGGAAATGGCCCAGAAAAAGTTCTTGGCAAATGAGGGTTTTTCTCTGTAGGAAGCGAGGACCTCTGCTGTTTTGCCGACTGAGTAACCACCATTTTTATCAGCAGTTACCTCGCCTAATTCATGTTTCGCATGTCCAACCAATACTTCCGACATGTTTGCAGAGCGGAATTTAGCAGAGAGAAGTTTAAGAAAGTTGACGGCTGGGTGATCAACCTTTTCCAAGGCGCGGAAAACCTGCATAAACTGCTGATCGCCGGCTAGCTTTTGAAGCCTCTTATACACCGACTCGACTGAGCCAACGGCCACATCGCCCTTCTTCCTAGAGGTCTCCAACGATGAAATCTGATCTCTTAATTCAATCACTTCAGCAAGAAAACGGTCCGTTGCTTCGTCTTTGGGAGCAGGTCCCAATAACTGCTCATGAGTGATTTCAGATGCTTGACGCTTCCACTTTCCCTCGCCTTCCAGGCCCCTCATTAGGGCTGTATGAAGGTGCTCGATCCTCCTCGTTTCTACTTCAGCCTGTACGCTCTTTTTATTGAAGTTGGAATAGAGGCTAAGCCCAGCCGGGATAAAGAGAAATAAGCTGTTTAAGACGAGGGTTGAAACAACGACTAGCAATCCCGTAAAGATTTTTTTTGTTAGCTGAACAGTCTTTTCCCAGGGCCCAGAAGGGGTTTTAGAGACCCTGGCAGGCGGGCGCTCCATTGGCGGAAGCCCATCAGCCACAACTAGATCGGAAGTAATTTTATTTGAGAGCGACATAATTATAATAATTATATCACAAACAAAAGTTAATATAAATTCATTCTATTGCATCAAGCACGAAATTACAACCCCGTTCTGTAAGAAAAACGGTTGTTTCGTCGGCTTTTTTTAAAAAATTTGCTTGAGCCAGGTGCTTAATAATATTTTTCATAGCTGTTTCTTTTTGGCCAAGGGCTTTAGCTATCCCTCGGTAGTCGATCATGGCGTGGGGGTCGCCGCCTGCCATAGCCGTTTCATAGAGTTTGATGAGGAAACGTTCATCTGGGGTACTTTTTGAGCTCATTTTTTCTTTAACCTCGCGCCTTGTGGGGTGTCTTCAATCATATAGCCTCGAGCATGGATGGCATCGCGCATCTCATCGCTGAGGGACCATTTTTTTTCTCTGCGTGCAGATTCTCTTCTTTCGAGAAATCCGAGTAGGTCTGCGGGGATCTCTTCTGCTTTCTTGTGGAGCGGAAGAACGGCGAGAACCTGATCCCATCTGCCAAATTGCTGCAAGGCAGCTTCAGCCTCTTGGACTCCCAATTTCTGTTCATCGCAAAGAGTGTTTAGTTCCCGAATGAGATCGAAAAGGGCTGCAAGTGCGGAAGAGATGTTCAGATCGTCGGCAAGAGCCGTTTTAAAGCGGATATCAGCCCCTTCTAGGGCGTCTGTCTTTGGATGATTCTCTCTGATCGAGCGCAGGCGGAGGACGAGGTCCTCAACGCGCTGAAGGCTCGAGCGGGCCGCATCGAGGCCTGCGAAGGTGAAGTTAAGCTGCGTTCTATAGTGCGTGGAGAGGAGGAGATAACGAACTTCAGGTCCGGTGTACCCTTTTTTGAAGAGGTCGCGGAGAGTGTAGAAGTTGCCCAGGCTTTTCGACATTTTTTTGTGATCGACAAGGAGGTGCTCCGCATGCATCCAGTAACGGACAAACTGGTGGCCTGAGCAGCATTCAGATTGAGCAATTTCGTTCTCGTGGTGCGGGAACATGTTGTCGACGCCGCCGCAATGGATATCGATCGATTCGCCTAAGAGTTTAGTGGCCATGGCGGAGCACTCGATGTGCCAACCGGGGCGCCCTTTACCAAAGGGGCTCTCCCAGAAAATCTGTCCGTCCCGCGTCGGATCATACGCTTTCCAAAGAACGAAATCGGCGACGTTGTCTTTGTCGTATTCGTCGGCTTCGTTTTCCCCCGATGCATTGAATTCAAGCTCACCGAGGTTGAGGTGGGAGAGTTTTCCGTAGCTTGGAAATTTCCGGATAGAAAAATAGATGCTTCCATTCTGGCTCTTGTAGGCAAACCCTTTTTTCATGAGGGTTTTGATCATCTCGATCATTTCGGGGATGTAGTCGGTGGCCGCAGGATAGTGCTCTACTTTCTGGATATTGAGAGCGTGAAGATCCTCGAAAAAGGCTATTCTAAATGGCTCTGTGTAATCTTTAAGAGGGATCTTGTTTCTGATAGCGCCGCGGATCGTTTTGTCATCGATATCGGTGATGTTCATCGCTTGATCGATGCCAAAACCGAAGTACTGGATGGAGCGTCTCAGGAGATCTTCAAAAACGTAGGTCCGGAAATTGCCGATGTGGGCAAAATCGTAGATAGTGGGGCCGCAAGTGTACATTTTAATCTTGCCGTTTGCCGCTTTGAGTTCTTCCTTTTCGCGCGATTCAGTATTGAATAGAGTTAGCATAGAGCCTGCAGAGTTCGGTAATCGGTTTTTCCCGCTCCCATGATCGGGATGTCGTCGACCCGTTTAACAGAGGAGATTTTGACGAGGTTGCTTAAGCCTGCCTGCTGAAGGATTATATTCGCCTCTTCTCGATCCAGAGGAATGGTCGCGAAGAGGATGAGGCGAGTTCTCTCTGGGTCCCTCTCATCGGCACAGACGGCAAGCGACGGGAGGTCGGAAGACATACGTCCCGCATTGATGAGGTGTTTGGCGAGGATCTCTTCGACAGCGCCGAGACTGATCATCTCTCCGCCAATTTTTGTAAATCGTTTCAGCCTTCCCGACAAGATGAGGCATCCATCGCTATCCAAATGGCCTAAATCCCCTGTCCGATACCATT
The DNA here is from genome assembly GCA_031423235.1 of Chlamydiota bacterium. Lineage (GTDB taxonomy): Bacteria > Chlamydiota > Chlamydiia > Chlamydiales > SM23-39 > REEB52. Next base: position 6,886 of record JANPFC010000109.1, on the reverse strand, counting down.
TTTTCCCATCAATTTCGATAAATGGGGTTCTTGGGTTGCCGAGATAGCCTTGAAATACGTTAGGACCGCGGACGCAAATTTCTCCATCGGAGCCAATAGGTAGCAGTTGAAGCTTCTCTGGGTGGATGGTGATCAGATCGATATTTGGAATAAGGCGGCCCACCCCTTTCGGAGGCAAATTAGGTCTGTTCAATGTGAGGATCGGAGAACATTCGGTAATTCCGTACCCTTCGACGAGTTTTGCATTTGTGTTTAGTTTCCTAACCCGTTCAAAGAGTTCGGGCGGCGCTTTCTCTGCGCCCGAAACAAACAAGCGGATTGTCTTTAACTGCTCTAGTTTGGCTGCATGGAACAGCCCTTTTAAGAAGCTTGGAGCGCTGCAAAAGAGGGTGATTTTCCAACGATTAGCCCCTTCAGCCAGGGCAAAGCTGTCAGTTGGATCGGGATAGAAGGCCACCTTGATCCCGGCAAGAAGGGGAAAAAGTCCTGCCACTGAAAAGCCGAAAGAGTGAAATGGGGGCAGAATGCCATAAATGACATCATTCTCATTGAGTTCGATGCACTGCATAGCAGAGCGCAGGTTCGAGATGATGTTTTTGTGGGAAAGAGGAACTCCTTTAGGCGCCGCTTCCGTGCCGCTGGTAAATAGGATCACGCAGGGGCTATTTTCATCCATTTTATCGAGATTCATCACCTGGATCACATGCTTTACCGAGCATTTCGTTAAGTACACCCCGCGAAGCTTGGATTTAAGGGTGAGCGATTTTCGGATCTCTTCGAGAGTGATTAGCTTATCGAGGCATGCGCCGAAATGGACATTGGCAAGCCGGTCTAAAAATTTTCCCGATGTGACAATCCGTTCTGCACCGCTGATCTTCATCATCTCTTCGAGATAACGTGAACCCAATGTCCAGTTCAGCATGACGGGGGTTTTCCCTGCCATCTGGAGTGCGAGAATGATGATGTATGCGCCGGCCGAAGCGGGAAGCATTACAGCTACCCTCTCCTCTTTCCATGTTAGAAAATGGTGCGCCAACACAAGAACTGCTTTCTTCAGTCTTTTGTAGCCCATGATCCCGATCACATCGTCTCCGCAAGCCGTTTTTCCATCCATCCTCTCGCATGAGTTCAAAAATGCTTCAGGGATGATGCGGCCGAAGGGAAGCGCAGGCGCGGGCCGTTTTTTCTCTGCCTGCCAAGTGTAGGTCGAAGCGGGCGCTTTTGCAATCCGGGTCGCTTTTCCCGCTTGGGCGATCTCCAAAATCGTTCCGACTGTCTCTAAATCTTCCGGGTGAAGATCTGTAACAGAGAAGTTTTTGACCAGAAAGGTGATAAATTCGGCAATGTTCAGCGAATCCATTCCGAGATCAAAGGCCAAGCTCATCTCGGGCTTAATATTTAATTCAGGGTTGTCGAGGATTTTCCGAATTTCATTGTAGACTTTTCGCCGGATCTCGTCAGAAACATGAATCCCGTTGCTGTTATTCGTCTCTTTTTTCGCCCCCTGAAAAACTTCCGGGACCACCTTGCTCCATCTACTATAAGGGATCAATTTAAGCGGTTCGCTTTCACTGATATTTCCCTGTTCATCTGGGTAGCGGTTATACCAATTCTCCAAATACCTGTTCAATTCCACCCGAGTCATGTTCTCTCTCGGCATCCCCTGAGGATTCGGTTCAATCTCGATGAGAACTCTACGCCTTGGAGTGAAGAAAATCAGGTTCTTGAAAATGGCTCCGATACCGTGCAGCATCATGCTGCCAAGTTCGGGGGATCTTCCTACAAGGGCCCTAGAAAAGCTGCTCCCCCACAAACCGGTCGTCCGGATCAGGACCACGTTCGCATCAGGGCACTCCTTCAACAGCTCATGCGCTCCCGACGCGCCTCCAATTAATTCTTTTGCAGTACTCTTCAGCCTTCCTGTTGGATAAACGATGAAATTATCCCTATTTTTCAGCCCTGCAGCGATCTCCTGCATCGACTTTTCGGCCTGCTTCACCTTGTACTCATTCACCGCCGTTTCGAAATTCGGTATCGGGATAGCCCGGATCAGCTTGTGGAATGGCTTTAAAAAGGGGAGATTGAAAATATACTCAATAACCAGAGGGCGCATCCGGTACTTTGGCCATAGCAAAAGAAAGTTGAATAGCGGGTCCATATGAGCCGTATGGTTCGGCATGAAGAGGATCCCTTGGCTTCGGTTCAAACGGTCAGGGGTAAGCAATTCCTGCCCCCTTACTTCGATCCGATAGCGGAGGGACATTCCAGCCCGCAAAATATAAGTGAGAATCATCCAAAAAAAGGTCGACATGGACTCTATTTAACCCGTTCCTATCCCTTTTCTTCCACTATTTTCTTTCAATCCCTAAATCATTTACAGTTAACTGGATCGCCATTCTTCAGCCCTCAAAACACTAACTACAAACGAATTATAAAACAATAAACACACGCAATGTTGCATTTAAAATAAATATGTGACAAAATATATATAAACTAAAATAGATGATTTTGAAATGGAAATAGATAATTCACTACACCAACCTTTCGATAAACCGCTATCTGAGATGCGTTCAGAGTCAAAGCACCCGTTATTAGGATTGGCGAAGCTTTTAGTAGCGCACAACAGATTAATCACCAAGGACGGCCAAAACCTTCCAGCCGCGGCCGCAGCCAACACCATCGCCTTACAGCAGTTATGCGACCAGGTCTAGACAGCATAAAGAATATTCTATATAAGTGGATTTGCATACCAATCACGGAGTAGATTATGAGTGGTCCACATTCAATCGGCCCAAAACACGGCCATGAGAACACAAAGCAAACAACCGAAACCACAGATGCTGAGAACCTTCAATTTCGCGCTCTAGTTGGGCGATCTGAAGTAGTGGGATATACTCTTCGACCAATGATCCCCGCTGCTACTACAGATAAGGCTGATTCGAAGAAAAGAAAGTTCGATGTACGGAGCGGCGGCGGAAGGGAAGACAAAGCAACTGGAGCCATCAACAAAACAAGCAGAGTTAGCGGCGAAATTATGGACAAAGTTAGTAGCCTAAGCCCGACCCTGGTCATCCACGCGAAGAGAGCGAAGCACATGAAATAATTACCTGAGGACAAACTCGGGGATATAGTCGAGATGCGGGGAACCGTTCTCGACTTTGTACAGGGGCTCAATATCAATCTTGAGCCCTTGATTAAACTTCACAAGCAGCTCTTCCGTATTTAGATAATTCGAAATATTCACCATTTTAGATCTTTCAAAATAGAGGCCAAGGGCTTTTTCCGGCACCATCTTGACCCAAGAAAGCTCAAGACCGTTTGGATTTTTATACTTTGTTTGCGAGAGAACCTTCTTGATCTCCCCTTTCTTATAGAGAGTCATGTCGAGCGAGGGGGCAAATCCCCAATCTGCCTCGCCCATCTCTATATCCCAAGCATAAATGCCGCCTGCAAGGGGCTGGCTTGGAGGGAGCGCTTGCGGCTGTTTCGAGAGAAAGCTGTGGTTGATGTGCCGGCCGAACCTAAGATAAAAGCCGTAGGCGCCGGTCTTTTCCATCTGATCCATGCAGAGTTTCAGATCGACAAAGTCCTTCACTATGAGATCATCCGCCCCAAAGAGGATATATTCAGAGGGGGAATTGAAGACGATTTTCTCTAAACTTGGCTTAAAGTCCCCTTCCCTTTCAGTGACGAAACGGGCGATTGGAAAAGCGTCTTTAACTTTTTCATAACCTGCGGCAAACGATTCATCGCTTGCGCCGTATAGGACTGTGAGATGCTCAAAGCCGGTTATGTATCTTTGGATCGACTCTAGAGAAGCGTAGAGCTGCAAGGGCCGGTCATGGGAAAAGAGGACGATATCGGCCTGCTTTGGACCCTTTGGGGCCGGCAATGCGCTTAACGGGCTGTATTTGGCCACTTCATCGGGCGCGGGCTCGCTGCGTTGGGGCGGGGCCAAATTGGAAAACGCAACCGGCTCTCTCAATTTGCGGCTTCTTCCGCCAGCAAGATCCTGCAAGGGGCCTAAATACGCGCTTGGATTTGAGGCAAATTTGCCGTTTGTGAATAGATCATTTAATCGAAGCTGCTTGAAAAGGGCTGCGTAATAGGAAACTTGGGTCTCTTCCTTAATGGCGTAAGAGGGGTACGCGATCGCCTGGCCGAAGGCGAGCCAAACATCGGGATTTTGGTATGCGATATTGAGTCGATTTAGAACTATGGGCGATGCGAGCCAATCTTTTGCATTGAGAGGGATGACGATCTCCTTGTCAAGGCAGCTATCGATGGCTCGATAAAGACTTGCAACCTCTCCATAGCGGGTCTCATTGCGCATGAAGATCACTTTTGCGTCTTGATTGTTATCGACGATGAATTGCTTGGCCTTCTCTCCCGTATTGTCGATCGAACCATCGTCGATGACGATGACTCTGTAATGGTCATAATCCTGTTCGAATACAGAGCGGAGCGCTCTTTCGCACCAAAGAGCCTGATTATGCGCATAGATAACGACGACAAACGACTTGTGTTCGGTAATGGGAAACTCTTTTTCCGGATAGACTTTGGACACTGCGTGAGAGGCCTTGGAGCCTTGAGGCCCTTTCCCCATCCAAAAACCGGCGAGAGCGACTAAGAAAATCACAACTATTCGCCACATGAGGCCACCTGCAAAGCTGTAAGACTAGGATACGGATCGAGAGAGCGGATATATTTCTCACAGCGCATTTGCAATTCCCTATCCTCTTTGTAAATCGCCTGCCGATTGTTAATGCAAAGGACTTCCGGAATGAAATGGAAGTGGTCTTTACCCATTTCGAGCATGGGGATCATGTAAGCAAGATCGGAGCAGGCCGGCAGATAGGTTCCGGCATAGACAAAATCAGATTCGCGGATCTTTTGAAACAGACCTGCGTAAAAAGTTTTCAGATGGGTTCCCACTGAGGGCTGCGTTCTAAATTTATGATCTTTGAAGTCTTGGGATGGGGTGAGTTGATAGGTAGGGAAATCCATTGCCTGGCCATAGGCGAGCCAAAGATCAGGATCTTCGTAATAGGCGTTGAGCCGCTGCAAGACCCATTCGTGGGCAAGCCAATCTTCCCCTTGAAGCACGACAACCACCTCTTCATCGCGGCAGGTCTTTACTGCCCTACTTACATTCGCCAAAACTCCAAGCCGTTCCTCGTTGTGAACCAAAGTCACCTGCGCCAGCTTGTCGCTTGCGTAGATGAGATCGCGAGCCACATCAAAGCTTCCGTCGTCTGAGGCGTCGTCGATATAAATAACCCGGTAATTTTCATAATTTTGCGAGTAAACAGAAGCGATTGTTTTTTCGACGGAGGCCCCATTGTTGACACCAACGATGACAATTGTAAAGGGGCGGTTTGCCAATGCAAATGTTGCGGGCTCGAATGGTTTCGAAGCAGCCGGCTGGATTTTGATGCGGGTTTTCAAATCAAAAACGCGCGCTGCTGCAAAGGAGCCAGCAAACGCAGCGAGGGCCAAAAAGAGAAAAATAGCAAGCCGTTTCATAGATTAAGGCCTAGATTTAGCAAAAAGGGAGTTGATTGCAAGAAAAAATAGTTGATTTCAGAAGGCTTCCATATTAGGTTCCGGAATGGAGGGTGTTTTTCATGGACAAGCTATGGGACTTTATTGTCGATACGATGATGAGAATATTCATGCCGCTTGTCTGTTCCTATTATGCATTATCCGCCAGCGTTTTTCTCAACGTATCTGTAAAAGACGCCTCCGGGATGGAATGGCTTGCGGGTAAACTCCTCTCCCCTGTTCAGTATATCTTCGCAGGAACTGAGGCCGTTCGCAATCCCGACGGGTCTTGGGACTTTGTCCAGCGGTACGATTATAACGACAGATTTTGGTTTAAAACAGCTACATGCATCGTCTCGCTCCCTCCGAGCATTATTCTTGGCTCTGCTGTGAAAGGGCTCAGCTTGCTTGAAGACACAGCGAAAACTCACTATCTATCGATTATGGCAGCGAAAGAATCGAAAGAGGTCTATTCCCATATGGCAAACTACCGCCAGATGGGGATTGACATGGGGCAAGCGGCAGAAACGCTTATCCCCCTCGGATGCAAGAGAAGACCTGGCGATGAAAATGTCCTTGCGGACGAAAAAGAGGCGCTCCGCGAGATTACAAACGTGTTTAATGAAGCGGGAATCCCGTGGTGGGTCGATTGCGGCACCCTTCTCGGTGCCTATCGGTATGGGGGCGTGATCCCTTGGGATGAGGATGTCGATATCGCTGTTCTTCTTCCAGATTTTGAGAATGTGCGCCGCGCACTCAATCGGCTAGGGAGGGAGAAATATCTCGTCCAGGATTGGTCGACGAGGGATCATCCGAATAGTTTCATCAAAGTATATATCCGGAAAACGGGGACGATGATCGACATTTACCACTTTGCGATCGAAACAAAAGCTAAACAGCTGCAGTATATCCTCTCACTGGAGACCAATATGTTTTTCCCCGAATGGTGGAAAATCAGAGAGAGACGGTTTAAGGCGCCCGTTGCTTTTGAAACGGTCTTTCCTCTTAAAAAAGCGCAATTCGATGGACTTGAGGTCTATGTCCCCAACAACACAATAAAATATTTACAGAGGTGCTATGGGGAGAACCTCGATCCGGTTAAGGTCTACAATCCGGACACATGCAACTATGAGAAAGATCTCACCCACCCCTACTGGCTAAGAGCCTACGTCCACTAGAGGCGGGGGGAAGCCCCCCCCCATTTATCCACCACCCGCGAACAGGGTTCGCTAGAGAGCACAGAGCTCAGAGAGATAGGAATCGAGAAGAGATAAGTAAGAAAAATTAATTTTTTTCACCATTTTATCTCAGTTCCTATCTCTGTGAGCTCTGTGCTCTCTAG
>JANPFC010000108.1:0-2907 GCA_031423235.1 Chlamydiota bacterium | reverse complement strand
GTTTCCATCACAGCGGCAGTTGTATGTTGGCAGGTATATTTTTCAAAGTGGGTTTCACTTTTTTGGCCTTTGTATAATCTCTCTTTATCGGATCGAGATGCCGCGTGTCAATGGATTCGTACGAGATCACTGGTTCATCTTTTTTGGGATCAAAGGTAGCAATGGTTGTTTTAAGCCAATTGTCATCATCCCTTTCAGGAAACTCTGGCTTGAAATGGGATCCTCTAAATTCATTGCGGAGGAGCGCTCCTTTGGCAATGACCAGCGCCACCTCGAGCATCGCTTTGAATTGGTGGGCAAATACGTACGTTTGATTGAGCGTTGTCCCCCGATCGGTCATTCCAATCTGTTCATACCGCTTCCGGATTTCCTTAATCGTGTGGATCGCTTTAACAAGATCGGGATTGTCCCTTTTCACACTCACGTACCGAATCATGCAATCAGCGAGCTCATCGTGGAGCTTATGGACATTTTCAGGGCCATCTTTGCTCAAGAGATCTTTTTGGATCTTATCTTCAATCGCAAGGGCATGCTCGAAAACTGAATTCGGTGTTTTGGTATAATTCGATGCCAACGAATCGATATAGCGAGGCACTTCAACTCCAGCAACGAGACCGCTGAAAATACAAGAGAGGAGAGAGTTCGCGCCGAGCCGATTGGCCCCATGGTACAGATAGTCTGATTCCCCAATATTAAAACACCCGCTTAGGTTGGTCATTTGGCGGAACCGTTCCATCCGATCAGGATCATCGGCAGATGGCCAATCGGCCCAGGCCCCGCCCATCGTATAATGGACGCCGGGGCATATTTTCATCGGCTTTTTGCGCGGATCGTCGCCAGTGAACTTTTGGTAGATATCGAGAACTGATTCAAGCTTATGCTGGATTTCTGACGGAAGATGAGTGATGTCGAGATATACCTGCAGTTTCCCATCCACTCCAAGGCCATGCTCGCAAACGCGCAAGACCTCCCTCGAACCGATATCTCTCGGGACGAGGTTGCCAAACGCGGGATACATCTCTTCAAGAAAGAACCAAGGCTCTCCCGTCTTACCGCAAGGTCTAGTCGAACCATCTGGGAACTCAATCGTCTTCGCAGAGTTGCCAGGGACCCAAATGCGGCCTCCCTCGCCTCTCACCGATTCAGAAATAAGGCGCATTTTATCTTCGCCCGGAATGCAAGTGGGGTGGATTTGGATGAACTCCCCATTTGCATACTTCATCCCTTGCATATAGAGCCTGCCGTTGGCAGCTCCCGTGCAGAAAGTCGAATTGGTCGATTTTTTATAGATAAGGCCGCATCCGCCTGTTGCAACGACCACCGCATCGGCTTTCAACACTTCAAGCTTCAAGTTGAAGAGATCGTGCATGACGATGCCGCGAGCCCGCCCTTCTTCATCTTGAATGAGCCGTAAAAACTCGTGATTCTCAAACTTCTCAACTAAACCCTTCGCCTCATAACGCCTTACCTGCTCATCGAGCGAATAGAGGAGCTGCTGACCCGTTGAAGCGCCGCAAAAAGCAGTTCGGTGGTACAAAGTCCCTCCGAAACGGCGAAAATCGACATGCCCTTCAGGAGTTCTGTTGAACGGACAGCCGATCCGATCCATCATCCGCAAAATAGCCGGACCCGCCATACACATTTCCAAAATCGGCGGCTGGTTGCCCAGAAAATCGCCCCCCTTGATTGTGTCGTATGCGTGGATGATGGGAGAATCGTCCTCACCCTTTAAATTGATCGCAATATTGATGCCCCCTTGCGCGCAAACCGAATGGGATCTTCGCACTTTCGTGACAGAGATCAGCTTGACATGGCACCCTTTTTCAGCCAGTTTCATTGCACAGGCAAGTCCAGCTAACCCTCCGCCAACGACGATCACATCTTTTTTCATTATGTCCTTAATTCCGGAGGTTTACCCAATAACTGCCCCAAATCGCTGCAAGCCCTAGGAAAGCCAAAAAGCCAACGCCAATCCAGCAAATGGGAATGAACGCTTTTTGCGAACGGTAAGAAAGCATAGCGCCCCATGTGATCAACGAGGTCCAAAAACCATTGAACGCATGAAATGCCGCGGCTAATACAAAAATCGAATAGAGGACGCACATCATCGGGCTCTTGAACGTCTCTCTCACCATGAGAAGCATCGCTTTGCCAGGACTTGCGGCAGACGCGATCACCAGATCGCCCTCTTTGACGAGCTTCACATTGATCCGTTCAGAAAGTGTTTCAAGACCTGGGTCATCTTTCAATGGGACTACGTAGCGCACCTCATGACCCTCGTGAACTTTTTCAGGAAATTGGAGAAAACGCATTTGAACTACGTGGCCAATAATCCCGATGAGCAATATCCACGAAGTGATCCTCTGCCATTTAAATGAGCGGTTCCGTCCATATGGCAAAGAAGGGGAACTCCCATCCGATCTTCCCGAGTTATTCTTGGCTGTCAGAGCCCTTTTTACACCCCAGTAACCGTGAACAACTAGAGGTATGCCAATCAATACCGTTTCAATCACCTGTAAATAAGGCAAAGCCTCTAGCAAATTAACCAGCTCGATAAAACCAATCCCATCTTCGCCGAGCCAAAGAGTGGCCTGAGAGTTCACTATTAGATGCACCATCAAGTAGAGGACGAGCCAAAGCCCCATCAAGGAATGAACTCTGCGCCAGATAAATGTGTTTGAAATCACCTCAGTGCGCGTTGCCATAAACTCTCCATTTCAAGAGTTTTTTTTACCCGCTACAGACGAATTTTACAAGAACTAATTGATAGAAACCAAATTCGTTAAAAGCTTTTAAGAGGGTGTCTACAAAGTAAGGTTCAGTCGATTTGCTGGTTCTTTTGAGCCGATTTTCGATTCAAATTCGGGGGGCAATATCGACAAACAGTATATTACCCCCCGAATTTGA
>JANPFC010000107.1:0-3512 GCA_031423235.1 Chlamydiota bacterium | reverse complement strand
CTTGAGGAGGGCCATATAGTCCCTATATGGCCGACGAAATATTATCCAATGATGGGCGGATATTATGTCTTCAAAATCATCGAGTTTATTCTTTAACAACTCCTTAAGGAAGGAAGCGGTCTTTCGGCCCTGGTTCCTTAGGGAACTTCAATTTGAATTGATGCCGGTGGATAGCAAACCTCCGGTACAGAATGTCCCCAATAAATCCTGGAAAAAATGAGAGTATCCCGATCAGACCCCATCCATTCCCAGCAAGCCAATATACCCGCAGGATCGCTCTCGAGCAGATCCAGAATTTCCGCTCCGTAGATTGGTAATTTTCCACAAGAACTAGGCTGTTAACGGTTTTGAGCGCTGCCTGAGGTCCGGTCAAAACATCTTCCGCGGTCTCTCCACTTAAGGGGGCAAACACAAATCTTTTATTCACATCAATTTCGAGAATATGCCGTACAGCCCTGTGGCAAAATGGACACTCCCCGTCAAAGAATATCACGTGCTCATGCATATTCCTGATATTACTAAAGGCATTGTTGAATTTAAAGGTGAATTTCAGGCAATCGTTAGGAATGGAAGAAGTCAGTCAATTTGGATCCTGGGTCTACGTCATTGGAGCCTTTGTTCTCCTCACCCTCCTTCTTCTGCTCCTATGGTTCAGGGTTCAGCTCAATACAAAGAAACTCGAGAGAGATCTAAAAGTCCTTGAAGCCCAGTACCAAGATAAAGTCCTCGAATCCCACCGCCATTTCATGGTTGAGCAGGAAGGGTATATTGAAGCAAGGCTTAAGGATCTTGAGAAAAAGGAAAAAGGTCTTTCAGAGGCTCTCATTTCTCTCGAAGATGAAAACATCAAAAAGTTAGATAAGCTGCTCGATAAATTTGAGAAAAAAATCATCATCCTTCAGGAAGAGAACGAGAAGGAAAATGAAAAACGGATTCAAGTTGTCCACGATAGATACGAAAAAAAGATCAATGAGATTGAGTCTCGAAAAGAGAAAGAAATCGACGTATTGAAAAAAGAGAGACGAGAGATTCTCGGTGAATTAGAGGAATATCAAAGGGATCTGCAGGAAAAAGCTAAAGATGAGATGGAGAAGATAAGAGAGAATTATCAGGAGCAGATGAAGAATTTACAATCTGAGAATGCGAAATTGGTTAATGAGATGCACCGGATGCTTGAAATCAAGCAGAAGGCCGAACAACCCCCTCCTCCGCTTCCCAAAGTATACAAACGGACCAACCCCAACGAAGCTAAACAAGCTGCCCAAAGCTCCCGCTTTTCTGAAGAAACCCTGTCTGAGATTGAAAGTCAGATCCAATCGACTACTCAGGAGATGGAAAAACTTAAAGTTCAGTTCTCTACGATGCAGACCAAAAGTAAAAAAGATCTAGAGATTGCTCAGGAAGAGATCGAAGAGCTCAAAATGAAGATCCGCCAAAGCGATATGAAGGGCTAGTACTCAGTTAGTAAAGTTTTTGCTGTTTCGGGTGCGTCAAAGCCGCCAACAAATCAACGATCGTAAAGTGCCTAGTATAAACCAATACAAGGCACTTTACGATCGTCGATTTTTGGCGCTTTCACGCAGCCGAAACAGCAAAAACTTTACTAACTGAGTACTAACCCTCTGGAATGACGGCTTGAGGCCTTGCTTTTTTGATCTCATCGAATTTACGGGCGAGGTCTAACACCTCGGCTTCACTGCAAGTGCCGCTGAAAATTTTTAGCTTAATCTCTTCTCTTTGGTACATCCAGTGCCGCTCCAACATCCGCTGCACGGTCTCCACAAAACAAGCTAAGACCCTTTCCCGATTGACCCTCTTTTGCAAAATTTCAGCCATGAAAAGCTGCTGCTCGGTCTGTTCTAAATCGATCGCAAGCGAAAGGAGATCGCGCGGCTTATTTTCTTTGGTCGCAGTTAAGTATTTTTCGTAAAGGCAGCGGCTAGCAGCTACCCTAAAATGCTCCGGCTTCAAATTTGTTTCGGCTATTGTCAATAAATTCGGGCAACTTTCCCCCATCAGGAGGAGCCAACGCAGGAGATCTGCTTCTATGATTCTGTCAGGATCAACCTCGGTAAAGGAGACGCTCGCAGAGCGCTTAATGTGGACTTGAGGAACATTTTGCTCTGGCGCGCCAATGATGGATTCGGGAGTTTGAGTCAGGCGGGCGAGCTTCCTCAAAGACTCGTGCACCATAAGAGGGTGATCCCACTCGCGGATCCTCTTCGCAATCGACTGGACAAGCTCGTTTTTCCCTGCTGGCGATTGGGTATTGATCGTTTTGGACATGTGCTCAACCAAAAAGGTGAGATAGTCGACACTTTTGTCGATCAGTTTTTGCCACTCTTCGGGCCCTTTTTCCTGGAGAACCACATCGGGGTCGCACTTTTCGGGCAGCTTGAGGACAAGGACATCGATCCCCTCCTTTTGGAAAATATTTCCGATCTTGACTGCAGCTTCCTGACCGGCTGAATCTCCATCCAACGCCAAGTAAACGGTCCTCACGCCTAGATGGATCAACTCCTTCGCCTGATCCTCGCCAAAGGCAGTCCCCTGCCCCGCAACCGCCCAATTGAACCCAGAATAGATCAGTCTAAGCGCATCGATCTGCCCTTCTACAATGAGCGCTTTTCGCTCTTTGGCTATCGTCTTTCTAGAAAAGCTTAGTCCGAAAAGGACTTTTGACTTTTTGAAAAGGGGCGTCTCTGGCGTATTGATATACTTTCCGCCAAATGTATCGGTCTTATACTTCCTCGCGGAAAAACCAATGACAGCCCCCACCGCATCGCGTATGGGAATCGTGATCCTGTCTGAGAAAAACTCTCTTCCCTTCGTGAAAAGTCCAGACTCTTCCAATATCGCATTGGAAATCTTCTGCTCCCACATTGCCTTCAAAAAAATCTGCGGGATTTTTGGGGCAAGACCTAGTTGAAACTGATTGATGAAATCGAGAGTGATTCCGCGGCTATACAAATAATCGAGGGCCGCATGCCCCTCTAAAGTGTGGAGTAGATAAAATTGGTAAAACTGGCAGGCCCTTTCCAGAGCGTCTTTGAGGGCAGCTTTCGGAGGCCCCTTCGGTTTGTCGTCCCCCTTCACCTCTTCGAGCTGCACGTGGAACCGGTCGGCCAAATTCTCCACTGCTTCGACAAAACTCATCTTCAGATGGGTCATCAGAAACTGGATCGCATCGCCATGCGCACCGCAGCCAAAGCAATGGTAATGGCTGTCGCCCCGCTGGATGATCAAAGAGGGCGATTTTTCATCGTGGAACGGGCACAGCCCCTTGTAGGCCGCCCCAGATCTTTGGAGCTTTAAATAGGGAGAAAGGACCTCGACGAGGTCGATCCTCGATCGAAGAAGTTCAAGACTGTCTTTAGAAAATGAGCCCATTACAGGTTATTCTCGCCCACCCGCGATTTTTCATGTAACTGAAAAACTCAATTATACACAAACTACCTGAAGAATCGGTTTTTGGGCGGGTTCAAAGCGCCGAAAATCGACTAAAAAAAAGG
>JANPFC010000106.1:0-7556 GCA_031423235.1 Chlamydiota bacterium | reverse complement strand
CGCTCGTCGTTTTTTCTTTACTGAGGCCATATTTACCCTATGTTCAAAAAGCTTTTTGAGAGATGAAGACATTTTAAATCATCCCGAGCTAAAAGTAAAGAACAGCCCTGAAAACGATAGAATTGTTGAGTGATTTTTTTTGTTGTGGCATCCTCTTAGCCAAAAATTTAGAGGATGCAAATTAAATGGCTGTTACACCCCCCAGGTCTCCGACCCATTCCGTCTTAACGCCTGTAAATTCCCCTCCGAGGTTGAGGGAAAGTCCTGACAAAGCTACCGCAAAATATAGAAGAGTGGAAAATATTCCGCCGGATACAAACTCTCCTCAAAGGGCCTCTTCTGACAAGGGAAGTCCAGCTCGCGTTAAAGAGGCCGCTGCAACTGCTTTGACCAACTCTCCGCATAGACCGGCTGTGGTCCATCAAAGCCCATCCGGACAAAGGGAAGAAGAAGCTCCGGAGACGGTTGTTGATAAAGTGGCTGGCTCTTCAGAAATGGGTCTAGAAAGGCCGCGCCAGCCAGCTCTTGTGCTCCGTCCGCCTAGGCGATTTGTTTCCCGCGGTCCGGACCGTTTTATTCCTGATCGGCAGATTATGAGAGAACCTGGGGTGGCTACATTTAATACGCCTCGGCCTCCATCGCCGCAAAATGCAATAGACCGCACCTATCAAGTCAAACTAGCCGAGGCTCTGCTCGGATGTCGGCATCCCCATGACCACCCCGTTCTTCGCCGGGCGAGTTCATCTGCTTTAAAAATCGAAAGCGAGCCCTTCATCCCTTTAGACGAGGTCTATGGAATGAGGGCCACTATAAAATTAGATTTGCCTGGAATTCTAGACGATTTTTATACGATGCCAGCTGCCTATTCTCAAGAATCGGACCGAATCGCTTTTATTTTGAATGGTATGCCGTTTACAGATCCAGACGGAGCCGTTAAAACGGGAGCCCAGGTTTATCTCTATGATCCGAAAGCAAAATCACACATTACGCTATTCCCTGTTAATGCCCTTTATGGGGATGGGGATAGGCCAGTTTCCGTAGCTTTCAATCAGAAGGGAAACTATCTCGTTTTGGGCAAAAATGATGGGAGTGTAGAAGCGTGGTCTTTAAAAGAGACGCCTCCTGTTAAAAAATTTGAAATCAATCCTGCAACGGTTCTCGGGAAAACGATAGCAAGGATCAATTCTGTATTGGCCGCAGATCATATGATTTTTGCAGGGGACAATCTAGGAGGGGTTTATCGAATAGATCCTAAAACTGGAAATGTGATCGATATTCCGGGCCATGGGAAGGGAATTTGCAACATTGTTGTTTCTCCTAATGGGCGGTATTTGGTAACTGGCGGAAATGACAACAAGATCATTATACGCTTTGCGAAGACGCTTGAAATTGTGGGTGAATTTTCGATGAATGCAGGGATTAGGGGAATTGCATTTGATCCAGAAAAGGAGTGCCGCATAGCAGTTGGGGGAGGGCAATTTGACCCTCGCATCTGCATTTTTAATTTTCGCCATCCTGAACAGGAGAAAATGGTTGAAATCCCCGGTGATTCTCAAGTGACGAACATCACATGGGAGAAGAAAAATCGGATGATCTCAACACACAGAGATGGAACCTACAGAGTGATCCCGCTTCGACTAAATACGAAATACCCATTTGGAACCATTCTCCCTATTCAGGCCGAAGGGGGAAGAATTCTCTTTAGTGCGATTAGACAAAGTGGAAACGAAAAAACTCTTATGTGTGTGGGTGGAGGGGAGTCGTTTCAGGTGTTCTCGATGCCCAGCGAAAAGGGAAAACAAAATAGGGAGCCGTCTATTTTCGAAGATCCTTTCAAACTCCTCAGATAAGGCTCGTTATTCTCCCGTAATTTGCAAGTGCTGAATAAGGCTGCCTGATTCTTTTATTGTAATACGCTGTTAAATCCTTCTTCGGAATGGGCGCATGATCAGGATCTTCTCTCCATGATGGAAAACGGTCATATATTGCGTTAATATATGTTTCTACAGAGCATTTAGGATCTTCTCTGCATTCATTAAAAATGTATTCTAGATACTGCTCGCTAAACCGATCTGTTTCTGGTTCTTTGACTTGATTGGCAAAAATCCTTTCAGCATCTCTTGTAATAGCCGCGCGTTCGAAATCTACCGTTGTTCGGGGATGAATTGACTCAGGTAGAATTTCTTTAAGGACGTTTAACTTTTCATAGTCTTGTACATTGATGTCCCTTGCTTCAATGAGGGCATCGGCTGCGTTGGATCCGCCATTGGCTGCTTTGGGATCAAAAAGAATCTGCGCTGCAATCAATTTAATCGACTCAATCTCATTGGTAAATGCTAGGCTCCGTATATCATCGCTTCCAATGGTATGCTGATAAACCCACCACCCACCTTTTCTAATGGCATCTTCAGCGGCATTCATTTTTCCGCTCTGTAATGCTTTTTGTAGTTGGCAGCTTTGATAATATAGATATAAGCCAAATGAACAGACTGCGAACGCAATAGTTTTTAAATATCGCCAATTTGTCTGTTCGATTCTTGTATGAGAGTGGGTTGCTAGAACTGTCATAATATCGGTTAATGTTATTTTGTTGATAATTATAACATTAAAATTTAAATATTATGTTTAGTTGTATGTATCTTTAGCTTAGTTCTTTAAGGTGGTGTCCAGAACGCTTTCTACGAACCGGATGTAGTAATTCTCATCGCAAAGGGCCTCGAGCATTTCAACGGGAATGACCCTGTTTTTTTCGATGAGTTCGTTTGGGTGAACCGATATCCCTGTATGGACGTCGTAGGGGGCGACGATATTTCTCATCGGGAAGACGGGATCTGATCTTGCATTATCGTCAAAAAAGAGGCTAATTCGAGAGGCGTCATTTAGATCGATAGGAAATGGCTTCCCATATTCCCAATGCTCTCCGTGGCTGAACCACCAGTGCCAATCATCTCTAATAGCGAGGTGGTGGTCGGAGTTGCGAACAAGTTCATAGAGATCTCTTTCAGCTCCTTGAAGATTTCCCTGTTGTACTGTCCGGAAATCCTCGATGAAACCGGCGCCAAACCGTTCGTTCAATTCGATAGCAAGTTCTGGCGCTTCGGAACCAAACGTCCGTATTACCAATGTGTAGGAGACTTTCCTATCGTGAAGGTATTCGATTAGTTTGTGGAAAGAGGCGAATATGAGTGTTTCTTGGGCGAGTAAAGCGCTCATCGCATGGTCGTAAATTTCTTGCGCCTGCATATAGGAAGGGTGATTGGTTTGTTCAAGAAAATCGAGCAGCTCTGCAATTTTCTCTTTTTGCTTTAGCTTGATCTCTCTTGAGTTTTCAGGATTTGGGATGAGGAAATGTTTAACGTAGTGGAAATAATCGATAGGAGCATCGAGCGTTTCATCCCATACGCCGACGATCCGATCAGCAAGGACTGCGCAGATGACATCGTGAGGTGATTTTTGCCCCTCTTTGTCAGAGGCAATCATCGTTTTGTTCATGTCGAAGTGGAGAATTAAATGGGGAGCTTGATATGGAATTTGCCATTCATAATGAGATGGAGGCATGTCAGCAATGAACATCGTTAGTCTTCAGGTGAAAAGGCTGAGAAGGCCTCTTTATTGCCCTTCGATGCGTCAGCTTGCGCGTGGATGGGCGAGTAGTTGGCGAATTGGCCGATCTCTTTTCTGAAGGCAAGCTGCACGTCGCCGACGGGGCCGTGGCGGTTTTTTGCGACGATCACTTCGGCCATGCCTGGCTTGTCGTATTTATCGTAGTAGTCGCGTCTAAAGAGGAGCATAACTACGTCCGCATCCTGCTCTAAGCTGTTATGAACAATGAGGTCATTTGCCACGAAATTGTGGACGCCAGGAACTGTTGCATCGTATACATCCTCAATTCCCAGTTCAGTAATAGACGAGATTTCATCCCAGAAGATGTCAGATTCAATCAGAGTATCCGTAGTAGGAGACAACCTATTTTTCTGGCAAAATTTTTCTTTTTCAATAGTCGCGAGAGCTCCAGCAAACTGCTTAGAGTTAGCAAGCTCTGAAGATAAAAGCCGGTCTCCAGCTTTAAGCTGATCTAGACGAGTCCACCCTTCGAGCTTATAGAATGGATGATTTGCGCTCGCTTTGATTTTGCGGCCACTCTTGGTCTTGAGTTCGAAGACAGTCTTTTGGCCAGAGTAGAAAGCTTTAGTCATTACTTGCGGAGTAACCTTCAGATTTTCATCGAGTCCAAAGACTTTAATCGGAGCTTGTTCCTTTCTTTCAGCGAGTTCTTTGATTGTATATAGAGTTCCAGTATCAGCGTCTTTGATTTGAGTGTCGGCAGATAAACAGCCAGATTCTCTCAAATCGCTGAGCATCGGACGGTGTCCTACCCGCTCTTCCACTTTACGCGACAACTGAGCGGCGCATAGGATCGGGACATTTAATTCGCGAGCGAGGTTCTTTAGCATCCGGGAGATTTCTGAGATCTCAGTTTGTCTATTTTCGGGGCCTCGATTGCCGCCGGAACCGGTGATCAATTGAAGATAGTCGATCACAATAAAGCCCACATTATAGGCCTCTTTCATTCTGCGGGCACGAGCGCGGATATCTGTGATTTTCAGTCCCGGCTGGTCATCGACAATGAGGACGTTCTTCTGCATCATGTTGACTGCGGCGACGATCCGCTGGTATTCTGATCCGCTTAGGGCGCCTGTTTGGATCTTTTCCGATTCCACTTCAGACTGCGAGCTGATCATCCTATGCAAGATTTGCGTTGCGCCCATTTCAAGGGAAAAAATCCCAACTGGAATGTGGTTGCGGAAGCAGATGTTTTCAGCAATGGAGGCTGCAAGAGCGGTTTTTCCCATTGCAGGGCGGGCGGCCAAAATCATCAGGTTCGAGTTATTGAACCCGTTTAGCATCTTATCGAGGTCGAGAAAGTGCGTTGGGATACCGGTAATACCTGGATCGTCGGGCCCTTTTTCCTGATACTTTTGCTGTCTTTCTTGGAGCTCTTTGAGATAAGGGAGCTTCGATTCAGCTTTAAGGCCGGAGATCAGATCTTTGATCGCAACTCCGCCATTCCGCTGGTTTTCTTGCGAAATTTGGAAGAACTGACTTTGCGCCTGATCAAGCGCTGCTAATACATCGCCCGGTTCTTCTAGAGCGACTCTTTCGATCGATTGAGCGGTTGTGACCATCTGTCTTAAGATCGATTTCTCTCTGACAAGCTGGACGTATTCTTCAATGAACGCGGATGTTCCTGCGTATTGAGCAAGCGTTGTGAGATAACTGATTCCGCCCACCGCATCGAGTTTATTTTGCCTCTTCAGCTCCTCTCCAATTAAATGGATGTCTGCGGGCTTATCAGCTCTGTATGCCGCTTTCAGGGCCGAGTAGATCACTTGGTGTTCGGTGTAGTAGAAATCTAGGTCTTGAAGACTGTCGGCAGAGACGTTCAGTGCGTTGATGTTCGTCAGCATGCAGCCGAGAACCATCATTTCTGATTCTTTGGAGTTAGGGGGGATGCGTGTTTTTTTCTCTGGTTCTGCCATACGCCAAGACAATATCAGAAAACGATTTTATCGGCGATTTTGAGACCAAAAAATTTGATTTCATTTGGATCAAGCGCTAGGATCGGGCTATGTTTGAATACGTTCCGCTTCCCAAAGATGATCAGCTTTCTGGTCCAATTCGTGAAATTTTGGCTGGGCTGCCCGAGCTCAATATTTTCCGAATGTTCGCCAATATGCCAAATGTCTTGCCGGCCTACGTCGAATTTGCAAAGGCGATGTATAACGGAAAGTTCGATCGGAAATTGCGCCAAATCGCTCTATTAAGAGCGGCTGGAAAAATCCCTTCAAAGTATTTAATCGCTCAGTATGTTCATGTTTGTGCGGGGCTTGGAGTCTCCAATAGCGAGATAGAGGCAATCCTGCATGAAAATCCCGTGGCCTCATTAAACGCTGAGGCGAACTTCTTGTGTAAAGTGGCCGATGAGATCACGTTAAAATCCAATTTATTGGATGAAACTTTTCAGACGTTTTACAAACGGTACTCAATAGAGGCTGGGTCTGAACTCCTTTTATTCATCAGTGCGGCTAATATGATCGGAAGGTTTATGAACGCCACTAGGTTGCAGGTGGAAAAAGGGAACCTGCTTGAAGGGAAATCCTCATTCTTTCCCGAGTAGAATGATTATCGCCGATCGTGTATAGTGGACCTCTATAACAGTTTCTGTGAGAAGTTTATGTCGATGGCTTGGGTTTATTTAATCATTGCGGGAGTGTTTGAAATCTTCTTTACGGTCGGTCTCAAATACAGTCAGGGATTTACTAAGCTGATTCCAAGCATCATCACCATTATATTCATCTTTTCTAGTTATTTCTTTGTCTCTTTGGCTATGAAGACGATCTCTATCGGAACGGCTTACGCTGTGTGGGCGGGAATCGGTGCAGCAGGCGCTGTGATTTGCGGAATTGTATTTTTTGGCGATTCGTATCACTATATCAGGCTGATCTCTATTTCTCTGATCATCATCGGCATTTTCGGCCTGAAATTCTCACACATTGAGTGAGGAAAATTCTTTTTCGATCGCTTGGAGCGCCACATCCAAGGCTTCCAGCGCTTTTTTCAGCCCAGTTCCGGACATAGTGACTTCGATTGTTCTGGTGTTAAGGCAAGCGCGGACGGCGTCATTTATGTTTTTGCTATTGTCCGCGTTAGCGAGATATCCAGCATTTTTGATCAGCGTAAAGATCCCTTTTGTCGAATGTTCTAGTTTCTCATTCTTAAGCTTGTCGTTGACATACTTTACAACTTGGGCGAATTCCTTCTCGTTTTTGAAATAAGAGCGTCCGTAGACGTCTTCCCAATAGGCATTCTTTTTAGGGTCGGAATTTAAGGAGAAGGACGCAGCCCGAGCAACTCTTGGAGCGGGTTCCTTCGTTTTTTCTTCTTGAGCTGGACCGCGTGCTGAAAGTTTTTCTTTTAGCTCGCCCATTACAGCCTTTGGGAATCCGTTTGGAGGGGGGAAGTTCACTGTGGCGCTTCGAGTTCGGGCAGCTTGAACGCGGCTAGCAGCAATTGATTTTCCGGGGGGTGGATGGAGTACATCAGATAATGAATCGGAACGTCTAACTGGATTGGCCAAAGCTCCTCCAATAGTGAGGCTGGGCGGCAAACCCATAATGAAACCATCGGGAAGAGCAGGATTTTCCTCAAACCAAATAAATTTGGTTTTCCTTTTTTTCCTCGAAACTTCGGAAAGAGAGGGATTTGAACCCTCGATACCCTTTAGGGGTATACGTCCTTAGCAGGGACGCGCTTTCGGCCACTCAGCCATCTTTCCGCATAAAATAGAGGGCCAATGGTACTGGAATTGAGCCTTTTGAGCAAGCATCCTTCCCATTACTGGCTAAAATAATAAATTGATCCTCTAGCGCGGGCAAACCTCGCCCTTTAGGGCGGGGTAAACCGCGTTGGCGGCATTTTTGCTCCAGTTTCGTTAAGCAAGTGTTTGCTGCTGTTCAATGTATTGGCGAATAATGCTAATTGGCGCTCCGCCGCAA
>JANPFC010000105.1:0-10258 GCA_031423235.1 Chlamydiota bacterium | reverse complement strand
GGCTCAGGCTGAAAGCTCATCACTGACTATATACTGCACCCGCTTAGGTTGTGTGAATTTTTAGAGCATCTTTTTAGCTCCAGTAGCGTTGCGGAGCTCGCCGCAAACTTAGAAAGTTTGCAAGAGCGAGCAATGCGCTGGAGCAAAAAAGATGCTCTAAAAATTCACACAACCTAAGCGGGTGCAGTATATAGTCAGTGATGAGCTTTCAGCCTGAGCCAGGTGGCAAACATGAGAATGAGAATGATGCCAAGAGCGGCAGGGAAAAGCATGGTTGTTGTCGGGGAAACCACCTCGGCAAGAAAGACCCCGACTGTGGCCGTGCCAACATTGATAAATTGCATGACAGCCGAGCCGTTTGACTTATCTTTCGTCTCAGATAGGCCATGAGAGAGAGCGCTAGACCAAACGAGAAGAAGCCCCATAAACATAAATGATGTCGGTATGAATAAGGTCCATACATTGACTATAGATTTCGCAAATAAGAGAGAGAGGATAGCCGCAGGAATGAGAGTGAGGAGCATCCCTGAAAGCATATTGATCCGCGGATTTTGTTTACTTAAGCGTCTAGCAACAACACCTCCTGCAAGCATTCCCAGCGACGGAACCATTGCCCATAGTCCGAACTGATCTGGAGTCAGCCCGATCCGTTCGATGCTAATCGAAGGAGCAATCGTCGTAAATATATAGATTACAGCGGTAGACAGCCCAGTCAAAAACGCATGGAGGACGACAAAGGGATCCTTAAACTGGCGCATGTAATTTGGACCGATTTTATTTAGATCCAAAGCGTCTTTGTGCAACTCTTTAGCCGTTTCTGGAAGAACTTGGCATAATAGCCATAAAACCACAGTGTAAATGACCAATACGAGAAAACAGCCCCGCCAGCCCGCCATAACAGTTAC
The DNA here is from genome assembly GCA_031423235.1 of Chlamydiota bacterium. Classification (GTDB taxonomy): domain Bacteria; phylum Chlamydiota; class Chlamydiia; order Chlamydiales; family SM23-39; genus REEB52. The sequence goes on along the minus strand of JANPFC010000105.1, from coordinate 9,353 downwards.
AAAACCGCCGATGGCTGTTGCAAGACCGGGCATAAAGCCGAATGCTAGAGATAGGGTTGCTAGGGCTTTTGCGGCCGATTCTCCCGCGTGCATATCGCCGATCATCGTAAAGCCCACTTTAAGTCCGACGCTAGAGCCTATCGCTTGAATAAAGCGTGCGAGGAGGAGAACCCAAAAGGATTGAGCGAAAAAAGCCATTACAGTTCCGATGAGAGCAATGACGACCCCGATGGTGATCGCTTTCTTCCGGCCAAATCGATTCGCAAGGGGGCCGTAAGGAAGCTGCCCAATAGCGTAGCCTATTAGGAATACCGACATGGTAGAGCCAGCCATGGCCGTAGAAATATTAAAGTCACCCGCAATTTCAGGAATCGCAGGAGTGAATAAGACGCCCAAAAAGGTCGCAAAGGTAAAGAGGAGGAGAAGGATAACGATTTTGGGAAACTTAATTAGATCAGAAGACATATTTATCCTCGTCGCTGCATTCAGTGATTAGCCTGAGAATCCGATCCAACTCAACTTGCGCTTCAAAAGCAGATGGAGAGGGGCCCGCTTCGATCATCCGGTAGAGAGCTTCCCTCTCATCCATAAAGAGGGCAGAATCTTTCATTCCGCTCCTTTCGTGATCGTCGAGCTGTCTTCGAATTAAAGAGAGCTTCGCTTCATCGATTTCTAAACTCAACCGTTCCACATCAGTTTCTATTTTCTTCTGCTCTTTCTCAGCGCTTTCCAATTTCTTCTGAAGGACGGCAATTTTCTGCTTTTGTTTTTTCGGACTTGGCCCCTGGACAAGCAGTGGCTCTCCCACACTGAAGCAGGAAGTAAGAAGCGCTAATGTGAGAAGAATTAACCGTTTCATTTCAGTCCGTCCACAAATTCCTTGAATTCTGGATTATCTTTGAGGATTTTAAATTCCTCCTCTTCCAAAATCGGCTCCAAATTAAGTCCGCCATACTGCCAAGCTGTCTGCAGCCATCCGCCAGCATGCTTCGCCTCTCCTTGAAAAGCAAATGAGCGGGCGTTGTTCAGCGCCATCTTTTGGCTCGGCTCAATTTGATAACACTTTACCGACAATTCCACAACAAGAGGATAATTTTTCTGCTCTGCGGCCAGTTCATGCAGAATGCAGAGTGAATCATCTGCCAAATGTTCTTTGATCGGCAAAAGCAAGTCGTAGCACTCTTTCCTCTTCCCATCTTTAAAGGCCAGGTAAGCAAGGTACTGCTGCGAAGTGAATGCGAGCGTCCCGCCCGAGGCTTTTAGCCGAACCTCTTCTAAAACCCGCTTTGCCTCTGCAATATTGCCCTCTTGAAGAGCCTCTTCCGCCTGGATCATGAGCTGCTTATTTGTCTCTTCCCGATCATCGCGGGTCGCAAAACGGCTTTTCCGCCATGAGTCGTAGCCCTGAAAGGCAAATAGGAAGAAAAACGCCCCAGGCAAAAAAGCTTGTATCATAAAGAAGTAGAATGAAAGGAGTACTGCGATGATCGCGCCGATGAGAAGCGAGGCCTTAAATCCATTGATTCCAAAGCTTGCCTCAAGAACAATACGGAGGAGCTGTCCTCCGTCGAGAGGCATAACGGGAAGGAGGTTCACGATCGTCCAAAAGAGGTTGGCGATCTGCGCGTCTCTTAGGATTTTGAGTGCAAGAGGTGGGAATGAAACATGCAAAAGAGCTGTTGCTAGAAGAAATAGAAAAAAACCAAATAGAGGCCCATTGAATGTGATGATGAACTGCTGCCAAAACTTGAGTTTTGGCCCATCGAATGAGGTCAGCCCGCCAAGCGCGACAAGCTGAATCCGCGCTTTTTGCCCGAAGAAAACCGCAGTCAAAGCGTGGCCGAATTCATGGATTAAAACGGAGACAAAGATGATCCCAAGCCAAATGAGGCTTCCCATAAGGGTTCCGCTGCTCATCCAGCCGATCATCATCGCAAAGACCCAGAAAAACGGGTGGATGGCTACAGGAATCCGTCCAGGAATTTCGATCATTGTTTCATCGCCTTTTGCACTGCGTGGCCCATCTCTCCCGGATTTTTAGTGATGGTCGCGCCCGCTTTTTCAAATGCAGCAAATTTATCAGCTGCAGTCCCTTTGCCTCCAGAAATAATTGCACCTGCGTGGCCCATCCGTTTGCCCGGAGGCGCCGTTGCACCCGCAATGAAGACTGCGAGTGGCTTCGTTAGATGCGCTTTGGCCCATTCCGCCGCCTGCTCTTCCGCATCGCCGCCAATCTCTCCAATCAGCAAAACAGCCTCAGTTTCCGAGTCTTCTTGAAAAAGCTTCAGAACATCGATGAAATTGGTCCCATTGAGAGGATCTCCCCCGATGCCGACGCATGTTGATTGGCCCAATCCAAGCTGAGTGGTTTGCCAAACAGCTTCATACGTAAGAGTTCCCGAGCGGGAGATGATCCCCACTTTGCCCCGTTTGTGGATGTAGCCTGGCATAATCCCAATTTTGCACTCGCCCGGAGTGATCACACCTGGGCAGTTCGGCCCGATGAGCCTCGACTTCGAATGATTCATCACCCGCTTCACTTCGAGCATATCGCGGACAGGAATCCCCTCAGTGATGCAAACGATGAGAGGGATGCCCGCATCTTCCGCTTCTAAAATCGCGTCCGCTGCATAGGGAGCTGGCACAAAAATAAGAGTTGCGTCTGCGTGAACCGCTTTTTTCGCTTCCCACACGGTATCGAAAACAGGAACGCCGAGGATCTCAGTGCCCCCTTTACCCGGAGTCACTCCGCCGACGAGCATCGTCCCATACTCTTTGCAGCTCTCTGCGTGGAATTTGCCCGATTGGCCGGTGATCCCTTGTACGATGACTTTCGTTTTCTTATTGACTAAGATCGCCATTATTTATGCCCCTTTACCGAGTGAACTGCCAGTTCAGCGGCTTTCTTAATATCTTCAGCAGTTGTGATTTTCAGCCCGCTCTCTTTAAAGAGCCGCTTTCCCTCTTCGACATTAGTCCCTTCCATCCGGACTACGATTGGGATTTTAATTTTTTGCTCAACGCAAGCATGGATCACCCCTTCAGCAATCGTGGCGCAATTCATGATGCCGCCAAAAATGTTGACCAACACAGCCTTCACTTTCGAATCGCTCAAAATGATCCTAAACCCTTCAGCGACCTTCTCCTTAGAAGCGCCGCCCCCCACATCGAGGAAGTTGGCAGGCGAACCTCCATAGAGCTGAATGATATCCATGGTCGCCATTGCAAGGCCTGCGCCATTGACCATGCAACCGATATTTCCGTGCATTGCAATGTAGGCCAGATCAAACTCTTTAGCCGCCGCTTCTTGAGGCGATACCTGAGATGGGTCGTAGTAAGCCAAGATCTCCGACTGGCGGAAGAGAGCGTTGTCGTCGATGCTAAGTTTTGCATCGAGAGCCACGATATCGCCCTCCTTCGTCTGCACCAGCGGATTGATCTCCAGCATGGCCGCATCGGTATCGATGAAGCATTTGGCAACACCCTGAGCCAGCACAGCCCCCTTCCTTGCCAAATCGCCGGTCCAGCCCATGAACTTAGTTAATCTAAGCAATTGGTAAGGTCTTAAGTGGCCGTTGAAGGCGAAGGGCATTTTCAAAATCTTTTCAGGTGATTTCTCAGCGATCTCCTCGATCTCCATCCCCCCTTCAGGCGATGCGATCAATAGAGGCGTTGCCCGATCGCGGTCAATCACTGCGCCAAGATAAAACTCTTTCGCAATGTCGATCGGCTTGGAAATCAGAATTTTTTTAGCGATGACTCCTTCCGGGCCTGTCTGCTGATTGACCATTTTCATGCCGATTAGTTCTTTAGCGACATGGGCAATTTCCTCTTTCGTCTTGGCGAATTTCACTCCGCCCGCTTTGCCCCTTCCGCCTGCGTGCACTTGGATTTTCAAGACGGCCTGAGTCAGATTGTGCTCGTCTGCGATCCGAAGCGCATCTTCAACGGTGGAGGCAACTCCGAACTCAGGGATGGGGATCCCATATTTTTTCAGAATTTTTTTGGCTTGGTACTCGTGGAGGTTCATAGGCTATTTCCTTTTCAAATATCTTATGTACGGAAAAAGCATTCCAATCAAGAAGAAAGGAGGGAGAGGCGGAGGATAGGTTCATAGGATCATGCAGAATTTGAGTGAACAAAAATAGACTTATGGATTGGTATGAGTAACAAGTTCTTACTTGTACGGTGGGGGTGAAAAATGTTTCCCATAGAAATGACCGGCAAGAATCCCGATAAAAAACCCAGGGATAGCCAAATACACACCACCTACAAGAAACCCCACTATAGCAGCAGCAATCCCCAACAAGACAGAGCCCACATATAAATAAACTTTGGTACAGGTTTTTGACTTCATAAACAATCCTCCTCATACCTAAATGAGATTGAAATTGCAAGCTCTTTAATAAACAGCTGCCCTAGACTGTTGACAGCTAATTCATTTCAGATAAAATGTCTGCGATTTCATCAAGCAGGAGGTATGTGTGAAAATGCTAGCGTTTTATTTGTTTGCAATTTCATTTTTAGGCGCAGAGAATTATGTAGAAAACATAAAACTAGAAGAATGTGTTTATGTATTACCAGATCAAATTAGGATCAATCAGAATGGGATTTTCGTTTTGATTAAGGACCGAGAAGTCAGAACTTCGGCTCTGTTCAGAGATGAAAATGGGTTGTATTTTACCGATATGTGGACCGCTCATTGCGCTGACGGGTACTGGGAATGCATGCATTGTGGTCATTGCAATCTTCTCTATAAATTCTGGTGTGAGATTTGTTACAAGTGATTTTAAGAAAATCACATTTCTATCTCTACATATGTGGCCTGATACTCTTGGCCGCTTTTGGATATTTTAAATCGTCTATTCAACCTAGCGGAACAACCCAAATTTCTCTTCAAGATCATGATTGTTTGTGTCAGTTCTTTTATAGGATTCTGTACAAAGAAGGGCTGATCTACGTTCTCTCTGGATCAAAACCAATGGGGACAGCTTGCTATACTTCTTCCCTGATACCTGAAGCGGATTCAGTTCCAATCAACCAAGTCTTGAAGGAAGGATGGAAAACCTGGAGTAAATATCAGAGATATTTCCCAAAAAAGAAGATGATATTTAGGATTATCGGCAGTGAAGAAAACGACTGTACCATAAAAATACTTCTCATCCACAAAGAGCATTTCAGGAATATCGTTTTTAAGCATCAGAAGCTTTTTGAAAGTGTTCTTGGTCAAAAAATTGACATTACTAAAATGCTGAAATCTTTTGAGCATGATGAAGATCCAATAAGGACTGTATTAAAAAACAATCATCTTCTGCTCGGCATTCTTTATGGTTTTGGTGTTCATAATTCTCAGAGATTTCTAGCTAGATGGGAAGAGGTAGAGAAATTGAGATCCTGCCATAAATTCAGATCACAACGTGAAATGTATGAGAGTATTGGAAATGAGCTAACATCAACACTTGAAAATGAAAACCATCCGATTCTGAACCTACCCGTTTTTTCAGTTGATCCTTTAGATGAGGAAACAAGAGAACTAAGGATTCAATACGAAAGGGAACGAGAAGATATCCTCAAGAAATGGACGGGTAGAGATCTGCTAGAAATCGCAATGAAAGAGTGGAAATAAGGAATGTATATCCCTATACCCGACGTGACTCAAAAATTGGCCGATGGGCGGGTTCAAGGCGCCTCAAGCTTTCTTTATTGACTTATGTGCCGACCTTAAAGTATTGTTTGCCCCTTTAATTTTTGGAGGAAAATAGCATGAAAAAGTCTCTGTTTTTTGGAATTCTCGCAATGATGTTACCTATGGTTTCTCAAGCCCAAGAAGCGGTAGAAACCGAGATGCAAAAATTTTACGTAGAACCATCCCAAATAGCTCTTGAACATCAAGGTATTTTTGCCTTTGTTGAAGGACAGTGGATTCCAGTTACAGAGATCCATTCTGATACAAATGGTAGGTATGTCGCTTATGCTAGGAAGATACATCCAGCACGGTGGATTTGCGAATGCTTTTATAATAACTATGGGGGTGATGCAACTTGCAAAAGGTGGGATGAAATTTCTCGCACATTTTGTGGGAAGCCTAGACCTTGGTAGGGTGGCTTCATGAAAAGAATTCTATTCTTCTTATCAACATTCCTCGTTATTGCTTATCTGGGAGGACGATATTGGCCTGTGACCGTTCAGATTCATGGCTCAACTACTGATGACAGCTTTTCCCTTCGAATGCCTTTAAAAGACAAGAAAAGGCTCGAATATTTCTTTCGAGACGTTTGCTTTCTGAACGCCTGGGCTTATACTTTAATGGGCAGTAAGCCAATGTCCATTCATCAGTACAGAAAACCCCGGGCTACTATTCAGTATTTTATTGATAATCCAGAACTCAAGGACATTCTGCTTGAGTGCTTTTGGCCTCCCAATTTTCGAAACATATGCTTCTTCTTTAACCCTGAGCAGCTCAAGATAAAGTTGGGGTGGGAAGCTCTAAATAAATATATTCATTATTTTCCTAATTCACGGTTTGTTTTGTATACAAGTGATGCATTCAATAATGAGATAATCGGCTTAAGGTTGATCGATAAAAAAAAGATGGCCCAGGTGGTAAAAAAAAATATGGAAGATTTCCGGCAAATATTACATGCACAAGCAATTGAAGCTGATGATTTATTCGATAATATAAAGCTTCGCCGATTTTTGAAAGCCTTAGACCATGATGGATATCTTGGGACTCTATTGGGTTTTGGAAGAGACAATGCGTGGCTTTATCACAAATATCGTGGGATGGATCTTGCAAAGTCCCCTATGGTCTCTCCGTGGCCTGAGGAAGAAGTTGTGAACTTAGAGAAACTGAGTCAAAAAGATATCACTTTTCAGCCATGGGATCTGTCGGATTTGTTTTATCCTCGATTTGCTTGTGATCCTGATTCGGAGGAAACAAAGCAGCTCAAGCAAACTTACAGACAGGAAAGAGAGGCTATCGTCAAATACTATGAGGGAAAAGATGTGGTGGAAGCAACTCTTAGCCTCTTCAATCAAAAGTAAGTAGTTTTTATCGCAATAGAGCCAAGGTTTTTTCCAAGAGGGTGTACTCATCGTGCCGGTAATAATCGAAAATTTTCTCCCTAGTTGAAATAAATTCATCTCTTAGCCTCTTTGTTTCTTCAGAATTAGGGTCGACCATGCAACAGGGGTAATGAAGAACCAAATGCATATCTCCCTCAGGTTGACTCATCTGTTTTACAATCCCCTCTTCCCATATGGAAGATAAAGAAATGCAAGCCCCTAGATCTCGTTGATGAAATAAAAAAGCATTATTACGACCGTACCCCAACAATATCCCTATTAATCCCTCATGGCATTTTAATACATCTTCAAATAACGGCCTTTTGCTAGCCTTTTCTAGTAAGCTTTCCGCAGAACTGGCAGCTTCCCCAAGAACTGAGGAAAAATCTTCTGCATAGTGCTGTATCACGAAATTCATTTTTTGTTTATTCGCAATTAAAATGATTATGCCCTCATCCTTCCACCAGGGACTTTTTTCTTTCCAAATCACAAAATTTGGATTTTGGAAATGATGCCGATATTTTAACCACGTTTTCCATGCCAGATGCATTTTTATGTAACGTGGTTGTATAGATTCACGAAAGCTCATCCAATTAGAATAAATAAAGGGCTTTGGATATCCGCTCAAAGACATGGGCTTACTGCCAAAAAGACAGTAAGAAAAATCATCATATGAAATAAACTGACTAAATAAAAACTCCAGTTTTTTCCTATCTTTACGGGGCAGTTTTAAGACAAAATCAGCCCCAGACTTATCGGGGATTCTCAACATTTCCGTGCGTGTTTCACAGAACTGCCAAATAAGAAAAAGTAGCAGAAAGACTAGCAGAATTTTTTTAATCAAGAGACACTTTCGGCCGCATAGTATAATTACATCTGAAGCATTGTAGAGTGTCCGCAGGATTTATATATTTGCAAACTGGGCACAGCCAAGAATCATAGCCATCAATGCACATCCCTTTCCCGTCTGAGTAAAGTGCATGTGTCTTCACCCACAACGAATCCATATTAACCCAAATGGTATTCCCATCAAATGCAATATTTTGAGAATCAACATAGATTTTTTCGCTTTGTGTTTCTCCAAATAGCGCTGAGCATACCAATGTAACAGACAGAACAAAAAAACATCTCATAACACAGCTCCTTTAAATGATCATGTTCACGTTTTGAGAATAAATTATATGCACAAAAAACTTTTGCAGGAAGTCATTTCATAGCTACCTAGTAAGTTGGCAAGAGAGATAGGTGCTTCTTGAGAACTCTCTATATATCCTGATGACTTCTGAATTTGAGACGTGTCCAACGTTTGATACTCTGATTATGTTGAACTGAATAGCAAAAAAAGACTAGCATCTGTTTTGGTAATCGGAGATATCAGCTTCATGAAGCTAGCTATGCCTGCATTTGGTCTGATGAGTGGAATTAGTACAACAGTTGGGTTTCTTCCTCATATTCTGGCTATGTGTTTTATGGCCTTTTTTAGGGGGCACCCACCTCCGCTAATGATTTTGGTCTTATTCACTCTTGGAGCTAAGATGCTGTGTGAGTGGGCATTTTGGGGAACTCTTTTCTCTGGAAGAATGAGACATCTACAGAACCTTCAAAATTGGCGCGAATCTGTAAACAGGTCTTTACTTGTTCAACCGACTGTTGTTAGTTCTTTGCTCAATATTCTTCTAGATTCAATCGCAGATGTGTTGTTGATATATTTGGCGTTGCAAACATCGACCCCTCCTATTTGGATCTTCTTAGGACTTTTCGGTTGCCAAGCTTTTGCAGCCCCCATTCACGGAGTCATTTCAGATATCTGCAATCCAAGGAGTTGTTTGATGTTTTCAATGATAGCTACGGTTTTTGCATTTGTTATTTCAATGGAAATAGGCAAAGAAATGACAAGAAGTGGGAATTATAGAGAACTTCTAGGGTTATATCATTTTACTTCGTCTACACAAATGCTTATCGTTGTATGTGTTAAGGGGCTTCTCACCAGCAACACGACTATATCAAGAGCAGCTATTGCGGAATGCATCAAAAGAGAGACTGAGAGGCAATATAGCTGACTATGAAGAGAGAAGTATTATTTTCTGTAAAACTCTATGAATAAAGAAGACAAGGAACCAGAGCTATACGGCGAACCGTTAGGTTTGGTGAATTTGGGTAGCAGATTTTGAGTCCCAGTAGCGTTGCGGAGCTCGCCGCAAACTCAGCGAGTTTGCAAGAGCGAGCAATGCGCTGGGGCGCAAAAGATGCTCACCAAAATTCACCAAACCTAACGGTTCGCCGTATAT
>JANPFC010000104.1:0-9579 GCA_031423235.1 Chlamydiota bacterium | reverse complement strand
AATTTCAATGTGAAGCTATTGCGAGATGGGCTGCGTCGATTTAAAATTTAATCCTTCTCTGTGGGCTCTGTGCCCTCTAGCGAACCCTGTTCGCGGGTGGTAAAAAAATATTTTTCGATTCTTGAACTTTTTTCGGTATATCTCAAATTAATCAATACGAAGCACAAAATGGCGACAATTCTATACTAGACAAAATTAAATCGAAAATTGAAGCATTAAACCCAAATAATCCAACAACTTTCAGTGAATTAGACATGTTAAGTGGAATGGCAAGCACAGAAGAGCAGAACGACCAACCTAAAATCGACCCAAATCTGATTAATTCACGCGCTTAAGCAAGACAGGCCAGATTCAAATCTGGCCTTTTTTTGGAAAACTTACCCGCCTCTGCTATCCAAACGCTCTTGCTGGGCTGCAGCGAGCTCTCTAAGATCTTCGGGAGTAAATGTACAAGTGATCCTATCTGGTTCAAATACTTTGGCATTTCGTCTAACTTCGCTCGATTTCGATACAACGCCAGCATCTCCAGCTTTAATCGCGTGCTTGAAGTCCTCGTGCACTCCAAGTTTAGCAAGCCAAGTATCGATGATCACAGCTTTGCTTCCCCAAGTAGATGGATCTTTTAAATCTCCCTTACGGTTCATAATCACAAAAGCATGGCCTCCATTTCCGACCAGTTCCACGGTTGAATTCCACTTTCCGCCGTTTTGAATGTGTTCGACAATTTTTGCTATCACAGATGATGCCATTGCATCGCATTGACCTGATCTCTTTTTGAGAAGACTGTTTCCTAATTCGAGGAACGTTTGCCCTTTGGCTTCTTGAGAAATAGTGCCGCTTTTATCTCTTCCAGCGATGAGGCGCGCTGCAGCGGCCATAACAGCAAGATTACCGGACCCAGTATTGTGCGTCCTAACGGATTTCTTATGTGTGGCCACAAAGTCATATGCATCGGCATCAGCAATTGTTAAATCCAATGAAACAATTTCACGAGCCAGTTTTGTGACAGTTTGAAGATCTGCATCGCTGCCCCGGCATTTAGATACGCAAAACTTAAGTCCCGCTAAGGCAGTGGCTCCTACTACTACAGCCGCAGTAACATAAGGGGCCATAGGGTGGTTTAATAAAAAATCTTGTATTACAGACATAATTATACCGTTAGTTAATTTTAGCAATATTATATACTAAAATCAGCAAAAAGCAAACTATGTAATTGCGTGTTAACTAAAAATTTAATTAACGAATTCCTTCGTACGCTTTTCTAATTGTGTCGGCGCTTCTTTCGAATGCTTGCTGCTCTGCTGCAGATTTTGGGGGTTCAAACACTTTGACCACCCCTTTTTTGCCCACAATGCTCGGAAGCGAGACCACCGTTTTATAGCGCGGGTTATAGGAGCCGATCGGAATCACTGCTTGCTCGTCTCGCACCACAATTTCTGCAATACGGGCGCAAATCATCCCAATTCCATACTGGCTTGCATTGATCCCCTCAATGATGGTGATATTGGCAAACCGCACCTCTTGCTCCACCTGTTTTTGGAGCGTCTCAAAGCTTACATCTGATTTGAAATCCTTGACCGGCACTCCTGCGATGGTTGCAAGCGACCACAAAAACACCTGCGATGTCCCGTGCTCTCCTACTACCATGGCCTCCACAGATTGGGGGCTCACTCCAAAATGGGTTCCCACATGCCAGCGGAAGCGCATTGAATCTAAAAATGTGCCCGCGCTGAGAACTTGATCATGGCCTGCAAGTTCGCGTGTCAGCTGCGCTAACGGATCGGGCGGATCGGTCACAACGAGAAGGACTGCTTGCGGAGCTACTGCTACAATTTTGGGGACGATTTCTCGGAAAATGCCTGCATTCGTACTCAAAAGCTTTAAACGGCCCGATGGATCGTTTCGGTCTGTAGCGCCGCCCGCCTTTTCATTGATCCCTGCAGTGATCATGACAAGCGATGCCCCTTTCAAATCGGAATAATCGCCATCGCGGAGAATCACTGCAGGAGACACGGTCGCTCCATACTGCATATCGGTTACGACGCCCTTGGCCCGTTTTTCATTTCGATCAATCACGATCACTTCTTGCGCAAAGCCCCTCATGACTACAGCCATCACGCACGCAGATCCGACGCCGCCAGCGCCAACAATTCCTATCTTCATCGCTTCACCTATTTATTCTCATCTTATACTGCGCTCGGCCTGAAACTTTGATTTTGAGCCGCGCGAAAACTCGCTAGAATCGACGATCGTAAACTATTCAATATTAGAAATATGAACCAGTTTAAGATCGTCGATTATAGCGGTTTTGGCGCGTTCAAAATTCCAAGTTTCAGGCCGAGCGCAGTATAGCTCCGCCCTTTTTATTTGGATAGCTTGCTTGATTCCCGTATCTTTGCTATCCAGAGGAAAAGCGAGGATAGATGGGAAAACAGCGAGTGGTCATCATCGGGGGGAGTTCGGGCATGGGTTTGGCGACCGCCAAATTGATGCACAAGAATGGGCATGAAGTCATCATCGCAAGCAGGTCCCAAAAAAAATTAGAACAGGCTAAGAAAGAAATCGGGGAGATCCAAATTCACGTCCTCGATTTGCGGGTGGAAAAAGAGATTTCTCAGTTCTTCTCTAAAATAGGCCCTTTTGATCATCTCGTCACCCCTGGAGCTGACTTTTACATGGGCCCATTTATCCAGGGCAAAACAGAAGACGCAAAGAAATACTTCGACGGCAAATTTTGGGGGCAGTACTGCGCTGCAAAACAGGGCGCTCCGCATATACGCAAAGGCGGATCGATCACTTTTTTCAGCGGAGCTGCTAATGAAAAGCCGCTCCAGAATTTTACTACAGGCTGCGCAATCAATGCAGCGGTTGAGGGGTTAGGGAGAGCCTTGGCGCTGGAACTTTCTCCGATCAGAGTAAATACCATCTCTCCGGGGGTGATCGACTCTCCGCTTTGGGATACATTCCCTCCGCTTGATCGTTCCGCGTTTTTCGAACAAGCTGCAGAAAAACTCCCAGCAAAACGGATCGGCCATACGGAAGATATCGCAAAAGCCGTCCAATTTCTAATCGAATGCGGTTTTGCAACTGGTTCTGTCGTTCATGTAGATGGAGGGTATCCGCTTGTCTGAGTTATTAAAATTTCCAAGATTGATCGTTTTGCTCATGCTCATTTCGCTAGCTACAGTTCTAGCCGTCCTCGTCACCCCCGCTTTGCCGCAGATCTCTCAAACTTTCGATTTACTCCCCTCCGAAAACCAATGGACGATGACAACTTACTTATTTGGTTTTTCGTTCGGCCCGCTCATTTATGGGCCGCTCGGAAATCGGTTTGGACGAAAAAAATCGATCCTCTTTGGACTCATCATCTCCATCATCGGTTCCGCCCTCGCGTTTTTATCCGGCTCATTTTGGGTCCTTTGCCTGGGACGCTTCATTCAGGCGCTCGGCGCTGCGGTGGGGCTGAAAATCACCTTCACAATGGTCGGCGACCTCCATTCAGGCCAAAGCGCAACCAAAGTCCTCTCCCTTCTCCTCCTCGGCCTCGCCATCGCCCCGAGCATTGGGATTGCGATTGGCGGCTTTATAACCGTTGCCTTTGGATGGAAAGGGTGTTTCGCCTTTTTGATTTTATACTCCCTACTCATGTTCTTCCTTTGTTTAACTCTTCCAGAGACGGCCAAACATCTGGATCCAAAGGCACTGCAAATAGGACGTATCGCCGAAGGGTATCTCAGCCAATTCAAAAACCCGCTCATCACCCTCCACGGCCTCCTGATGGGGCTCTCCATCACCATTCTCTATGTATTTTCAACAGAAGCCCCCTTTGTCGCCATCGAACTCATGGGACTTACTCCTGAGTCGTACGGCCTTTTCAGCCTCCTCCTCCCATTCGGAATGTGTTTGGGGCTGCTTGCAGGAAATCAACTGGCACATAAAATACGCCCGCGGCTAGCCATGCTTTTGGGGATTTTGCTCTCTATCATCGGCATCATCGCCATGTTCGTCAGCATAAAGATGGAAACGGATTCAGGCTGGAGCCTATTTTTACCGCAAGCCCTCATCCTCGCTGGGATGTACACTCTTTGGCTTTTCGCCTCTACGGAGGGGCTCTCGCAAGCCTCAGATAAATCCAACGCATCGGCTGTGATGCAATTCATCAATCTAGGCACCGCCACACTCGGAACCTTTCTGGTGGGCGTTTTTGCACCTAAAACACTCTTCACCATCCCCGTCGTGTTCGCGCTAGTCCTCCTATTGCTCTTGGCAGTGTGGGCTTGTCTTGGAAAACACAAGACCGTATAATTGCCCATATGAAAACCCTCCACGAGGGGATCTATGCAGCGGCGTTGACCCCGATGCACCCCGATTTGAGCTGCAATCACGACCTACTTGCGAGCCACTGCCTCGATCTTATAAAACGGGGCTGCCAGGGAGTCGCCCTCTTTGGGACAACCGGAGAAGGCCCCTCTTTTTCACTCAGAGAGCGGATCGAGGCGCTAAAGAAGGTGATCGCAAAGGGGCTCGATCCTAAAAAGATCATTTTGGGAAACGGCAGCTCATCGATTCCCGACACGGTCGATCTAGCCAAAGCCGCCCTAGAACTCGGATGCAGAGACCTCCTCATTGCCCCTCCCAGTTTTTACAAAAAAATAACGGATAAGGGGCTCGCTGCCTACTATCGTACCGTTGTACAGAAGATCAATCATCCAGAACTCCGAGTCCTTCTCTATCATATCCCGCAGTATAGCGGAGTTCCGATCACCTTGCCCGTCATTCGGACCCTTTTAAAAGAGTTTCCCAGCACGATTATCGGCCTGAAAGAAAGCGAAGGGAATCTCTCCTTCACTAAGGAGATAATCAAGGAGTTTGCCGGATTTCAGCTATTTGTAGGCAGTGAAAATCAGATCATTGAAGCGGTCGGTCTTGGCGCATCCGGGTCGATTTGCGGAATCGCCAACCTCTATCCCGAACTCATCGTCTCTCTATTTCATCAAGGGAAGAAAGGGATGAGCCCTAACCCGCCCGAATTTGAAATGATCTATCACACTATTAAACAGCGCCCATTCATCCCCGCAGCCAAGGCAATGCTGAACTGGCATACTGTCCGCCCGCCCTTGCTGTAAATTTATACCCTTTCTTGAAAATACTCTCGGCAATTTACTAGACAAAAAAAATTTCTTGGCTTAAAAATGAGTTAAAACAAGGAACAAACATGAAATCCAACGGTCTTCTCTCTACAATCTTACTGCTCTCTATGACTCAAGGTTACTCAGTGACTTGGACCCAAGGAGGAATGGGTAATTTCAACTGGGAAGATAACGGTAACTGGAGTGCTGCTTACCCAAATGCAATTGATGCGATTGCCACTTTTGGAAACGCTCCTTCTGGAAACACAACAGTGAATGATGTGGGTGGCGGCAGAGAAACAGTAGGATATATCTATTTTGAGCCTACTTCCGTTGTCTACACGATTGGCGATCCGCAGAGTGAATATACCATCAATATGCAAACGTCGTCCGGCAATGCCTTAATCCAAGTTCAGTCCGGAGCCCAGAACGTTTTATTCAACGCAGATTTTGGTATGCTTAGCAATCTCGATTTCGAAGTCGCATCTGGGCTAACTCTGATTGAAACTGCTGTTGATAACGGAGCTGGTGGGGTTTCTCTTTTCGGAGTCAATATCGGGGTCAACAATTCCACAGGCACAGTAGAGTACCAAAGCTCCGACGGCAACCAATATTCCGGCCCTACGACCGTCCTTGGAGGAACTTTGCGGTTGAACAAACCATCCGGCTCAATATCGGCATTTGCGTTTAAAGGAGATCTCTTGATTCAGGGAGGAACCGTCCAGCACATGCAAAACACCCAGCATATCTTAACTTCGAATGTCTTCATCGAAGGGGGCGCTTGGGATCTGGCTGGTTTTACAGAAGAAATCGCTTCTCTGGCCTTCACTTCGGGGACTTTCACCGGAGGAGGCAATCTTACGTTGTCTAGCGGAGGGACGGCACTTTCCATGATGGACACTTCCTTAGATGTAGACCTTATCTTGACTGGAGGAAACGGGACAATTGTAGAATTTGATGCGGCGAACAACGGAACAGCGACTTTCGCGGGGACGTTGAATATGGGCGGCGCTGTGAACGGCATCAATTATAATATTGGATCAGGGACGGCCGATATCGACATGACAATTTCCGCCGTCATCAGCAATGGCGCCTTTTTGAAAGGTGGGGCAGGTACCCTTGAACTCACAGGGGCGAACACATTCTCAGATGATTTGGTCGTTAATGCAGGGACTCTGTTAATTGGTTCCACCGGCTCGTTAGCAGACCAAATCATTACCGTCGCTTTAGGGGCGACGCTGGGCGGTACTGGAATCATCGGCACGAGCGCAGCAACCGTGAACAACTCAGGGACGCTCGCTCCTGGATTAAGTCCTGGAGTCCTGACAATCAACGGGAACTACACCCAAACAGCTTCAGGAACTCTGTCAGTAGAGATTCTGAGCCTAACTAGTTTCGATCAACTAGTTGTGAATAACGGGAGCGCGATCCTCGATGGAAATCTCGATTTATACTTGCTGCCGGGTCATACCTTTTCAGGAACGGAAACCCTCATCCTTGTGGATAACGCAGGGGGAACGGGGCTGATGAATACGACGTTTGCAAATATCAATAAATTTGGATTTCCTCCTGCTGCGACAACTGAAGTCAGCTATACCGCCAACACCGTTCTCCTCTCTCTATTTGTCCCTCCGACCCCCGATGCTCCAGTGAATTCAACCGCCTTCACGGCCCCTGTCCTCTCTCAGACCTATCAAAATACCATCAATTTTTCCCGTCGTTTGGATAGGCTCAGATCTAACATGCAAAGAAGAGGCGGAGCCGCTCCTCTCGCTGTGAAGGCATCGATGTCTAACAACCTCATCGCTGCCACCGAGTCTCCCGCAATGAGCGCTCCTGATGCCGCTGCGACGGCAAGAGATTTTATCTCTCAGTCGACAGATTCGCCAACTACGCCGATTCGGATCGACTCCGAAAGAAAAAATTCGTGGGGGGTGTTTGCAGACGGGGTGGGAAGCCTGGGCCGAGTCTATAAGAAATCAGCTCAGGATCCTTACCGCTATTATTCAGCGGGCGGACTGATCGGGTTTGATTATGTAGGCGAGTCCTTCGGAATCGGGTTCAGCCCCGGATACGAATATCTCCATGCAAAAACTCTGAACCATCAAAATAAATTCGACATCCAGACAGCAGAAGGAACATTCTTCGGCACCTTTATGCCTTGCGTGAACAGTAATTTCTTCATCGACCTGATTGGCGGAGGAGCGGCCCAATGGTATCACTTCCATAGAAATACAGCAGGCGGCGCCGTTAACGGAAAACCTCTCGGCTACCAGTGGAACGTCTACTCTGATATCGGCTATACCGCCTCAAGCTGCAATTGGCGCTTCACACCGTTTCTAGGACTTGGCTACGTTCAAGTGCATGTTCCAAGCTACCACGAAACGGGGCCAGTGCTGCAGACGTTCCATATCGGAAAGCAAAATATCCGTTCTCTCCGAAGTTCTTTGGGCGCTACAGGGAGCTACACGATAGAGCGAGGATGCTTCACCTTCATTCCAGAAGTCAATATCCTTTGGCAGCGCGAATTCCTCAACCACAACCAGAATATTGCCTTTGCTTCAGCGCCTCTTGCGGTCGCCTCGCAGATGCAGGCCGTTGGATTGGGACGGAATAATTTCTTTGCGGGTGGGATGCTCCGGTTCCTATTCGACTACGAAATTGAAGTTGACGCGTCTTATGATTACGAATGGAATAACAGATTTCATAGCCACTTGCTCTATCTAGGACTTGAAAAGCGATTCTAGAATCGATTCACTCTTGGGTATACTCAATTGAAATTGAAGGCATTTAGAATATTGTTTGCCTTGGCATCCCGCGTAGAAAGAGAGGGCAATTCCCATCTCTCTTCGATGAATTTAAGAACTGAGACTGTTTCATATTGCGTATGATCTACGAAATTCTTCTTCGCAAAGGGAGAGATGATGATTGCGGGGACGCGAGTGGCAGGGCCAAATGCATCTACAATCGGAGGTGCGACATGATCCCACCTGCCTCCATTCTCATCATAGGTCAAAATGATGGCGCAATCTGCCCAGGCTGAACTTTTTTGCACCTTCTCTATCAGATCGGCGCACCAATCAAGCCCCCTTAAAAGCCCGCCGACTCCCGGATGCTGACTGTTGAGATCGGTAGATCGGATGAAACACACTTCAGGAACGGTCCCCTGTTTCAAGTCGTCGTAAAACTGCTCCAGATCAAAAAGGTGTTCTTTTCTCGCATCTGTATCGGGGCCAAACTGCTCAAAGTAAACCGGCGCCTGATGATGGTAGGCGAAAGAGGGATCTGGATCATTTTTAACCGCCCGGTTCCACCCTTCCGCATACCACTTCCAGGAGACCATTTTCTCGCTTAAGAGATCCCCGATTGTTTTATATCTTTGGGGAGGCATCCGGAGCTCTTGCGGCGTATTCACAACGTAGGGCCAGAAAAACGGCTGCATGTCGTTAATCGCATATCCATCTGGAGAGACGAGGCCATCCTGAGACATCACGCCGCTCGGCAGCACTGAGGCAACGATCTTTTTAGGGGCGTTCGGGCAAACAGGCATTTGCGCTGAGAAGAGCCAAAGAACTCCGCACATCGAGCCGCCATAGCAAGAGTGGAACCACTGATCGCAAATAGTGAATTGCTTGCTCAACATTCCCATACGGGTTTTGCTAATGTCGTAATAGCTCATGACAAAACCACCCGCATCGCTCCAAGCAGCGAATCGGTTCATCCTGCCCCCATTGATCTGAAGCTTTTCCTGGTAGAACTGATGGATCAGATCTCCTGTCTTCTCTTGCATCGGAAGATATTTGCTAAGATCAAAAGGGGCATTGGGAAGATTCTTTGGAATTTCCGAATAGAGAGCTCCTGTATCAGCATTGACGCACTTCAAAAGAGAAGGATAGGCGTTCCCTTCAAGATCGATCTGAATTGAGTTTTCCGGCTTTGCGCTAGACAGCCCCTCCACGCCAGGAAAGGTCCCATAGAGAGAATCGAACGACCAATTTTCCTGAAAGATGACGATTAGGTGTTTGATCTTTTTCGATTTTGCAATCTGTTCGGAGGTATATGAAACTCGGACAGGCGGAGCCCGCTCGGCATGGAGCCAGGTGGATAGCAAAATGGCAAGGGGCAGAACGAAACGGATCATGAGATCAGTAGATAGCAAATCGTCAAACAGCCGTCAATCCGATTCAGAATTGCAGAGAGAAAGGCTGGCTCTATTGAGGCCAATACACCTTTTACAGGATGCGCAAAACAAAGCTTACAGGATAATCCTCTCGCAAGCGAGAGGGCAGGATTTAGAGGATTTGGGGATGCCCCCATAGGCCTCAATCTAACTTACTGTAAATTGCTGGATATTAGTCGATTAATCGTATGATTGCTCGCTGCTGAAGCTCAGGAAAAAATTCACAGAGTTGCACAGAGATAGATTAAAGTTACACAGAGAATAACCCAG
>JANPFC010000103.1:0-23571 GCA_031423235.1 Chlamydiota bacterium | reverse complement strand
CTGGGTTATTCTCTGTGTAACTTTAATCTATCTCTGTGCAACTCTGTGAATTTTTTCCTGAGCTTCAGCAGCGAGCAATCATACGATTAATCGACTAATATCCAGCAATTTACAGTAAGTTAGATTGAGGCCTATGGGGGCTTCCCCGATCCTGTAGGCGCGCTTCGCGCATCCTGTTAAATGTGTAATTGTGGCAAGAGAGCTATCATTTACTCTTGAAATGTGAAAAGAGGGCTTGCGCCAATTGAGGAGGAACCATCGGGATACCGGTATCGTTCTTCAGCCGCTCTAAGTTTTCTTCGCGATTCGCGCTTAACTTAGCGATAACCGGCCAAAGATTAGGATAGGATCTCATAAGAATCCTCACTCCAAACTTGCAATGGGCTCCCGTGTGTACGTCTGCAAAATATCCGGCTCCTATTCGACCCTCGCGATTTCTTTGTTCCATCGTCTCTGCGAAAATATGCGTCACACGACCTTCAACGCGGAGCCGTCTTTCAACAGTATTAAACGACTCGTCAGGGTGCTGATAAATATGGTCTTTAATCGCCATGAGAACGTTGGTCGCATTGCCGGTGGTTTCAGCTTGAACGATCCTATCCCAAGTTTCAGATTTTGAAATGGCAGCCATAGTTTAGGGAGTGTACCTAAATGATTCTTCTGTCGATTTCCTGGTTCTTTTGAACCGATTTTCGATTCATTTGGTGGGGGGAATATCAATGTTCGTATATGCCCCCCACCAAATGAATCGAAAATCGGCCAAAATAATCCAGGAAATCGACGAAGCAATCTTTTAGGTACACTCCCTGATCTACTGGAATTTTTTCTCGAGTTCTTTGAGGCGTTGGACGTATTCGTCGAGTTTGCGGACGTGTACTTCCTGCCGGTGGTATTCGGTGATGGGGATGGCTGGGCTGCCGCGGTACTTGCCGGCTTTCAGCGACTTGCTAACGCCGCCGCGGGTCGCGATGAGGACGTGGTCTTCAAGCTCGACATGGCCGACAACTCCAACTTGGCCGCCAAGCATCACGTACTTACCGGTTTTAACCGAACCGGCGATGCCAGTTTGAGCTGCGATGATGTTGTGCTCGCCAACTTCAACGTTATGGGCGATCTGAACAAGGTTGTCGATCTTTGTCCCTTTGCGGATGATGGTGGCTTTGAAGCGGGAGCGGTCAATGGTCGAATTGGCGCCGATCTCTACGTCATCTTCAAGGATGACGATGCCGAGCTGTTCGAGTTTCATGTGGCGTCCGAACTTGTCGGGTGTATAGCCAAAACCGCAAGAGCCGATTACTACGCCGGGCTGAAGGATCACCCTATTGCCAAGGCGGCACCGTTCTCGGATGGTGCAATTGGGTTGGACTTGGCATTCTTCGCCGATATCTACATCAAAACCAATCGATACATTAGGTCCAATGTGGGTATTGGCGCCGATTCTCACGTTTCGGTCGATGACCGCATGGGGTCCTATGGTGACGTTTTCGCCAATGATGACTGAGGGGTGTACTACGGCGGAAGGGTGGATACCGCTAAATCCAGTGGTGGTCGGAGGGAGGAGAAGCTCAACGATCAGCTGGAATGTGCGGGATGGGTCGTCGGAGACAAGGAAATTCTTACCTTCAGGCAATGGGGTCTGCGGGGTAACGCAAATGACGCCTGCGCTTGAGGTTTTCATCGCTTCGGTATAGCGAGGGTTCGCTAGAAATGAGGCATCTACCAGAGTTGCTTCATCTAGGGTATTCACGCCGGAAATAGGTAGGGAGGGGTCGCCTATGAGTTGGGCGCCGCAGTGGGCGCCCAGTTCGGCAAGCGTATAGCTCATTAACCTGCCTGATCAAGCATAGTTTCTTCTACGGCTTTGATCTGGAGATCTTCGCTATTATCTGTGAGTTTCTTCGCTTTTACGTCGAGTTCGAAGTTCTTGTCCATCTCGCTGATGACCAATGTTGTTACATCGAGGTCTTGGCGGATATAGAAGCAAGCTTCTTTGTTCATCACGTAATCCAAACGCTTCTCAGTAGCCACTTTTTCGGCAGCTTTCGCGATGTTGCCGCTCATTTTTTGGATCATCTGATAGTTTGCGTGATTGAGAACTTGGTAAAATTGATTTTGATAACGGTTGAGGTCTTCTTGGAGAGTCTGGAATTTAACTTTGAGCTCTTCCTCAGCTTTGGGAGATAGGCTGTCCAAGTATTCGGTGTCTTCAAAGCGAGTCGCAATTTCACGGAGTTCTTTCTCAGTGTCTTCAATGAGAGTAGACATCTGTTTGCGCATGCTTTCCATGTTTTCCTGCTCTTTTTTACCGGCTTTAGAATCGGTAATGCAGGTCGCAAAGTTGACGACGCCGATAAGTGGGTTTTCAGCAGCTGTGGCCGATACTGTTAAAAGGCCGAGGGCTGTTGCTGCCGAGAGGAAGAATTTACGCATATTTATGCTCCTTTAAATTTTGTTAAAATTGTCCGCCCATTGAGAAGAAGACTTTCTGCCATTTTCCATCATGTCTATCTTTTTTGACTAGTGGAATGCCATAACCGACGACAATTGGGGTCCGATTTCCAATATCGACTCGGATGCCTACGCCTGTTGTGGGTCTGATTTTGTTAATTTCAAATTCACGTGCGCTCACGCTGCCGACATCGACAAAGGCAAAAACATCGAGCATTCTAAAAATTTCTTGGTTGTACTCCAGCGAGAGGAGGGAGGACGATACGCCGCCATACGGGGTATCAGTCTCTTCGTATTGACCTGCATCGTTTTGCAGTTCAACCACAGGTCCGAGGAGGAAGGGCTTATAGCCGCGGACGGTCGTCTCGCCGCCAAGGAAGAACCGCTCACTATAGGGTACGTTCCTTTGCGTGTTGCTGCCAAAGGGGAGGATAAACTTAAAGTCGCCGCGGAGCTTGACTGTCCCTCTGCGCCAGAGTGGGAAGTAGATCGAGTTCAGGTAGCTGGTTTTAAAGAAACTATAACTACCGCCAATACCGGCTACTTCAGACTCGAAATAGGATCGCCATCCTCTATGTGGCTTAAAGGCATTATCTGTCGAGTCGTAGCTCAGGTTTCCGCTGAATGCTGAGATCAATCCGTCTTGGTTAAGTTCATTTTTCACTTGATGCACAGAGGCTTGAGCAATTGGGCCATCGCCAAGGGCGTGGATGCTCAGGTTATCTCTCGAATGTCTGATACGCTGTCTCATTCCAACTGTCCAGAAATTGGTCAGAGGGTAGTTTGTATAGACAGAGCCGCCATATGTGACGACGTTGACGTGTTTCTGCAGCTCGCTTAATGTGCGGCTGATCTCAACCCCTAAACGCCACAGAGTATCGTTGACGTACGGGTTCATCCAGGAAACGAGGATGTTATTCTGCTTTTTACCGACTGTTCCGCGGACGTGGAAGAATTCGCCGCCGCCTCGGAGAGCAGAGATATTGCCTCCAATCGCTTTGCCGAGTCCTCGAACATTGAAGTTTCTCTCTGTCAAGTCGATACCGCCGAAGACATCGTCCATCGAGCTAAAGCCCATAAATAGGCTGATATTGCCTGTTGTGGTCTCTTCAACTTCTATGTAAACGTCCCGATAGGTGCTTCCTTGCTCATCGTCTTCTGCCGTTCTCACTGCATATACGTTGACGCTTTTAAAATAGCCGATCGCCTCGAGTCTCTGCTGGGTCGCTTTTAATTTGCGGGAGTCGAAGGTTTCTCCAGGGACGAGGAGCGATTCGCGGAGGATCACGTTGCACTTTGTTGAAACGTTTCCGAATATGTGGATCAAGCCTACTTTGTACTGCTGCCCTTCGTCGATAGTAAAGTGAACGTTGAAGACCGGCTCGTCTTCCATCAGGAGAGTTTCGTACTGTACGCTGGCATCGATATACCCTTTTTGGCCATAAAGGTCTTTGATCGCCTGGCTCGTATCTCTCACTTTATCAGGCGAGAAGTTCTCGCCTTGAAGAAGGAGCGATTTTTTTGCGATGTCTTCATTAGAAATCAGCGTATTGCCGTAGAAAGACACATCTCCGAAGCGGTAAATTTGGCCTCGGTGGGCAGTGATGTCGATGATCAGTTTCCCGCTTTCCTCGTCATCAACTAGGTCGATCTGGACTCTTGCGTCAGCATAGCCCTTATTATGGAGGTAGTTGAGGATCGTCATCCGATCTTGCTCGAGAGCTTCGTCTCGGTAGATCCCTGTTCCAGTAAGCCAGCTTGTGATGAAGTTGTATTTTTTCAAATACATCTGCTCATTGATATCGGACTGTTCGCTCTTTGTGAAGCCGTTCAGCGTGATTTTCTTAATATGGCCGGGTCTTCCTTCTTGCACATCGATCAAAATATCGATCTGATTAGTGCCGGGAACTGGCTGGATGTAATAGGAGATTTGAGATTCGAAGTAGCCCTTTTTGAAGTAGAACTCTTTGACTTTGTTAAACGCCTTATTGAAGGCTTGGCGATTGAACACTGTATTTGGCTTGATGTCGAGTTCGCCCTGGAGTGTGGAAGTCTTGTACTGTGTATTACCGTTCCACTGGATCTGGTGGATGATCGGTTTCGGGATGATATGAATGGTGATGTAGACTTGGCCATTCCGCAGCTGAATTGAAGGTTCTACCCGCTCGTATTCGTCGGCAAGAGTCTTCAAGTCCCCGTCAAAAGTGAGCTGGGAAAAATCGTCTCCTTGCTGAGTTTTCAGTCGAGAGAGGATGGGAGCTGAATCAAATTGGGTCCCGTCTTCGGAGTCGACAACGATTTCAATTTGGGAAACTTTTCGGTCGTCATATAACTCTGCTGACATCAGCGGCGCAGTTGCGCTTGCGAGCAATATTGATAAGAGGGCATAAGATCTGATCAGGCGCATTGGGTCATTCCGTCGTAGTCGCTAGATTATAAAAATCTAAAACAATTTTCGCAACTCAAACTAAAGAACACTAGTAGATTTGTCTGCCTGAGAGTGCACGAGCGAGTGTTCCGCCATCGATATATTCAAGACTGCTTCCAACGGGAAGTCCAAAAGCGAGTCGTGAAATGGATAGATTGGGACGAGCTAGGTGGTTTTTTAGATAAAGCGCGGTTGTGTCGCCTTCAAGCGTTGAGTCGAAAGCGATGATCACTTCGCGGATGTTGTGCTGCTCGATCCGTTTTTCGATTCGGTCGAGTCGGAGAGTGTTTGTGTGTCTACCGTCGAGCGGGGATAGGAGGTGTTCAATCACATGATAGAGACCGCGGTAGTTGCCCGTTTCTTCGACTGCATATGCGTCGCGCGGGGATGCGAGAATGCAGAGAGACGAGGTGTCGCGGTTATTGCAAAAAGTGCATGTTCCTCGGTCGGCAAGGCAGCCGCAACTTGGGCATGGGGGGATTTTTTCATGCAGGTCTTGGAGAGTTTCGGCGAGGGTTTTGAGCGTGGATGGTTCCCAGTTGAGAAATTCAAAGGCGAATCGTTCGGCTGTGCGGGTGCCGACGCCAGGTAGTTTCTTTAAATGGGCTACGAGTGTCAATAGATCAACAGGTAACTTATGTGCCATAACTCCCGATCCTATCACACAGTCGTTAATTTGGCCAAGGCACAGGATGAACAGGATAACAAGGATAGGCAGGTCGGGGACCCCTCCGCAGGCCACAACCTAAGAAAGCAATTCACAGAGTTACGCGGAGAGAAAAAGGAGTTGCACAGAGGAGAAAAATATTATTTTGGTTTATTTCTCTGTGTAACTTTGATCTATCTCTGTGCGACTCTGTGAATTGCTTTTCTTAGGTTGTGGTCTGTGGAGGCTTCCCCGACCTGTCTATTCTTTTATCCTGTTCCTTGAGTATGCTCCGGGACCCTTTTGTTAATTTTTTTAGTGCCGTAGCTTCAAAATTTGAATTGACGATTCGTCGCTTCCAAATTAAACACCAATCGGCTAAACTCGCACCCGATATATGACTAGATTGAAAGCAAAAATTATAGGTACGGGGTCCTACCTACCCGAAAAAGTCCTAACTAACCTGGACTTAGAGAGAATGGTCGAGACTTCCGATGAGTGGATCGTCTCACGTACCGGCATGAAAGAACGGCGGATTGCGGCTGATGACGAGTTCACGTCGCATATGGGGACCAAGGCTGCTGAGGCGGCTATGGCTAACGCGGGCGTCGGCCCCGATCAGATCGATTTCATTTTAGTCGCTACCTTAACTCCAGACTACTTCTTCCCAAGCACTGCCTGCATGATTCAGAGCGCAATCGGCGCCAAGAAAGCGGCAAGCGCCGATATTCAGGCCGCTTGTACAGGATTTCTTTACCTCCTTTCTATGGCCAAATCTTTTGTTGAAAGCGGCGCTTACAAAAATGTCCTTATCATCGCTGCGGAAAAACTGTCGTCCATTACGAACTATAAAGACCGCTCCACTTGCATCCTTTTCGGAGACGGTGCTGCTGCATGCGTTATTTCGGCTGAGGGGACTGGTCTTTCGATTGAGAGCATTCAGCTCGGAGCAGATGGCGACCAAGCCGATCTCATCATTATGCCAGCTGGCGGCTGCCGCATGCCCGCTTCTGCCGAGACGGTTGCGAACGGCGGGCATTTTATAAAAATGTCTGGAAATGAAGTGTTTAAGCACGCGGTTAGACGGATGGAAACAGCTTGCAAAGAGTGCTTAGAGGCGGCAGGACTTACAGAGACAGAGATTACCTGGCTGATTCCCCATCAGGCCAACATGCGCATTATTGATGCGATCGCCAAACGTTTCGAACATTTACCTCCCGAGCGGATCTTTAAAACAGTCCAAAAGTATGGAAATACGTCCGCCTCGTCTGTGGGTATAGCCCTCGATGAGCTTCTGAAAGCGGGTCCTCTGAATAAGGGTGAAAAAATTCTTTTAACTGCCTTCGGCGCTGGACTTACCTGGGGCGCAAGTGTTTTGAGGGCTGAATGAAAATTGCAATGATCTTTCCGGGCCAAGGCGCCCAATATGTAGGGATGGGCAAGGATTTTTTTGACACGTTTGCCATCGCAAGAGAAACGTTTCAAGAGGCCGACGATCTATTAGGGGAAAAACTCTCCAAGATCATCTTTGAAGGGCCCGAAGATGTTCTCACTCAAACAAAATACAGCCAATTAGCCATTTTCGTCGTTAGCGTAGCCATATTAAGGACTGTGCTTAAGGAATTGCCCGATTTAAAGCCGGCGGTTTGCGCAGGTCTCAGTTTAGGCGAGTATACTGCTCTATATGCTTCGGGGAGACTGGGCTTTGCCGAAACGCTCTTCCTCGTTCGCGAACGAGCCAGATTGATGAATGAGGCATGCGAAAAGGTTCCCGGCACAATGGCGGCAGTCCTCGGATTGGACGCTGCAGGGATTGAAGCGGCTGTAAAGGATTTAGAGGGTGTGTGGGTGGCCAACTTCAACGCACCGGGCCAAACTGTCATTTCCGGCACCAAAGAAGGGATCGAAAATGCGGCTCTCATCTTGAAAGAGAGAGGGGCAAGACGGGTCATTCCATTGACCGTCCACGGAGCCTTCCATAGCGGCCTGATGCTATCTGCGCAAGAGGGGCTTGCTCCTTACATTGAAGGGATCGAATTTAAAAATAGTCCTATTGATTTGGTTATGAATGTTCCTGGAAACTTTGTTAGAACTGATGCGGAAATCCGACGTAATTTGACCGCTCAGGTCACCCAGTCAGTCAGATGGGAGCAGGGAATTGCTGCGATGAAGGATGCGGGAGTTGAATTATTTCTTGAAATCGGCTGCGGAAAGACATTGACCGGCCTCAATAAGAAAATGGGTGTTTTATCAATGTCGGCGGTAGAGAAAATCACAGACTTATCACAGACTGGGGAGTTAGCACATGCAGTTACTTAAAGGGAAAGTTGCCCTCATTACGGGTGGAACGGCTGGCATTGGCAAGGCGATCGCCTGCTTGTATGCCCAGCATGGCGCCGATGTAGTGATTTTAGGTACGAGTCAAGAACGGGCAGATCTCGCTCTCAAAGAAATCGATGCCTGCAAAGCAGACCCAAGTCAAAAATCTGCTGCTTACCTTGTCAACGTCTCGAAATCGAAAGAAGTGGAAGAATTTATTGATAAGCTCATTAAAGAGTGGGGAAAAGTCGACATCTTGGTCAATAATGCCGGCATTACTAGAGACAACCTCCTCATGAAGATGACTGAGATCGATTGGGATCTCGTCATGGATGTAAATTTAAAATCGGTTTATAACACCTGTAAGGCCCTCGCCCGACCCATGATGAAAGCGCGCTGCGGCGCCATCATCAATATCACCTCGGTGATCGGTCTTACTGGCAATGCAGGCCAGGTGAACTATGCAGCCTCTAAGTCGGGGATGATCGGCTTTACGAAGTCGCTCGCGAAGGAATTGGCTAGCCGCGGTATCAGAGCCAATTGCATTGCGCCTGGATACATCGATACACAAATGACTGAGGGATTATCGGCTCCTATTAAAGAGGCGATTATCTCAAAAATACCGATGAGCCGAATCGGCCATCCTAATGACATCGCTCATGCCGCGTTGTTTTTGGCAAGCGACCTTTCCGGCTACATCACGGGGCAAGTTTTGACCGTCGATGGCGGGATGGTCATGTAGGATTGATAAGCTCGAAAGATAAGAAAAACCCAAAGGGAATTTATGACAATACAAAAAGAAGTGATTGACATCATCATCGAACAGCTAGGTGTAGATGTCGCCGATGTGACGTTAGGGAAATCCTTCGTCGAAGATCTCAACGCGGACTCTCTCGATCTCACCGAGCTAATCATGACTTTTGAAGAGCGTTTTGGATTTGAGATTTCAGAAGAAGATGCTGAGAAACTCAAGACTGTTGGCGATGTAGTTGACTATATCGAGAAACGGAAAGTTAACGCTTAAATCTGTTCAAATGAAAAATGCCAGCAAACCTTGCTGGCATTTAGATATATATACCGATTCTTGAATTAACCTCTTAAAGCAAAGCCTACAGCGGTCATTAATGCGGCAAGAGATAATCCTGCGTAGATCGCATTTTGCTTGGTAAACAAGCTTGTGATCATTGAGCAGCGAGAAGTAGCCTCAGGTACATGGATAGGGAGTGTGCCAAGAAAAGCATCAATTCGCGCTATCAAAGCTTCTTGTGGAGCGAGACGTGATTCTAATGCTGCCTTTGTTTGAGTATTTGTCTGCTTTTCTATTTCATACTCTCGCGCTAGTTCCGGGCTTTGTCTGACGAGTTTAGTTGAAGCTTTAAATGTCGCTTCTCCATCAGCAAGGGCTCTTGTATAAATTTCGATATCGGCTTTTGTTGTTTCATAAATACCTTGAACCTTTTTTTTCTCCCCTTCCCACTTTGCTCTGAGGGAGGTAGTATCAGCAGGAGTTAAATCGCCGATATTAAGGGTGCGTCTGAGAGTGTCAAGTTCTCTATTTAGGGTTACGCCTGTGCTCATAATTATATCCTTTAATTAAAGTTATTACGAATAATAATTATACTTCAAAATCGAATATAAGTGAATTTTTTTATATTAAAATAATTATTATGTATAAATAAAAATTTAACTATGGGTTTAGTATTTGGAAGCAGAGAAGATGGATGTCTTCTTTGAGGTCCTTACGCTTAGTGGCGAAGGCGAGCTCCTTCTGGAGCATGGAAGAGGTGGTTTCTAGACCGTCGGAGGCGAAAACCTTGAGGACCTTTGATAGGAGCTCGGAGATCTGCTTATGCCCCTTATAAAAGCGTAGTAGACCTTGGCTGAAGAGGAAGAGGTAGTCTCCGCAGTCGACCTTTAGGGATCCGTTGATGGGCTCCAGATAACGCTCTTCGTCGAGGGACCAAAAGAGGGGGAGGTGGGGGCCTTTTAGCTGGAGGGTCGAGTCGGTCCGGTCGAAGAGGAGCGAGGTATGGGTCTCTTGTCCCAGTAATACCCCATTGCCCTTGGATTGGCTGTCTTTGGAGAGCTTGTATTGGGTCAGTAGCTGGTACATCCCTTCAAAACCGTCCTCTTCTGCCTCAGCCATGTGGATCTGGAAAAGGTCTGGTCTTTCTGTCTTGGGGAAGTCGAGGAGGAGGCCGCGGGGGCTCTCTGAGAAGAAGGTGATCGATTTGACAGCGACAGCGTCTGACCTGCAATCATCGATGTTTTTCTGAAGCATCATGTGCTGGAGAAGCATGGCGCACTCGTATTCTCCATACATTCTTTCCCGAAGGAGGGAGTTTTCTTTGAGGCGATTGATATTTTCGTGGAGGCATTCGCTCATCGTATTGAGCGTATTTGCAAGTTCTGCGATCTCTCTTGGGCCGCTTACTTGGACCGATTCTCCATACTGGCCCGCTGCGATAGCGAGGGCTGAATTATTTAGCCTCTGAACAGGACGGGAAATTTTATTGGCGATGAGGAACAGAGTGATGACCATGATGAGGATTGTAAATCCTGCGCAAAGGATGATGAGAAAGAGGCTCTCATGGAATTTTTTGTCGATGAGGCTGACGTTGATATCGGCGCCCATGAGTCCCATGACGTGCCCGTTCACGTCGAAAATCGGAGCGTATCCAGTCATCACTTTAGCCCCCTCTTTGGAGGTGTAGATAGGAGTGATGTGGATCCGTTTTGGGATTGTTTCAATATCGGGTGAATGGATGGAGACGAAGTACAGATTGGTCACCTGAAGCTGATCGCGGATCGAATCTAGCTGCTCAGGCGAAGGGCGTATGGCAGCTGTGCTAACGACGGCCGATTTCAGCCTTGTTCGGAACCCTTCGACGATCTCTTTATACCAATTGACTGCTAGGAGCGCAGATACAAGCGCGATACTGGCGATCAGAGTGGGAAGGAGAAAGAGGAGGAGGCGGGTCCGAATCTTCATTTTTCAGCACCAGAGTGGGCGTGGTGCTTAATGTGTCTGCAGGGGAGCTCATGCGAGTAGGCTTGAAGGAGTGTGACTGCAACTGAGGGGCACTCTGAAATGATCGAGAGGAGATGGCTGCGCGACAGGGTCAGGAAAAGGGTGTCGGATTTGCAGGAGGCTGCGTAGCCGCGGGGTTGTTCATTAAAGAGCGATTCGTCTCCAAAATAGTCGCCAACGCAAAGCTCGGCAAGGAGTCTTCTTTGCTCATCGAAAATTTGGACTGAGCCCGAATAGATGAGATAGATCCGGTTGGCCACTTGTCCGGGAGTGAAGACTTTTTCATCTTTATCGTAGTCGTCCTCATGAAGCTTCTCGGCAATAGCGAGGAGGATCTCCAGATCGAGATCGGAGAAGAGGCGCATTTTTTTCAGAAAGAACGCTTTTTCAATTAGACTCTTCATGTTTCCAGTAGCTCATATGCAAATTGGTGAAAGGTTTCATCCGAGTGTTTCATCTGTTCGCGGAGCTGCTGGCGCCAGTTGGGCATCTGCAGTTTCGCTTTCAGTCGGACGGCAACGATTTTATCGAATAGGGAAGGGGACTGCTCGAGTTTTCCGAGAAGCTCCGATAGGGTGAGTTTCGGATAGTCGCCTTGCCATCTCAGGCAAGCGGCCATTTTCTCTTCTAGGGGCATGTCGTCGACAAGCGGGGCAATGAGTTTGAAAATACGGACGTCGCACGTTTTTTCCAAACTTTCCACCGCGTGGGAGTGGATTTTAGCGTTGCGGCTGTGGAGCGCGCGGACGAGGAGTTCCGGATCTTCCAACGACCCTGCGGCGCCGAGAAGGTGGATGATGAAGTCGATGACCGATTGGTAGCCAGTTAAAAGGGCGCTCTGGAGCATTTCGAGGTCGTGCAGCGGGTGCTGCTTTTGGATTGTATGGCCGAAGTAAAAGTAGAAGTAGGCCCTTTCAATCTCGATATCGAGGATGTCGATTAAATTCGCTTGGAGCTGAGGCAGTGCAAGGCGTCCCAAAATTTTGCCGGCGAGCAGGCGGGCTCTTTCAGGAAGAGCGATGTCTTTAGTCAGTGTGAGTAGGAGGGGGACGATTTTAAGACCCATTTGGACGATGATCTCCTCAGTTCTCCGTCTTTCATTTGGACGGAAATGGACGCTGGCGAGAAGGATCTCTTTCGTTGTTGTGGAGTCGGCAATTTTTCCAAGCGCGTCAAGAACGGAGAGGCGGAATACGTTGTCCCTGGCCGCTTCCAGTTCCTCGATGAGCCTTGGTGCATGGCGGGCGAGTCTCTTGTCGGCAAGGCAGGCGACGCAGCGGGCGGCGGCCCGTTTTACAAGGATCGCTTCGTGGCAGAGGAAAGGTAGCGCTCTTTCTGCCGCCTCGATCGTATTTTCTTCGGCTAGAATATCGAGGCCCATGCTGACTTCATCGATACGGGTCGATTTCAGCATCAGGTCGAGTTTTTTGGCAGCGATTGTTCTATTGAGAGCCGCATAATCGAGCGTCTGATTGGCGAGCGACTTTTTCATCGTCAAGATAGCAGCGCCTCTTAAGAAGAGATCGGGGTCGTCTAAATCGTCTTCAGCTTTTTCTGGATGGTGGAGGCCCCTTTTGGCCAGATAGAGGTAGGCCCATTTGGCAAGCTCAGGGGATTCGTTTTCGTCGGTCCATCCATCGATCATTTCGATCATTCGGGAATCGTTGCTAAATGGGGTTACATCGAGTAGGCGGAGGAAATGGATCTTCGAGACAGTTCCGAATCTTTTTGCAATCGATACGACTTGAGGGACGCTGTCGCCCAATTGAAGGAGCGATTCGATCGCGAGGAGCTGCGTCTCTTCGGATGGAGATCTGAGAGCCTCTAAAATATCTTTCTTAGCCTCTTTCTGGTCGCGCCGAGTCATGGATCCGAGCCACCCGCGGAGTTTCCTTTCGAAGTGGAGCGCATTGTCTTTCAAGTTGAGCATGATCGCCTTCGAGTAAATGGCTCTGATAATGAGGGCCAGTACGAGGACGACGACAGTTAAGATCATTCCGAGCCAGCGGCTTCCCGAAGAGAGGGCAAAGAGCATGAGGGAGCTGAGGAGCATTCCGATCGGCTCAAAGAACGAGTCGTTGATGATCCGGACTTTCGATTTGAGCTTAGTCGGCACCGCGTTTGAAAGGAGGTTGAAGCAGTTGTCCTCGACGGTAAAGAGGATCCCATCCACTGCGACAAGGCCAAGGACGGCGAGCCACATCGTATCTTGGAAGACCCAGCCAGAGTAGACGCCGACGAAAAAGAGGGGAGTGATCAAAATTGCATTATTAAGCCCCATTCTTCGAACGAACCGGCTGTAAAAGAAGATCCCAAAAAAGATGTTGCAAAGGGAGATAAGGGCTCGGCATTTTCCGAGGAATTCGGCGATTTCCCCTTCCGCAACGGTTTCAGAGGAGGCTTTGAAAAACCTTCCGAACGACTCCATGTAGTTGAATTCGGTCACCGTAATCAGGAGTTGGACGAAGAGGCTGAGGAGGAGGAGAATGATCGCGAACCTTGAACGGGTGATGAGCCTGACGACGGAGGCAAAAGAATCCCTGCTGCCGGAGAAGACCCCTTCCATGGTGTCGTCATGGACCGCTTTTGTTTTATGGGCGATCCTGTGCGCTTCGATCATGGCAAATCCGATCGACCCAGCAGCACAGAGCAAGAGACCCGAGAATCCGATTTTATCAAGAAATAAGTTGATCATAGTTCCCGACACGATGGTTCCGAAGAAGTAGGCAGCGCTATAAATTGAATAGACCCTTTTGGCATCTTGGAGGTCGTGGTATTGGTCGGTGAAGGTCCAGGAACAGGCAATCATGACGGCGAAGAACATCCTGGAGGCGATTTTGATCGCATAGTAGAACCAATCTGGAGGGGAGGAGCCCACAAAAAAGGCCGCTGCGATGCAAATACAGGCTCCGAGGGCCATAGCGGTCGACAAAATCCGGTAGGGGCTTACGAATTTGAGGCTGTAAAGAACGAGGGAGGAGACTGTGATCATCCCCAAAGCGATCGAAAGGTAGACGGTGGGGAGGGATTCGGCCCCGATTTTTTCTAGAAAAAGGCCGTCGCTGAGGGTATCCAGGCATGAGCTTCCAAAGGCCCAAAGAATGGCCAATCTGGCAAAGCGGAGAGCGTGCGTCCCTTCGCCTGAATAGAGCCCAAAAACCTTATGGATAATTTTTTGCAATTCCCCTCGTAAATGTGTACCCATTATTGTACGGCAACGAGGATTTTATGCTAACAAATTAGAACCTATCTGAATAAAAAGTTTCAGCCAGTTTTAAAGGGGGGCTCTTTGAGGTGGAAACGCTAAAAAATATGCCTATCCATCAGATAGTCGGATGTCACAATTGATTCATACCCTCCACCCGTTATCATTCCCCCTGCTACGGCTGATGCGGTTGCTATTGCCATTAGAGCTGCCAACATTAAGAATGTAATTCCAAATGAATGGGCGGCGGACATAAGGGTCCTTTCAACCTTCTTCTGAACCCGCCCTTTTAAAGAAAGGAAAGTGTCTGGATCGATGGGGGTCCTATCAATTGGACAAGAAGGATTTTTGTCTAGCCAGAGAGCAAGGCAGTCTTTATGGAACCCGTCATGCTTTTCGCCCCCTTCGTGAGTAAATCGGGATGTTGTTGGGTCAAAAGGTTCTAGGCATATTCCGCAATTCCCGTCTTTTCTAGATGGTATTATTGAGCTCATTATTTCTCTTTATTAAACTAATTGTTTAATGATTATACATGTAACTATTGTTAATTAAAAGGTTAATTATTGATAAAGAAGTGTTTAAAATTTGTCCCCTGTGGGAAATCTGTTAAGCAACATTTGCTAGTGGAAAAAAAATTTTTCACCTAATGTCAAAATCATGAAGGTTTCAGACTACAAATTGGGGTTTATCGGCTTTGGCCACATGGCCCAAGTGATCTTTGCTGCCATCGACCGGGCTAAACTGATTCCGCGCTCGCAGATCAGCTTTATCCGTCGAGATCGGGATAAAATGAAACAAAATGAGCAGGAATTCGGGATCACCTCGACTAGTCTCGAAAATCTTGTTGATAAGAGCAATGTAATCATTCTCGGGGTGAGGCCAAGCCAGGCGGCCCATGTTCTTCAGGAATTGAAGCACATGAATATGGATGAGTCGAAATTATTCATTTCGGTCCTTGCCGGAGTCAAACTGAGCTACTATCAAAAGTTTTTTCATAACCCCATTTTGCGCGTGATGCCGAATGTAGCCTCGGAAGTGGCGATGGGGATGAGCGTATTTACCTATAGCGCTAATCCGACGAATGAGTTCCGGAGCCTGACTAACATCCTCTTTTCATGCATGGGGGAGATCATCGAAGTGCCGGAAGAGATGATGGACATTTCTTGCGGGATTGCCGGAAGCGGCCCGGGGTTTGTCTTCCGCCTCATCGAAGCGATGGCGAGAGAAGGTGAAAGGGGAGGGCTTGCTTATTCAAAGGCTCTCAAGATGGCAGCGCAAACTTTTGCTGGAGCTGCCAAACTCGTCCTTAAAAAGGGGCAGCCCGATATCCTACTGCAACAAATCGCCACACCCAACGGTACGACTGAAGCGGGTCTGAAAATGATGACCACATGGCAGATAGACGATCACCTTCAAAAAGTTGTCGCAGCTTCAGCAAAACGTTCCAAAGAGCTATCAGAAGAATACCAATAAGTCTTGAGTAAAACCAATTTTCAGTGTAGAAATGATAAGATCTTTTAGCTTGGTATTGACTCATGGAAACGAGAAAACTGGTTATTATTGGATCAGGTCCTGCTGCGCACACCGCGGCAATTTACGCTGCGCGCGCCAATCTTCATCCTCTTTTATTTGAAGGATTCATGTCGGGCCCTGCCGGCGGACAATTAATGACTACGACAGAAGTTGAAAACTTCCCCGGATTCCCAAATGGAATTATGGGTCCCGAGCTCATGGATAATTTCCGCGCTCAATCTATTCGGTTCGACACGAAAGTCTTAAGCGAAGATGTGGAGTGGGTCGATTTATCGAAGCGCCCATTTACTGTTCATGGTTCCACTACTGAAGTTCTAGCCGAATCGCTCATCATTGCGACTGGCGCTACAGCCAAACGGCTTGAGATTGCCGGCGCTGGCGATGGCGAATTTTGGCAAAGAGGGGTGACTGCATGCGCAGTATGCGATGGCGCAGCTCCTATTTTCCGGAATCGCCCTCTCTTTGTCATAGGCGGGGGAGATAGCGCCGTTGAAGAGGCGATCTTCCTAACGAAGTACGGTTCTAAAGTCTACATTGTTCATAGACGCGATCAGCTAAGAGCCTCTAAGATTATGGCTGAACGGGCATTGAAGCACCCAAAAATCGAAGTTCTTTGGAATAGCGGCATTGAGAAAATCATGGGCGACCAAGTCGTTCGGAAAATCCTCCTTAAGAACTTTGTGAGCGGTCAGACAGAAGAAAGGGAAGCAGCGGGTGTATTTTTTGCAATTGGCCATAAGCCCAATACCGGATTTCTCAATGGGCAGCTTGAACTCAACGAAGTAGGCTATATCATCGTGAAGAACGGCTCGATGCACACTTCGTGCGAAGGTGTTTTTGCTGCGGGCGATGTGCAAGATGCGAAATATAGACAGGCGATTACTGCTGCCGGCACTGGATGTATGGCAGCGCTCGATGCAGAAAGGTGGCTAAACGAAATGGGACTTGAATGAGAAAGTTTCTCTTCCTCCTTTTGCCTTTCATGGGTTCTGCGCTTGAAGTGCAGCCTTGGTTTGGCGATTGCTTGGAGTTCCATTTTTTGGGGAGCTATGCCTATAGCTTTTTCGACAAAGTGCAAAATGGGAAGCCCCAGCTCGATCACACCTTTCAGTCTAATGTGGCTTATGTGGGACTCGATTTCTCACCCACTCCCGAATGGAGCATCGATACTGATGTGCAGCTTGCAGATACAACCCAGCAGAACTTTAATTTTCGAACGGTTGCTCTCCAAGGGCGGTATCTTTGGCTCGACGATATCATTGGTGATAAGGTCAGCCTTGCTACCGGTGCAAGCGCCCGCTTCACCAATACAGACAGCCTTCACGATGTGAGCTGTCCATCCCATGCTAATTTCGACTTTGAACTCAATTTCTCTATGGGGAAAGAGTTTGATGTGTCAGATTGCTGGGCCTGGCGGTTATGGGGATTTGGCGCTCTCGGCCACGCCAATAAAGGCTCTCCCTGGGTCAGAGGGATTTTAGCGCTCGAAACCAACTATGACGATCAGCATAAATTCGCCTTTCTCGCAGAGGGGAGCAACGGATATGGCCGCCATTCAACCGTGCTAGTCGATGATTTCGACGGATATGCCAAAATCAGACAAAAGTCGATCGATGTCGGCTTTCGCTATGGCTACCGAATCGGAGTGTGGGGAACCCTCCGCTTCTCATACATGAGACGGGTTCTCGCTAAATCTTGCCCAGAGCAAGTAAACGACTTCATATTCAGCTACCTCCTTCCATTTTCTTTCTAGTTTAGGCTGCGAAAATATGATGGTCGTACAAACTAAAAGGGAAAAATGAGTAGTGCAATAACTCCTAGCACCAGCAATTTACACCAGCTGCCGGCAGATATAATTTTTCAAGTGGGAAGGTTCTTACCTCAAAAAGACCAGGCTAGCCTCGTCGAGACGTCAAGAAAGATTTTCAGCCTATTTTGTGAAGATTTTATGCAAAAATTAGGCGAGTCTTATCCAGCTCTAAGGAGCGTGCGGCCTGATTCTGTTTGGAATTGGATGAAATTAAAAGAGGTTCTCAACGACGCGGTTAATAAATCGCTTACCGTTGCTTCTCACAGAGATATTAAACCAGATCACATCACTCCTCTATTTATAAGAAAAAATACAAAAAATTTTGAGCTCCGGTTCTTTAGCCGTACATTGACAGATCTGCATCAAATTGCTTATATCGGGTCTCGCTGGCTCGGTTCACCTGATCAGGGACATGTCTGCTGCGATGGCATTTTCTGCAGATTATGGACAGATCAAGCCGCCCATGACAGGTCGGTGAGGAGAATCAAGGCCGTGACAGAACCTCACCAACGAAATTTTATGGAATTTAAAAATGCTTGCGATGCCAATGATTTAGTAACAGCAAAAAGGTGCATCCAGCCCTTGCGAGCCCATATAAATACCCCTCCTTTCATTCAGCTTCTTTTGCGCGCTTGCGAAAGGAAGCAGACGGCTCTCATCCGTATGTTTATCAAAAATGGCGCGAGCCTGATGAACATTCCTACAAAAAGGGTTAATAATGATAAGTATTTGCGTCCCGGTGCTCTTCAACAGCTGCTAGACGGCGGCATTGTCGTCAACAAAGAGATCGTCAATGCACTAAGTAAGGCTCGATACGACCTTGCCTTTGTTTTAGCCCTCTATCGCCTTGGGACCGAGGCAACTATGAAACAGCTTAAAAATAACTGCGGCTTATTTATAGATTTTGACGTCTTTGCGCAACATTTCCTAGATGCACTGGATAATCTCGCACTTCCCCATCCACTCACTCTTCGGGATAGAATCCTCCTTCGGAATGCCTGTCTGACGCTTATCACAGACAAAACAATTGATGCGTTTTGGGAAGATCTTGTTCAAGCGAGTCGGCAAATACATCAAGCAAGAGATATGAGCGCGCGCGCGAATGAACCTAATTACTATGAACTCCGAAGAGAAGCTATTGCCATGCGTATGCATTAAACTATCTAAGAGACCTCCTTTCTCAACCTTGCCTTGACGTTACAACTATGTTGTTCTATTGTGAATATGTACAACGAATGAGAATTCAATGAAGCGCCCTCAAGAGAAACCAGCAAAGTCAGCAATTGCCAAGGTGGCTGAATTGCGCAAATGGGAATTGGACATGCTGCAGAACAGCTTGAAGGGGATTCTCGGCTCAAAATCTAAAAAGAAGATCGGTTTTGACGAACAGGTCATGCTAACGAGATGGGAACTCCTTAAGTCACAGGACGCGCTAGTTACTGCAATACAGGCTGGGGATATCAACGCGATTCGGGGATTTTTCAAAGCCCAGGAAAGTATCGCCAGTGATTCGTTGGCCGATATTCTTTTTGCGAGCATCGAAGATGGTCGAGATGATTTAGTCGCAGAAATTCTTAAGAGCAAACATCCGATTCATCCAAAACTATTAGATGATGCTCTTCATTTGGCGACTTCTTTAGGTCAGACTAAAATTGCCAATTTGATTCAAAGTAAATTATGACCAAATAGCGACAGCTGTCGCATGCGAGGTCGAATGGCTGATCGAGACAAGAATGCGGGGATTATCGAACCGCTTTTTTGCCCCATCGGATAGATGCACTATCGGCTTTCCTAATTCGTTCCCGAGAATTTCAATGTCGTGCCAGGAGACGTCGGCGCCGAAACCGGTGCCGAGGGCCTTCGCGACAGCTTCCTTTGCAGAAAAGCGTCCAGCAAAGTGAGGGACCGGGTCTTTGAACTTATAACAGTAGTCTTGCTCTCTTTGGGTGAAGAGGCGATTGAGAAAATGCTGCCCATGACGTTCAATGCTGAGCCGTATCCGCTCAATTTCAATGATGTCGTTGCCGAGCCCTTGGGGATTATTGTCCTTCGTCATATTCGGTATGGTATCCCCCTTCTTCGTCTGGAGCATTGCAGAAAATCATGCGGCCCGATGATGTGTGTTTGACCGATAGCACCTTCGCATCGATCGTTTCTCCAATATATTCGCCGCCGCCATTCACTACAACCATTGTGCCGTCTTCGAGATAGCCAACTCCTTGGCGAGGCTCTTTTCCGTAACGCTGGATCTTGATTTTGATATGCTCTCCCGCCTGCATGAGGGGTTTGAGGGCATTTGAAAGAGTATGGAGGTTGATGACCCGGACCCCTTCAATTGCCGCCATCTGGACGCGGCTGATATCGGCTGTCATGATGTTTGCATCGAGAAGCCGCGCGAGGCGGATCATTTTGCCCATCGGGTCTTTCACTTCCACGAAATCGGTGTCGCTATATCGGAGGCCTAAGTCAGGAAGGCTTTCCAGTTTTTTGACGATTTCAAGAGCGCGTTTACCCTTGCTGCGGTGCGCCTCATCTTGAGATTCAGCTTGGATATAGAGTTCCTTCACAAGGAAACGGGGCAAAACGAGGTGGTGGTCAATAACGCCAGATCCAGCGAGATCAAGGATCCGAGCATCGGAGAGGACCGATCCGTCGATGATAAGGTCTTTTTTCTTTTGCGCGGTGGCTGTGAACCTGACGAAGGGGATGCTCACGTAGAGTTCGTCTGAGGCCCTAATCGTCATCAAAGTGCCAAGATATACGCCAAAGAGGAATAGAGCGATCTCTATGACCTCTAGGACTTGGGGCTGAAGGAGGATGGACGCTGCGCTAATCTCTAAGATGGCAGAGAGGACGAGAACCAGCGCTTGGCCCATCAGATAGCCGATGAAGAGGCCGAGTATAGCTACATTAAATGCGCGGAGGTTAAATCTTTTAAACAGGAGGTCGAAGCCGATGAGGGCAAGTCCCAACAGGGCGCCAAGACCGATCCCAACGGCTAAATTGCCGCTTGTATATCCACTCGGACCGGATATCATGTAAACGGTCATAAAAAAAATACTAAGGACCATAAAGAGGGTCCGTGTGAACGCTAGGGCAAGATTCATAAAGGACGGCTCCGATACGTTAAATGATGTCGGATTGTAGTAGCCAGGACGATTTTTGTCGACAATGTTAACAAAATTTTGTTAACATGCTTCACATGAAACATCGCGGCTGGGTTGTACTATCAGGGTTTGTGTGGTTTATTGCGGGAGGTTTTCTCCTCTCTAAAGGGCTCCGTTTAATTACTGAAGCTGCATTCCAAATGGATTCGCTCAGCTACCGGATGAAAGATACCTTTGGCTCTTCTCAACAAGCAGCCAGCGTGCTCATTGCCATCGGGCTGGTCATTGGATTCTTTAAAGGACGTTTTGTTTTGGCTAAAACGGTTCGGAGAGTTGTGACTCGAATCGTGTCTCTTCCTCTTCCGATCAAACTACAGGATGCCTATAGCCCATCGTATTGGATTCTCATTGCATCCATGATGGCCCTTGGCATGGTTTTCCGATTTTTGCCGATCGCAATGGATTTGCGCGGACTGATTGATGTCGCTATTGGTTCAGCTTTGATCAACGGTGCTATGCTCTATTTTAGGGCTGCTCGCGCCACCCCATCGATCTCTTAATTTAGATCTTTTTTGCAACCACTGTTGGGAAAATATGTGCATCATCGTAAAAGATCTCTATTTCGCTAAAACCTGCCTCTATTAGCTGCCCCTTTACGCTTTCTTCTGTTCGGTAAACTTGCCATTTTGCAGCCAAGATATCGACAAAGAGGAGTTTTTGAAGCATGGCTGCTTCCATGTTGACTTGGTCGAACTTCCATTCTGATGTTTGGCCCGGAATTGGAGGGGGAGTCAAAAAGCTAGTCACAAGAATCCCGCCCGGTTTTAGCGCTTTGTGAAACTGGCGGTAAAGCTCTACGACTCTGCTATCGCTAGGCTCATAAATGGCAAGTCCATTGCTGGAAAGGAGATCGAACTCTGCAGTCAACCCAAGTTCCCACGCATCCCTCTCTAAGAAATGGCAATTATGACACAGTCCTTTTTCTT
Source organism: Chlamydiota bacterium (assembly GCA_031423235.1). GTDB lineage: Bacteria > Chlamydiota > Chlamydiia > Chlamydiales > SM23-39 > REEB52. Next base: position 2,058 of record JANPFC010000103.1, on the reverse strand, counting down.
GGGCATATGTAGCTGCCTGCGCGAGGGCCTCGGGATCGAGGTCAATTCCATGCAGATCAAAAGTAGCGACGTGTGAATAATCGAGATCGAGCAGGTCTCCCATCACGCCGCACGGGACTGAAGCTAATGCGCTGCCTTCTTTGATATATTTTTGAATCAACGTCTTGAAATGGACAAATCTTTGTTGTGTGGCAATGCAAGTGGGGGATTGATTCAGTAGGTAGTCTTCAAGCGGATGAATGCCGTTCAGTCTGTTCTTTGATGGGTGTGTTACAATGTAGTGGGTCCAATATCCGTTGAGGCCGCCCCTTTCAATTAGGAATTTTCCGAGCTCGAATTGAGAGATCTGCTCGACCAAGTCTAACTGTTTTTCAACAGTCGCATAAGGGAGATCTCCTCGGTTTTGGATTTTATCGATAAGAACTTGTTTGGCTGTTTCGAAAGTTGCCGCCCGCTGTTCGTTAGAGAGATTATGCGAACTCAATGTATTTATCATGATTCCTAAAGTCATAAGAGTTAATTTCATTTATGATATCTGCTCCCTCGTTCTATTTCCATAGCCCGGTATATCTGTTCGATTAAGATGAGACGAGTGATTTGGTGTGTGAAGGTGAGGGGAGAGAGGCTCCATTTAAATTGCGCCCCTTGCAGAATTTGCTGTGGCAGCCCTTCAGCGCCTCCGATGATGAATGTGAGCCGGAGGCCCAGCTTCACCATTTTTTCGCTCCACGCTTCACTTGTGAATAGTTCGCCTTTAGGATCTAGCGCGATGTACGATTTTTCTTGGGAGGCCCATTCGATGAGCTGCGGATCGTCTTTAGCTATTTGCCAGTCGATAGAGAGCTTGCCCTGAAGCCGTTTCTCATACTCTTGGATGGCCTCGGCCAGCCACTCTTCTTTGCATCTGCCGATCGTTAAAACTTTGACTTTAAACACGTTTCTCGTCTATGAATATTTGAATATGTTATCACTTGCCGTTATTTATTGGGATCCAAAACCTGAGATTTTCCGATTGCCATTCTTCGACTGGCCCGTTCTCTGGTATGGAGTCCTATTTGCCCTTGGTTTCGCGATCGGATTTCCTGTTTTCGTCGGGATACTGACCCGTTTTCTTGGAAAAGATCAAAGGCCGAAAGCTGTCTTGATCACCGATCGGATCACGCTGTACATGATTCTCGGCACGGTGATTGGAGCGAGAGTTGGCCACTTTCTCTTTTATGAACATCCTGCGCATTACTTAAGAGATCCCTTTGAGATTTTTCGGATTTGGGAAGGGGGCCTAGCTAGCCACGGGGCGGCCCTTGGGATCATCATCGCTCTCGTTATATTTAGCTACCGGATTAGGTCCATTGCTCCCAAACTTGATTGGGTGAGGCTTCTTGATTTTGTATGCGTCCCTGCAGCTCTTGCCGGAGGGTGCATCCGGATCGGCAATTTCATCAACCAGGAGATCTTGGGCACTCCTGCTAATTTGCCCTGGGCGGTCGTGTTTGGCCATGCAGCAGACAGAAGCCCTCCTATTCCGCGCCATCCGGTTCAGATCTACGAGGCGCTCTTCTACTTTCTGGTCTTCTTTATACTTTGGCGGCTGAGTTATAAAAAATCTATTCTTGAAGCTCGCGGCAAACTGATAGGGCTATTTTTAGTCCTCGTGTTTGGCTTTCGATTTTTCATAGAATTTTTGAAAAATGAACAGAGCCATCTAATGGGCTCATCGGCCCTCAACATGGGGCAGATCTTGAGCATTCCTGTGGTGATCGCGGGCCTGATATTCTATTTCTGGCGCCGTCCGAATAAATGAGGTATGTGTATGGGGAGTGGGTGGTATATACACAAAAATCTGCTCAAAATCAGCGCAAACCCCATTCGTTTTGAATTGGAAGATAGATTCATATACCGATTCTTGAATTGCGATCGGTATACCGTTCGTGATTCAAGAATCGGTTTGATAAAAATTTGGCTTGACATGCAAAATATTGAGCATGATTTTCTTAAGCGATGCTGAGCGGGCTCAGCTCATAGCGCAACACAAACGAGAACGAGACAAAAGAATCTGCG
>JANPFC010000102.1:0-9263 GCA_031423235.1 Chlamydiota bacterium | reverse complement strand
GTTGGAATATAAACTGGAATGGAACGGCGGAATGCTGCTGGCTGTACCCCCGCAAAATACAAGCCGAACCTGTCCCCATTGCGATCATATTTCAGAAGAAAGCCGCAAGACACAGGCTCTGTTTGAGTGTGTGAATTGCAGCTATAAGAATAATGCCGACGTGGTCGGCGCAATGAATATACTAGAGCGAGGATATCGCTTGTTAGCCTGTGGAGAGATGGTGCAGATAGGCCACTCGAAGAAGCAGGAACCCACCGAAGTGAGTCAGTTAGTTTCTAACTGAACACTGTAGGAATCCCCTTCCTTTAGGAAGGGGAGGATGTCAAACCTTAGACTGCGTAGACCCCTTCCGACGAAGCGTCGCGGGTCTTTCTCGCCGAGGTGGTTTCTCCAACAACAACCATGCTTTTCCCTGGCCGCCCTTGGCATCATTTTCATTCTCATGTTTGCCACCTGGCTAAAACTCAAAGCACACCATTAATATCATCCCATTAGCATGATTATTAAGAAATCTTAACAATTCAGTCTTGTTTTTAATATTAATTAATTGTTAATTTTATTATAATTATTATTAATTAAACAATAATAGGAATTTAATAATGGCTGCTTTATCTAATGAAATTGCCCCAACCCAGTTTAAATTATTGCTAGAAAGAGAAATCGAAGGTCAATTCGGCCGTCATAAAGAGACCTCGTCCTGTCAGACGGTGAAGCAATTGGCTGATGCAGCCATTCGACCCTTTGCCGCACAGAAGGCGCTTTCTCCTGCCGATATGCAACGGATTTTAGGGAATATGCAATCATCATTAGATGGGATCGTTATACCTGTTCGTCCCGATACTCGGAGACAGTTTCTTCTCCGGCCGGCCTATGCTAGCGCAACGGATGCGGTTGAAGCCATGCGTCAAAGACATCTTCCTCAGCGAGCTTCCGGACCCGTTCCGTCCCAACAATTATTTAGCGCCTTAAGCGAGGCTGTGACACGTCGATTTGGATCTCATTCACAATCGCCTTCTTATACCACTGTCATGAGAGTGATTAAAGAGGCTTGTCCTGATGGGGGAGTTGTGAATGCGGATGATATTTTAGCTAGAATCGAACATAGATTGGTTCAATTGAATAGAAACGGAAAAGGGGCTGCTGGCGGATGGTTGGAGAAGGCTCCTTTTGAAAGTGCAATCGAAGCTTTGCGAGACGTTCGGAGGGAAGCTGCAGGTGAAAGAAGGGAGTCCAGTTTTGATCCACGAGCTGTCGCTGCTGAGTGGGAGTCGTGTTTAGGCGATTGGACTACTGGCGGAAGGCAGAGGGCTAGTGGATTGAACGGTCGGATTTTTGCCCAAACATTGGATGATGTAGCTCAAGGACGCCATATTGATATGAGAACACACCGGCGGATGTTGGACGAAACGAAGTACGACCCAAGGCCTACAGAAGTTCCTCCCCATGCTAGACGGGATCATCGAACTGAATTTGAATTTATGAATTTATCGACATACGATGCGGCAGAGCGGATGCTGCGCGATGGCTATAATCCTCTTGTTCTTGATATGGCCAATAAAAAAGATGTGGGTGGGGCTCCAGATAGAGCTAGCGCACAAGAAGAAAATTGCTGCAGAAGATCCAATCTCTATCAGGGGTTGATGAAAATTTCTGGAGGCAGAAAAGAATTTAGCCCTCATATTTCTCCTGGAGGAGTTTACGTTCCTCATGTTCAGGTATTCCGAAAGGGCCCTGAAGAAGGGTACGCGTATCATAAGCCATTTGCTTGTTCCGTATATGCTTCAGCTGCCTACAATTGTAATACAAGACATGGCGGCGGTTTTGACAAGCCGGCAAGCGAGCGGGATTATGTCGAAGGGACAAAGCAGAAGATGCGCGATATGTTCAGAGAAGCTTACAGAAATGGGCATGATTCTCTCCTACTTGGCGCATTCGGATGCGGTGCATTTGAGAACGACCCTAAACAGGTTTCTCAGCTTTATGTAGAGGTGCTTTCTGAGCGTGAGTTTAGCGGACTATTTAGAAAGGTCTCTTTTGGAATTATCGATATGGGAGGGACTCAAAATCTTCGCACTTTCGAAAGGACTTTCACGGATCCAAGAAACAGGACTCTTCTAATAGGGGGGAGATGCCCGATAGAGGAGGCCGAAGCTGCCGCGCCAGCGGCAGCTCGCCATAAGGATTCATGCTTTAAGCGGGTTACTGATAACTGTTCAGTTCAGTAGTCAGTTTAGCTTGATGGTGTAGTAGCGCTGGAAGTTTTGGTGGCGCACAATCAAGATAACGTACTTCTTGTCTCCGAGCTGCTGTAAAGCTGCATCGAATTCCCCAAGATTCTTCACTGGCTTCTGATTATTCCAGTCGATCGCAACCCCTGTGATCAGGAATGAGGGTCTTAAGCCTGCCATAGCAGCGGCAGAACCTGGTTTCACTTTAGAAATGACCACTCCTGATACATCGGCAGCATATCCGAGCTTGGTTGCCATTTCTGGCGTCAGAGTTTCCAGCTCAATGCCGAGTTTCTGCGTCACTTCCGCTGTGATTACTTCGCCATCATTCTGCGAGCCGAGCTCAACGGCGATCACTTGGGGCTTATTATTGCGCAGGATCTTGAGCTGAATGGTAGTTCCAGGGCTCATCATGGCAATGTCATTGCGGAATTTATTCACATTTTTGACTGGCTTGCCGTTGTACTGGGTGATGATGTCCCCTTGCTGCAGGCCCGCTTTGGCTGCTGGCGATTCTTTGACGATATCGGAAATGAGGATCCCTTCGGGCTTATCGAGTCCCAGGGCATCGCAGAGCTCTTTATCGATGGGCTGCAAAACAATCCCTAAATAGGCCCTTTTGACAGTTCCCTTGTCCATGATTTGGTCGATGACTGGCTGCACCATTTTGCTCGGAATTGCAAGGCCGATCCCCATGTATCCGCCGCTGCGGCTGTAAATAGCGGTGTTGACGCCGATCACTTCGCCACGTGCGTTGAGGAGGGGGCCTCCCGAGTTGCCGGGGTTAATGGCAGCATCTGTTTGAATGAAGTCTTCATAGGTGGCGATCCCTAAATCTTGGCGCCCTTTTGCGCTGACGATCCCTTGCGTGATGGTCCCTTCTAGTCCGAATGGGTTGCCGACGGCAAAGACCATGTCGCCTGCTCTTAAAGCGTCTGAGTCTCCGAAGATGAGGTAGGGGAGATTGTCCGCTTCAATTTTCAAAACGGCGAGGTCTGTGCGGGAATCGGAGCCTTTCACAATAGCTTCGAACTCCCGTCCGTCATTGAGGACCACTGTAACTTGGGTCGCATCTTTGATCACGTGGTTGTTTGTGACGATGTATCCATCAGAGCTAACAATAAATCCCGAACCGCCGGCAGTTTGCTGCTGCTGGGGTTGCTGCTGTTGAGGGAATTGGGGGCCGAAATATCTTTTAAAGAGATCGTCGCCGAACATGTCGAGCGGATTGGCGCCATTTCCTTGGCCTGCGCAGAGCGTGCATTTGATTGAAACGGCTGCCGGCATGGATCTGTCGGCAAGTTCAGCGATGGCTTCAGAAATCTGTTCCAAAAGAGAAGTGCTTTTGGGCATCTCTACTGGTGCGGCGGCAGCGAGAGCAAACGCTCCTAAGAAAATAATCATCAATTTCTTTGTCATGAGAACACCTTTTCTTGCGTCAGCAATACTATAAGAAATTGACCTCAAATTCTCAATAGTTTTATAGTTCTCCACTTCTCAATGGAGTCTCTATGAAAAAAGTTCTTTTTGCACTCTTTGCTTTCACTGCAGCTTATGCTGAACCGAGTATGGCGCTTGTCGCTAAAATTGTACCCACCGAATCGCGCGGCTATTTTATTTTTTCAGACGGCACTTTTTGGAAGGTTTCTTCATTTATTAAAAGATGGAGAACCCCTCTTGAGTGGATATCTGGAGATGAGATCTATGTACCCGAAAACTACGATTGCACCGTCGCTCTCTGGACGCTTGGCGATGAGTTTGAAGCTTATCCGAAGTATGGAAATGCGCGGGTGAATGATTCCGATGCATCGAATGAAGATGCGATTAAAAGCCACTCCCACATCTTAGTCAACACGCGGACTGAGAAAATCCTTTTTGCAACACCTGTCCACCCATCAGACTTCACGATTCAGATTTATAATGAAGGGTATGATCTAGGGTATAGCGAAGGACACAGCAAAGGGTATTCTTCGGGCTATTCAACAGGCCATACGATAGGCTATTCAGAGGGACAAACGGCTGCCCGCGCGCCCCAAGCCCCCCGCTAAATAGGGAGTACAGTTAGGGGAGTCTTCAGCTTTTTCTTTTCCTTGTCATAGAGATCTTTGCCGAGGAATGAAACTAAGACTCCTTCTTTATCGAGAAGGTGTTTGTTCACGGCTATAGCCACTTCTTCCCGCGTTGCGGTCAGTACCTTTTTCCGGAATTCTTCTCTTAATTCGTAAGTGCGTCCAGCTCTCTTCCATGAGTAGGCGACCATTGCCCGGTTCCCTGGAGGAATCGGACCGTCGAGCGTCTGCAATACGCCGAGCTTGGCCTCTTCAAGTTCCCGTTCATTGAACTTTTTGGCGCCGATTTTTTCCAATGCTTTATGGAAGGCGTCGACGGTGCTTTTCAGGTGGGGATCGCGGTAAGAGGAGAAGTGGAAGTTGCCGGTGCTTGGAGTGTAGTTGGCTCCGCTGCCGTAGGCGCCCCCTTTTTCCCGGATCTCTTTGTGGAGGATGAGATTTTCCATCAACTCTGTCGAAATGAGGAGGAGGGGAGAGTCGGGATCGTTATAGGATACTGTGCGCATCCCGAGGGAGGTGAATGCAACGGGAGCGGCGATGAAGCGGGCTTGCGGCTCCGGCTTCGGCAGAGTGTATTTGCCGGTCCATGGCTGGTAAGGCTTATTGGGCATTTTCAGGTCGTGGAACTTCTGTTTTTCCAGGTGGACATACTGCTCTTCATCGCAGGTGAGGATCAGATGGTAATTTTGGACGCCAAGGACCTTGCCGGCCATCTCTTTCAGCGAGTGGATGAATTTGTCATCGCATTTTTTAGCCCAGCGGAGGACAGAATGGTAGTAGGGGACTCCATGCCACTGATCATAGACGAAAGAGGGTACCGATAGGCCGCTTAGGGATGTTTGTATGGCATAATTCATCGCCGCGCGGCTGAGTCTCTCTTGTTGCTCGGTGGCGTGCTGGGAGAGCCACTCTTGGATCCGTTCTTTGTCAGTGAGGTCGATGGTGTTGACAAAGTCGGAGAAGAGGCGGAATAGTTTCTCTGCATTGCGGTAGAGGGCCTTGCCGCGGAGGGAAAATGCGGGTCTGCACACGTCGGGATTAGCTTGAGTGACGTGGAGAGCCAGCGATGCGTCGAATCCGCCGATATAGGATTGCTGATAGGCGAGGGTTTCCGCATAGTCGCGTCCGCCGCAGCCGAGCTCTGGAAGGAGTTTTGCAAAGAGGGAGAGGAGGGGGAGCTCTTCTACTTTTAATTCGGGGAGCTCAAAAATGAGGTCGGCGTAGAGGATATGGTTCGTAAAACAGGAGTGATGAAGCGCGGTGCCTCTATCGATGAGGGGGAAGTCTCGGGCGTGGTCGGGGACGTCTTTCAGCGTCACTTTGGGCAGGCAGTCGAGGCACTGGTTTTCCACCTCTTCCTGATAGGCGGCAAGCTTGGCTGATTGCTCCACGATCTTGTTTTCTTCCGACTCAGTTAAAGAGGCTCTGATCTCGCTCAGCCTCATTTGTTCCTCTTCGATCTCTTCTTTGCCTAAATGGGGATCGGGCTTCAAGGTCAAACGGACAAAGTGGGTATTGTCAATGAGGTATTTACTCATGAGATTCTGGAGGTAGTTTGGATCCTGTAAATGGGCGCGGAGTTCGTCGAAGAGGCTGTGGATCAGAAGAGCGTTTTCAGGTTCGCTGCCGTGCTGTTTGATGAGAGCGGCCCTCATGAAGAGGGTGAGGCCGAATGGGACCCCTTCGGCTCCGATTTCGGTCCTTTGGAACTCTTGCTGATGGATCGAGGCTTCAATCTCTTCGGGAGTAAAGGAGACGTCTTTTAGAGTTTCAAAGAGGACTTCTTGCAATTTGGCAGCGTCCTCTTCATCGCACCCTTTGCAGACGATCGTCCAGGGAATCTCGCTCATTTCGATATCTAGGGAGGATTCAACTTGAGTGCAGAGGCCCGATTTAAGAAGAGCCATGGTGAGAGGGGAGGCGTCTGTATCGGTGAGTACGCTTTCCAAAATGGAAAGGGCGAGGATCTCCCCTTGATTCGAAATGGGGGTGGTGAGCCAAGAAAAGATCACTTGGGTCTTTTTCTCGAGGGGCTCCTGCTCATTGATCGGGTAGCGGTCCGAGGCGATGACGGGAGTTTCAAATCTCGGCTGCATTGCCATAGGCGGCAATGGGGCGATCTTGGTTGCTTGGGACAACGTTTTTTCGATGAAGTCGAGGTGCTTAACCAGAGGCAAATTCCCATAGAAAAAGAAGAGGCAGCGGGAGGGGTGGTAAAATTCACGGTGGAAATCGATTAGTTCCTGATAAGTCAAAGAGGGGATTACCTTCGGATCTCCTCCCGAATTATGAGAGTAGGGCAAATCGGGGATTAGCCTTTTTGAGAGGGCTTCCCAAAGGCGGGACTCTACGGAGCTCATGGCTCCTTTCATCTCATTGTAGACCACTCCCTGGAATTGGAGCGGCCCTTTCGGGTTTTTTGGGTCGACAAATTCGAGCCGGTGCCCTTCTTGCAAAAAGCTCACATGTTTTAGCTCGGGATGGAACACTGCGTCTAAATAGACCTCGAGGAGATTGTAAAAGTCCTTTTCGACCTGAGAGCTCGCCGGATAGCAGGTGAAGTCTTGGCCCGTGAGGGCGTTCATGTAGGTATTGAGGCTCCGCCGCGTCATGGCAAAGAACGGGTCTTTAATGGGGAATTTGCGGGAGCCGCAAAGAACTGTATGCTCTAAAATGTGGGCGATCCCGTTTGAACTGTAGGGGAGCGTCTGGAAGGAGAGGCAGAAGAGGTTTTCGGGGTCGTCATTGGCGATGTGGGTGACGCGAGCCCCTGTGGGCTCGTGCACGAGTTCGACAAGCGCGCTTTGCAGTTCGCTTAGCGGCAAATACTTTGTAATGACAAAGTCCTTATAACCTTGTCCGACGGCATCAAGTACAGGAGAACGTTTAGTCATAGTATGTCTACTATATCACTAAACGGTTATCTGCGCCCTTTTTTTCCTCTATTCGCTATGCGCATACATTCCCGGGCCATGTAGTTGCACTCGCCAAGAAGCAAGAGCAGGTGGTTGTGGTCTCGGATGAGAATGTCTGATTTTGCGTTCTTTCTTACATCAGCGCGGAACTTGTCCCAAGCCTTGTCTGCTCTCATTTGGAGCTCTCTATAGGCTTTCCACTGCGCTTTTCGGTTAAACTCAACAGTTTTAACGGCTATTTTTTTTCTTTTAGCCTTAGCAGCAGTTTTTTTTCCTCTAGCAGATAGGCGAGTTTTTTTACGGGCAACTTTTCGTTTGGCCATGACTTTCCTCATAGATCGTTCTAAACGTAACTATATAACAATTCGTATTATTAAGTTAAATTGAATCGATACTAATTAAATTACATGGTCTTACGAATCTTTTTCTTGGATTTCCCGACTGATTTTCTCTTCGCTTCTTAAGATTTCCATGAGAGCGTCATGTGCTTTGGTGATTTTCTCTTTAATGGATTGGATCTGTTTTTGGGTTTGGACGTAGGCAGCGTGTTCTTTGGTTCCAGGTTTTGTGGGAGAGGCGGGGAGTTTGCTGAGGAGGTCCGCCAGCTCGCGCCGTTCGTCGTTGAGTTCCTTTTTTGCGACTAATCCTTTGTCGTGCAGGGCGTTAAAGGTTCTGTCTGCCGGGTGGGCGATGATTTCTTCCAATCTTTCGACAGGTTCTTGATCTTCTTTGGTCATGTTTCACCTCTGAGAAACACACCGTATCAAACATTGTTTTATTGCAAAATAGAAAAATTTACTCTGCGACCCTCTGCGTACTTTGCGTCTCTGCGGTGAATTTCTAATCCTTTAGTAATGGATCTTTGGTGCATTGGATGAATTATACCGGATTTAAAATTCACCGCAGAGACGCAAAGTACGCAGAGGGCCGCAGAGAATTTGTCGATTTCTAGTCGGAGAGTTGCTGGATGAGAAGGATTTCGCGGTTCTTCAGCTCATCTATCTCGATCTGGTCCATCTGCACCTGTAAGAGGAGCATGCTGTACTGAGGATCCGATGCGGGAATGTCGTTCACTAATGTCTTCATCAGCGAGATCCGCTTCTTGAGAAGGACTTGCTCGGCTTGATTGACATCGAGCTCCTTTTGCATCAAGCTCTTACTGTCCTGCGCATCATGCACATACGCCTGCTGCACTTCGGGTTTAGAAAAATCAGGGGTGGTTTCTTTTTTTGGAAATGGGAGCATGAGTTCAGTTTTGTTGTATATCTTAATTGTATTATAATTTGAATATACGTCATATATAAAATCGTAATGTGGTTGTTGTTAATGTATTATGATTTGTTGGAGGAAAGAAATTTCTATACATTTAAATCGGGATTTAATATCTTGGCTCGTTCCGCATAATCTGAAAAATGGAGGTTTTTATGCGTTTTTTGATAGCTTCGATGATGATTTGCTGCTGCGCTGCTGCAGGTTACAGCCAAGAAACTACTGCTGCTCCAGAAGCACCAGTAGAAATCACAACTACAGACGATGCTGGCGATCAAGTGGCTGTTGGAACTGACTCCAAGACAGACAAGCCGGCAGCCGGCGGATGCGGTTGCGGAAAAGGCAACAAGCCGAAAATCTAGGTCAAATAAGGGGGGAGAGATCCCCCCTTTCTCTTTAATGCCAGGTCAGATTTGATGCTGACTGGTACTCTGTCACTCGAGTCTCGAAGAAATTCTTCTCTTTACCTAAGTCAATTGTCTCGCTCATCCATGGGAATGGGTTTTTAGAGCGGTAGATCGCCTTAAGTCCAATACGCTCAAAGCGGCGGTCAGCCACGTGCTGCACGTAGTCGCGGAACATCGGGGCGGTAAGACCCAGGATGCCGCGAGGGAGGCAGTCTTCAGCGTACTTGATCTCGAGCTCAACAGCCTCTTTGATCTTCTCAACAACAGAATCTTGGAAGGCAGGAGACCACAATGAGGGGTTCTCCTCTTTGATTCCATTGATCAGATCGATCCCAAAGTTCAGGTGAACCGTCTCATCTCTCAAGATGTATTGGA
>JANPFC010000101.1:0-9851 GCA_031423235.1 Chlamydiota bacterium | reverse complement strand
GGCAGACCCTTTGGGGCGGATGGCTCCGGCTTTTAGATATGGCCTGGGCTGTAGAAAAATGTGGGTAACTTCAAGGCCTTTAGGCGGGGGAGTAGTCACAACTGATGCTGTAGCTGACGGCTGAATAAACTCAGCCCTCTCACTCTCTCCAATTGAAAACTCGGACCAATCGATGATGGTTCGGTCGCCGGCAACTACCTGTAGAGTGTTTGGATTTGGCTGGACAAAATCGGCGTCTCCCGCAGTCTCAATGGGCACTTGAGGCAAGGCCGCTAGGCTTCCCCAGCAAACAGCTAAATAGAAAACTTTCATACCGATCCATATAACATTTCACGAAGTTATTGTCTCTAGAATACAACCATTTTCCTTGCTTCGGATCTTTCGATAATTGATTGGAAGAGCTTTTCAATTGATATGGGTGAAAAGTTGACATCCCCCCTTCGTAAAGGAAGAAGAAGTCAACAGCTATTAAGATTCCCGTGAAGAACTCCTTCTTCTCAAGGTGTCGATATCGATAATGACGTCCGGACAAATTGGACTTCCCTCTTCATCAAAAGCCTGGCCGATCAGACAAATCGTTTGAATCGCCTCTCTGATGTGATTGACACCCTCGAAATAGTTGACTGGAATGCCCCTATGCTTGAATCGAAGCCCAGGAGCAGCGTTCTCCATAGGAGCCTGAACGGTTCCATCAAATAACGCTTGAATCCTCGTTCCCGATTTATGGAGGATTTCCACCCGGTCGCCTCTTGCCTTGGTTGGAAGACTGACGAACGCTTTCCAATCGCAAACTTTCCCTTTAGCAATACCTAATGCTGCCATGGGGCAATATTCTAATGAGTTCCACTCTTTTCAGTCGACTAGAAATTCCTTAAAATTTATTATTTCCGCCCTAACGATGAGCGCCTTACAAATCACAAATTCGCCAAAAGGTTTTATAGAAACTAGCTCCGCTCCCCCCATCCGAAACGGGAACCGCATCATCAGCAAGGGATCCAAAACAACCCGGATAGGTTTCGATCAGTTACCCGATGACGAGTATAGAATAGCAGGAACGCTCAGCAATTTCTGCCATTGCAACAAAGTCCCGTTCCTCATGTTGATCGATGGGAAATGTCAGCGTGTTTGGCTGAATCTACAGAGCCTAATCAAACGGTTTCATTTGCCAGAGAGCGTCATTCTGAAAGCCTCGCAAGAAAGCCGCTTGCAGCGGATTATTGATCTCGCCAAGGACAGGATCGCATTTCAGCCGCCAGAAAATGGCCCCGCCGACGGGAACGAAATGGTTCCGATGCTCTCTAGAGACAAAGATCAAATGGCTCCGCTCGATGAGATTGTGAGACAAGCCAGAGAACAAAACCGCGATATACGGCTATCTAAAAGGGTTTACAATATTCCCAGAAGCGTTCTTGTCACCCGTGGTGGTTTTATCGCTTATGATGACCGAAAATTCATGGGAAAGGGGGGCTTTTCGGTCATAAAAAAATCGGCCACCCGCAATGGGATGGCGATCGTTCGGAGAACTTGCAAAGACCCAGAAAATAGAGAACGGATCTTCCAAAATCTAGAGCTATTCAGAGAAAAAAAAGGGGTCATCAACACGCTTGCAACCTCTGTATACGTAAACAAAATGGGAAAAACCAAGGCAGTCTCGTATCACCCAGCCTACCAGAAAGACATTTACTACCTGATACGAGATAATGACGCGCTATCAGAACAAGATACATTTGATATTACCCATCACCTCCTTCTGGGACTTGTCGAAATTGCAAAGAGGGGGATGCACGGAGATCTCACGGCCGACAATGTTTTGACTCGAAGAGAAAATAACCGCATGGAGGCTGTCATCAGCGACCTAGACACATTCACTGGGAAAGGAGATGCTAAGGGGACCATTATTTCAAGTACATGGGCTGCGCCAGAGACGATCCAAGGCCGAAGAATCATAGATGAAATCCCCCCTGATGAAAGGCGGGATGTGTGGCCGGTAGGAGTTATGCTCTACCATATCCTTCAACAACCCGCTAACAAACGGATAACCACCTTACCTTGGCTAAGGTATGGAAAAGGGTCATTAAAACGAAATACCCCCTTTTACCAAACGCAAGAGAAGATCGATGGGTATATAGCCGCTCGGCAATTCTCCCCGGCCGTAGAACAACTCCTTAAGGGGATGCTCCGCGTAAACCCAGAAGAGCGTTGGACGGCCCAGCAAGCTCTTGGGTTTTTCGAACAGAATTTTCAACTTTGGTATAAATCAGCGGTTTGACATATGCTCCGAAAAAAAGGGGTATTCGCTTGCACTTGATGTTCCTACTCGCAGCTTCTCTCTCTTCGCTCTACTCGACACTGGATCCTACCTCCGTGTCGCAGCACTTCGCCTTTTACGAGCTTTACCCCAAGACCCCTGAAGGGCGTCAAGCACTAAAGCACGCTTGGGAGCTATTGAGCGGCGGCTGCGCCGATTGGGATCCCGAACTCATACTCCCCTCCCTCGACCCGAAACCCCTCATCAACTTTGTCAATAGAAGCACCCAAGATAGCGCCCCGATCTTAAACGACGAACAGCTAACCGTCATCGACAAGCTCTCCCGCCACCTCCTAAACCGGCAATTGAAAGGGTACGGCCTTTGGGACGAATCCGCCATGATGAAGCTCCCCGTCGAAGAGATCGACCTAGCAAGAGGCCTCCTCCTTGCAGAAATGGGCACCAATCCCGACGCAAAGCAAAAAGTACGGAGCTACGAGGCGAATATCGACCTGATGGCCCTCCAAATCTATGCGCGGCTAAATCAGGACTCAACGCCGCTTGAAAAAATCCGAGCGATGAACGACTACATCTTCTCTGAGATGCGCTTCCGCTTTCCACCCCATTCCCTCCACGCCAAAGACATCGATATTTACACATTCCTTCCCTCTGTACTCGATAGCAGGCGCGGTGTCTGCTTGGGCGTTTCGATTTTGTATCTTTGCCTTGCTCAGCGCCTTGGCGTTAATCTCGAGGCGATCACCCCGCCGGGCCACATCTACGTCCGCTACGTAGATCCAAATGGAGAAATCCTCAATATCGAGACTACTGCTAGAGGAATCGACGTCCCCTCCGAGATGTATTTGGGAATGGAAACGCGCAAGCTCCAAAAAAGGGACATCAAACAAGTCATTGGTCTCGCGTTCATGAACCAAGCCGCAGTGAGCTGGCATAGAGAAGATCCAAAAACTGCCATCGCTCTCTATGAAAAAGCCCGCCCATTTCTCGGCGGCGACGACTATCTCCTCAACATGTTTTTGGGATTTAACTACCTATTTGTCGGAAGAGAAGAAGAAGGGCGGAACCTTTTGAAAAAAGTCAAAGGGGTCGTCCCCGATCACGCCATCGTCGGAGACACAGTCACCGAAGACTTCCTCGCAGGCCTTGCCAACGCCGATGCGATACAGGCGATCTATTCCGAAGTGAATGAAGGGCGCGATTCGATTGTTGAAAAACAGAAAAAACTCGAAAAAGTGGTCGAACAGTTCCCTAAATTCAGACAGGGAGTATTCCACCTCGCTACCACCTGGCTGCAGCTAGGAAGAGAAAAAGAGGCCCTCCCCATCCTCGAAAAATACATCGCAATGAATCCCCAAGACCCCACTGTAAACTACTACATTGCAGCGATCAATTTCCAACGCCGCAATTTCAATAAAGCTTGGGTCCACCTAAAAGCCTCTGAAGAGCTCGTTTTCGCGAAAGACCACAAACCACGCGCCCTTAAAGAGCTCCGCTCAGCCCTTCAGAGAGCCTGCCCAGAGCCATAACGACCCGTATTTTGACAGTTCACAAACACACGGCCCAGTTGAGATCGTAACTGGTGCTGCGGCCTTTAGCAGGATTTTGAACGAGAAGCCCCTTTTCAACGAGATCATCGATCTCGCGAAAAGCTGTCGCTCGGCTAGCCTTTGCAATGGATACATACTTTCGAGTTGTTAATCCCCCCTCAAAACCATCGACCCCTGCATTGAGAAGAAGATTGACGACTTTTCTTTGCCGTTCGTTCAGAGAAACGTGGCCAAAATGCTGCCAGAATGTGGCCTTTACAAACACTTTAGCAACTAACTTTATCGCGCTATCAAGGGCTCTTGTATAGCAACCTAAAAACCAGCTGAGCCAGGCGGTTATATCCAAATCCCCACGCTGACACCGCTCTAAAACATTATAGTAATGCTTCCTTTCCTTCATTATCTGAGACGAGAGGCTATAAAAACGGGTGGGAATTTTTTCATCTTGGGCCAAGGCCATATCGGTTAATGCGCGCGCAATGCGCCCATTGCCGTCTTCGAATGGATGGATGGTGATGAAATAGAAATGGGCTATCCCTGTTCGTACAAGCCCATCTTCCTGCCCATTGCTAAGTTCCCACCAGGAAAGAAACTGCTGCATTTCCTTTTCAACGGATAGACTCGGAACCGCTTCAAAATGAACCCTCTCCTGTCCCATGCCGCCTGAGATAACCTGCATAGGCTCCTCGCCGGTTCGCCACTCACCCGTCTGGATGCGAAAAAGGCCGGAACGGCCCGTTGGGAAAAGGGCGGCCTGCCATGATTTTAGCCTTTCTGCCGTCAGCGGCGAGCTGTAATTTCTCGTTGCATCCAAAAGAACGTCCACAAGCCCATCAACCGCTCTGCCAGGCTCGGGTAGTCCGAAAGTGGAAAGTCCAAGGTGTTTGGCAACGGATGAACGAACCGAGTCGCGATTAAGGACTTCCCCTTCAATTTCAGAGGTTTTCATAGCCTCTTCTGTCAATACGTCTGCGCTAGCCTCGCGGCTCTGTTCGAAACCAATGCCATTCACTTTGGCCAAAAGCTTCCCTTGAGCCAAACGGGCCTGACCGATCAAAGGAAGTAATGTATCGGCCTGCCAAGTAAACTTCGGCCACCGCTCTTTTTGCCAAATCCATCTATTCATATCTTGAAGCGATTATAGCTCCTTATCGCCTCACTAGCAACTACTTATTTAAACTACTTAAAACGAAACGTTTAAATCACTAGATGAACGCTAAACGAGCACCCACGATACACCATCTATTGAAGCGATTACGGAGCTAATCGCTTCACGAAACAAAACCCATTCAACAAATAACACATATTTAATTATAATAAATAATTTGCTATAATTAACCGCAATTATGGCATCAACAATAATTACAAACGGAAATAGTTTATCGGGATGGGCGCTTAACGGTCTCCATTATACAAGAGCTTGTCTACATGGGCTTTATCAGAGAGTTACAAGAAAACCGGTCAAACCCCTTGCGGCCCAAGTCACAGAGCATTTCCGTTTAGCTGCAGCCCCAGCCGTCACCGTACAAGATAAAATCATCACTTTTGAAGAAGTGGATTTTTCCAATCGAAGCTACTACCTTTTTCCAACGGTAAAAAGAGCGCATGTAATTGCAGATAGAGATCTCATTAAAGCTGGATTGCAAATCCCGAGAGATGGAGATCACCTTCATTCAGGGCTCCATGCTGGATTTGACGCTCTAGTTGGAACCCATAACATGTTATTTCACCGCGATCATGCCCGCTTGCGAAAGCCTCTTGAACAATTCTTTTCGACCCGCTCAGCACAATCGCCTGCACTAATGAAAGAAA
The DNA here is from genome assembly GCA_031423235.1 of Chlamydiota bacterium. Classification (GTDB taxonomy): domain Bacteria; phylum Chlamydiota; class Chlamydiia; order Chlamydiales; family SM23-39; genus REEB52. The sequence goes on along the minus strand of JANPFC010000101.1, from coordinate 4,223 downwards.
TCGCAGTTTCTGCATTGGCCAGTCTGTCAAAAATAAAAAAAGAACAAAAGCCGCTTTCCAGCGCCATTCCACTCTTCATTCATACAGTGCTCATCGAAACTTTTTTAGGTATTCCTGCATCTGCTGAATTATCTGACCTTATTGAAGTGCTAAATAAGATTAATGCAACGCCGCAAAATGAATCGCATGAAGCTCTCTCCCTCTGTATAAGAGCTCTCTTTGCCAGAGGCGGCTTAAAACCCGGTCGAATTTTCGATATTCTACAAAAAGATAAAACCCTTTCCGAAGAAGAAATAGTAAGCACGGCCATCGTACTGCTCTTTGCCGCGACCCACACAAGCATCGGCTTTCTCAATTTTTACATGGAGCTCATTAACAGCCATCCTGATTTACGCTCGCAACTGCACCAAGAGTGGAAAGAGAATTATTCTTTATCAGGCGAAGAAACAAGCCTCTCCATATCGGAATTTGTTAAAAATTCAAAGTGGTTGGAAGCCTCCTTTTTAGAAACAGCCCGCCTCTACCCGATCCTCCCCGATGTGAGCCGGGTCGCGAAAAAAAACCTCCAAATTGGGGATCTCCATATAGCACCGGGAGATGAAATTCATTTTAACCTGATGGCAAGCCAAAGGCGCGGCGATGAGTGGGGGGAAGATGCAACTGAATTTCATCCTGAAAGATTTTTGGAGCATCCAGAAAGCAGTGTCAAACTAGTGACTTTCGGCGCCGGAAGACAGCAATGTTTGGGGAAATTTATAGCTAAAACTGAAATCAAAACTTTTGCCGCCCTATTTGTGATTTTAATGGGCTCGATGAAAGGGGTTGAAGCCCCCCCAGTTAAGCCGATAGTTGCAGAACTCGCCATAGTTGGGCCTGCCGATACAGACCAGCTCCTCTACACCCTTCAAGTCAAGGGTTCTTGAACCTATCCTAATAAAAGTGTTTCGTCGATTTTCTGGATTATTTTATTAGGATAGGTTCTTGAATCTATCGCCCAGCTCTCCTATAATCGTTTTAAAAAAGTAGGATGCTATGCTGACTTTATTGCTGGCCGCGGCCATTGCTTTCGATACAAATATGAGCGAAGAAGAGATGCAGGAAACAGGCATCACTAAGCTCACCATCCAAGAGCGGGCCGCCCTTCAAGAGTGGATAGAAGACCACCATTCCAAAAAACTAGTCACACAAAACAAAAAAACGGGCCCGATCATACAGGAAATTCTCAAAGGGGGCCGCTATGTCCGCCTCAGCGACAACTCTCTATGGGAAATCGACACCCCGGATAGACCCATCACTCAAAGCTGGATCACCCCCTCTGAAATCAAAGTAGCCCCCAGCAATGACCCCGACTACCCAAACACTTTGACAAACACCCTAACAGGATCAACAGTCAAGGCCCGGAAAGCGCAAAAAGTGGCTCCCGATGCCTGCGCGCCTGTGAACCTATCTAAATAAAAAGTTTCTGTCGATTTTCTGGTTCTTTTGAGCCAACTTTCGATTTAAATTTGCGGGGCAATATCAACGAAAATTTTAAGGCTGCCCCCCGCCTCCTGGAGCGGCGGGTTGTCAAATACCCGGCGGTTTTTGAGGCACGTTGAGTATATAATTGATGCAAAAGGGCTCAAAGTGCTATGATGAACGGTCAATATATATTTAGGAACTGACTATGGCTAGAAAATGTGCTCTCACTGGGAAAAAACCAAGCTCAGGCCGCAGCTACTCACTGCGCGGTATTGCGAAAAAGAAAAAAGGGATTGGCCTTAAAATTACAGGTTGCACCAACCGTCGATTTTTACCTAATTTGAAGGAAAAACGTCTGTGGATTCCTGAAGAAAAACGATTTGTTACACTCCGCCTATCGACAGCCGCACTCCGGACGATCGACAAGAAGGGTGTTGCCGCTGCTGTTCAGCAGATGCGCAAAGCCGGCAAACGCGTTTAATCTCTCTCAGGGTGGGGCCACCCCCACCCTAAATATCCCTTTAAATCCATTCCCATCTGCTTAATAACCAAGACTTCCCTAGGTTATTAAAAAAAGTCTTTATATATTCATAGTAAATTATTTATTAGATTTATTAATTTTTTTGACATAATATTGTACTAATACGGTCAAATAAATCTAATAAATAGGTAATAATGCCTTCGCTTTTAAATTCATTTAGAACCATGTTTAGTCCTCCAGAGGCAAAAGCCCTCTTTACTGAAGATATGAGCGGCCAGGATAAACTAAAGATCAGATCTGCCGTAGAAGCAATTGATCCCTCCAAAAGACAAGATGTTTGCTGTGTAACTCGGAGCATAGTATGGAGCCGATACTGCCCTACAGGGAGAGAAATGATTGTAAGTGCTGTGGCCGCAAAAAATCTTTCGGCTGAAGAATGGAGAAAGATTTCTCATCAGGCAGGTTATGCTAATAATGGACTGAATCATGGCGAGGATTTAGCGAAAATACTCCTTGCAGTTGCAGCACTTCCCCCTGAAAAACGAGAATACTGCAATAAAGCCTACTATTTGTTTGAGGAGAACATGCCAGTTGATGAGCGGGTGTTGATTCTGAATGCATTTGCCTCCATCCCCTCTCTCGACAAACTGGAAGAAACCCGCTCCTTGCTTCGTGGATTGAACTCAGGTAGGGAGATCGCGCTTGTTTTGAATGCTGTTGGCAGGGCTAGCGACACGAATAATCTACTTCTTTGGCGTGCCTCAAGAGATCTTGAGCCTACAATGACCGGTGAGAGACGAGTAGAAATACTCGAGAAAGCTGAACTGTCCGGATGGTACAGCTCTTTGGATTCAAATACGATGACCACTAGCGAGCGGCTTCAATTGAAGAGGGTTATTGAAGCATTCCCTGACAAAAATGTTCGCATTGATCACATAGCATCCCGATTTGTTGCAGCGCCCATGACTTTTCACGACAGGTTACTGATTCTGAGCGCTACTGCCGCACTTCCAGAGGAAGAGCGGGAGGCTATTTGCGACCAGATCCGAAGCCTTGGCCTAATCGATGAGACCATGAATGCTGAGGACAGAGTAATGATGCTAAACACCGTTCGCGCAATCCGCCCACAGGAACGCGCTGCTATTCATAACTGTGCAAGAGACCTGAATGGTCATTCAATGACTGCTCAAGAAAAATTAAGGATACTGAATGCAGTGATCGCACTCCCTCCCCAAGAACGCGCTGCTATTTCTGCCAATACCCACCGCTTGCTCGGCCACAATGCGAGTTGCGAGGATACACTAAGGATGCTAGGTGCCGTAACAGCACTCCCCTCCCAAGAAAGGGAAGCATTTTTTGGCATCGCTGAAAGGCTGATCACTTATCGGATGAATGGCGAGGATAAGATAAGGATATTAATTGCAGTCGCTGCGCTACCCGCTCAACACTTGGAAGTCATTTTTAACTCCGCTAGCCAATTGATCCTACATGACATGAATGGGGCGGATAGAGTGTTGATCCTGAACGGCGTTGCCGCACTCCCCTTTCAACACTTGGAGGCCTATTTTAACGCCGCCAAAAGGCTGATCAAGGATGACATGAATGCTGAGGATAGAGCAAAAATACTAAATGCCGTCAGAGCATTTCCAGACCAAGACTTGGAGTTGCTTTCTATCTTGGCCAGCAACTTGATTACAAGATCAATGACTGCTGAGGATAGACTACTCGTGCTGAATGCGTTAGCCGCACTGGGCAGAGAAAACTGGATCGGCATTGTCATAGAAAATAGTTATCACTTAAGTGCCGCAGCCTTGGTTGCGCTAATCAATGATCCAGCTGCAAGACATGCGCATAATGCTCAATACTGCGCCAGATACCTGATTACACCCGCCATGAATGGTGAAGAAAGAGCTCTGGTGGTGAATGCTGTCGCCGCACTCCCCCCTCAAAACATGGAATTGCTTTCTTTACTCACAGAGAACTTGATCACTGATGCAATGACCGCCCAAGATAGAGTATTAGTGCTGAATGCAATTGCCGCACTGAGCCCCGAAAACAGGACTGGTATTTACATACGAAATCGCCATGGGATGAGCGCTGCAGTCTTAATCACTCTTATTAACGATCCAGAAGCAAGAAATGCGCATAATTCAGCGCCAGAGGTTTACGAAGCTCCTCCTGCACCCGGCGGCAGACGGAGGGAAGGGGGGATGACAAATGCCGAATTTCAGAGAATTGAACAGGAATTCGATGGAGGCGCCGCAGCATATCGTCAAGCTCG
>JANPFC010000100.1:0-5196 GCA_031423235.1 Chlamydiota bacterium | reverse complement strand
GGGCAGTATTAAACCAATACGCCCCCCTTTTTTTTAATCGATTTTAGGCAGCTTTCAATCCCGCCCATCGGCCAATTTTTGAATCACATTGGGTATATAATCCAAGAGAAGTAGAAGGAACATTCGGAAGAGAGGGCGTCGAATACGCCGAAACAATTATGCAGGTATTGAATCGGTCTCTAATCGCAAGTCAGAGCGGATTTCAAATGACATTCAATCCAGCGAACTTTGCCGGCCACTCATATGCTCACTTCGCAATTGTTGGACTCACTTCAGCCCAAGTAAGAGACATATTCGCTGAACAAGTAAACGAATTAGCGCACAAAAGCTTCAAGCCCGAACTAATGCCCTCAGATGATGCGGTAAGGATCCGGATAGAACCTTTGGTCGAAAGCGAATTCTAATTAGGCTTTTGCTTTTTCCCTTTTGGGCTGTCGTCGATGATTGGGTCTATTGGATAGATGGGGTCTTTGTCTTCATGAGCTAACCGTTCGTGAGCCAGAGCATCGGATGGTTTTATTTCGCTCCCCAACTGCGGCAGCTCTTTTTTATCACGACGTTTATCCATAAATACCCCTAAATAACAATTCACTCTAATTGCTATCTTAGTTTTATTTATAATTAATTAGCAACACAAGCTTGAAGGCAAATAGATAGTTTCATATTACGCTGAATCGCGAGCTTAGCCTTTTCAATCGCTTTTTCAACCTGCTTCAACTCAACAGGATCTATCAAAGGCTCATCGGGGAAGAACAGAAGTTCATCGCGGCCGCCTAGCTTTCGTAAGTGCTGATCTCTATGCCACATCAGAATGGAAGCAAAGAGATGCTCCACCCTCCGGCTCACCTTCACTGGATCCTCCTCGCTCCCCTCTTCCACAAGCTCTTCGAGTTTGGTCAGCTGCGATGAAAGCTCGGGATAGGACGGTCTATTGGCTAAAAGGGCAAAGAGGATCTTTCTGTGCTCTTCAAACTCAGGATGCTCGGCAAGCTCAAAGGCCCTTCCAGCCGAACCGTGGGCGAGCTTGGCAAAACGGGTCGGATGCCCTTTTGCGTGTAATAGAGAAGCGATCGCCTCTTCCGTCAACGCTTGAAAAGTCAATACCGCGCAGCGGGATAGAATGGTCTGGAGCATCTCTTGAGGGCTATTTGAAAGGAGGATAAACGTCGTATCTGGCGTCGGCTCTTCAAGCGTCTTCAAAAGAGCATTCGCGCTTGCAGGCTGCATCCGTTCCGCATCTTCCAAAATAAACACCTTGCCGGGCGACTCAAATGGGGCCGCATGTTCTTTATCGATCATTTCTCTCAAAGTATCGATTGCGTACTGGCCGCTTTTCCCTTCCGGTTTGAGAATATGGAGATCTGCGGATCTCGGTGATTTCAGGAGCAGTGCAGCTACAGCTTTTGCAAATAGACTCTTTCCAATCCCATCCGGACCTGCAAATAGGAGCGTCTGAGGAAGACGATTCTCCTCTATTGCTTTTTGCAGATAGGCTTTGATCGGGTCGTTGCCCAAAATGTGATTAAACATGGTCTAATATTACAGGATGGATGAATTTCATAGCTTCTTGAAAGACCCGCTCTGGAGTCATCGTCGCATCAAGAAGTCGAAACCGATGCTGATCAGCCTTATGGATAGAAATAAAGGCTTCCCTGATCTTCTTATGGAACATAATTGTTTCCGACTCGATCCGATCCTGCTTGCGCGCCTTCGCCGCTCTACTGAGTCCTAATTCAGGGTCCAAATCGAGATAGATCGTCAAACTCGGCTTTAAACCTTGAGAGATGAATTCGCAAAATTCCGCCACTTTCTCCATGCCGAGGCCGCGGGCAGCTCCCTGGTAGGCAACTGATGAGTCATTGAAACGGTCGCAAAGGACAATTTTCCCCTCTTCAAGAGCAGGTCCTATCACTTCCAAAATATGTTGTGCGCGAGATGCGAGAAAAAGACACAGTTCTCCATAAGGAGAGACAGGTTCTGTGTGCTGAAGAAGAATTGTGCGGATATGCTCGCCGAGTTTAGTGCCGCCCGGCTCGCGAGTTTTGAGGACGCTGTATCCTTCAGATGTTAGTTTACGGGAGATCTCTTCGATGAGAGTGGTTTTGCCAGCCCCCTCGCCCCCCTCAAACGTAATAAAAAGCCCTTGCTTCAGTTGCAGATCCATGTCCGCAAACTATAAACAAGAGCCTTGATTCTGGCAACCCTCTAAGTGTACCGAACAGCAGTGCCATAAGGTTGGTGGTCACGATTTCGTGCCGAATCTTTCGCCATTCTATCGCAGCAGCTGGATAGACCAGTTAGACACTCATAGACTCCGACCAACACTGGCTTAATGTATGTCCAGGTGCCTTCAACTGTTGCCTGAACTAATCCCGCTGCAGCGACAGCTGCTGACACGGTAGCTGCATTTTTTAGTTTCATTTCGCCGATTTCCTGTCCTTGGACAACAGCACCAGTCCCAACGCCTACAGCAGCGCCTAAGAGGATTTTGGAAAGTCCAGTTTTCATTTTCAATCTGGCTAAATCGTTCCAACCTGATGCAGCGACACCGACTGCGATAGGAACACCCGCATATTTCGAATCTTTATGTAGATAAAAAGCAGATAAAGCTCCGCCTACAGCCCCCTTAAGCAAACCAGAGATACTGCCAGACAAGATTTGTTTTACAGAATAAGCGCCCGCAACTGTTCCAGCAACTACTGCCGGCATCCAAGTATTTTGTATAGCCATAAAAAAGCCTTTAATTTAATCGTCTCCATACATTATACAAAACAAATACTAAAAATAAAATACACTCATAAATTTAATTAGTGTATAATTACTTTCATGACAACATCAATTAATTTAACAGAAACAGCTCCTTTATACAGTCCCCTTGAAGAAACATCGCGAAAATCGCAGCTTTTAAAGCCGGCCATGATCACTGCTGTCTCTGTTGCAGGCCTAATAGCCCTGCTAGCCACTAACCCCGGAGGCTGGGTTCTTTCAGCCCTTGGCATAGCTCTCGTTATCGTTGGGTTTATAGCAATTATTGGAGCGAACATTGCCAATTACATGTGCAAAACTAAATTTGAGAAACAGATGATGTCGTTTGAGGTGTCGACTATCTGTAGGATGATGCCCTGGGTAACTAACTATAATGAAATTTCTTTACAGGGGCTGACCCTGGCAGATGGCAAGCCGATCCCTGAAGGGTCCATCCTATACGTGGGAGCCCTTCCCAATAAATATAGACCAGGCAACAGCATACCGCCGAATGTTACTAGAGTCTTAGCCAACAACCAAGAGTTTGAAGTGAATAAGCTAGGCCCTTCGAACCCCTTGACGGAGAAAGACTGGGCTCAAAGAGGCGCCATATACCTCAACAATGAATCGGAAGATCATGCCCCCTTAAGGCCTGATCAAATGGATCTTGCGGCTGACTTCCTGGCTCCTGCGATTTCAGCAGGAGAACCAGCGCTGTCTCATTGCCGAGGGGGAGCTGGACGCTCTGCGACATCCGCGGCAGCATTTATGATGAAGCATCTTCGGAAAGCTGATGGTCAATTTATCTCGATTGAAGAGATTTGCGCGCGGATTAAGTCGGGGAGAAAAAAGTCAACAATCTGGAATAAAATGCATGCCCTGCGCGACTACGACGACTTCCTTAAACAGCACGGTGTTGCTAGGCCTGTAAGAAATCCAGACATTGACCTATTAGCGGACGCATTAAGCAGGAACGACAATCGGAGTGCTTCTTGATGTTGGCCAAGCCGCATCTGGATAGATGGGTAAAGCGCTAGCTCCCATCATAGAGAAGGAATTGGCCGCATTCACCCGGTCGGAATTGACTCTTGGACACATAGCCATCATGCTCAACCCAAAACCGCCAACTAATAAGAGCTGTTCCGCTAAACGGATATTGAGAGATCTCCTCCATTTCGAATTACAAACCTCCAAACGATCAATAGCAGCTCTTGCCTGCTCCCGTTCATTGCGGAGCAAATGAGTCCAGAGCTGCATCGCCTCGATTGCAGAATCGATCCCCCACTCTGACTCGATCGACTGCATTTTATCGATAATTTCAGCTTTTCTAACGACATTTTTAAATGTGGCAGGAATTTCCAGTGTATTTTTCAGCTCTTTTAGATTCGATTGGGTCATGAAATCATCATTTGAGCAGCGCATTTGCACCTGCCGCTTCACCAGCTCTACGAGTGCGGGTAGGGCAATAATCAGGAACAGCACGGGGAGAATCCATGGATTCGCAAAGGCTGCTGCCACCATGCCAAGGGCTGCCACTTTTACAGAAAGAGAAACAAGAAGCATAATAGCACCAATCGAAATTTGGCAGATTCCGTCCATGAATAATCGGATTCTAAGGAGCGAATCGCACCCATCCTTCCATGCTTCGTGAAGGGAGATGAGTCCATTGATAATATTGACCCCTCCAGCGAGAACGCCGCAAACAAACGTGGACCAGAAGACCATTGGAATCTTTGCTATAGTTGGGACCGCGTACTGTGCGCCCTGCAAGCCCATGTAGCCAACATTGAGGACATCGGAAACGACCATAAAGCGCCCTTTCCAATCGGTTTGGCTTAAAATAAAATCTCGCTGCTCTTTTCTTTTTGAAACGATGGATTCGACTCTTTGGGCAAGCGCTTCCCTCCCATTGTACAGAACCGGCCTGGTCTCGGGCTCTGCATACTGGCTCGAATAATAATTAGCTTTTGATATTACGCTTATACCCATTAGATACCCTGTTCACCGAGCTGTATATTATAATTAAGAATCACCAAATAATCAACTCTAAACAAATAATACTAAATAAAGAAAATTATTATTAATAATAGGGGCGAAGCTTTGTGTAAAATGCAGCTCATATTTTTTTCATCAGCGCAGAGTGAAGAGCAGAGACTAGAGAGGAAGAGAGAAAAAAGGGCTGCGGACAAGACAGCCCCTTATGAATTAAACTAATTTATCATGGATTACCAATGGATCTACTTCTGCAGCAGCTTCGTCATCAGAGAGTTCCAATCGTGCCACAGCCGCTGCGGCTTCATCGCCGTCCCTCTATGGTGGACCCCTTTGTCTAGACAGGTTTTTCGACTAAATTTGTTTGCTTCATAGTTTATTCCTTTTCAGTACTTTCCGTCCGGAAAAATACTGGGTTTGCAAAGGGATTTATCCCTTTGCCGGGGTTATAGGGGCAGA
>JANPFC010000099.1:0-26355 GCA_031423235.1 Chlamydiota bacterium | reverse complement strand
TCCCAAAAAAAATATAAATTTCTCTGGGAGTGCGAGGGCTTCCCTCGCCTCTGCGATCTCTCTCGGTTATCTCTTTCTTCCTCTGCGTTGAAAAAAAATAAGAGCGAGGATTACCAGGGTCTGTGCTTCAGAGTCTCGTTTGCATCATTGGTCGAAATCGTCAGTAAATTGTCCAACTGCTCTGGATAATTCATAAGATATGGCGCTTTCTCTTTAATAATATCAATCAGGTCGGTTCCGCCATCTCTTAAATATGCGCTTACTATGCTGTCGCGGAATATCGAAAATACAAATGAATCTCTCGGACTCCCCTCAAATTCAGGATGGTCTTGTAAAAACTTGAGGAACTCATCAGCTCTAGCCTCATTTTCAACGCTTGTATCGTGGAAAATTCCAGGTATTTTCCCAACAAAGGTATTCAAATCTTTAATTGCTTCCACCATAGCCACACTCCGTTTTTGAATAACGTTAATTATATTAACTAAGCATATTAAATAGAAATGATATTAAAGACTTACCGGATAGTTTCAGTAGCTAAATACTGCTTAAGTTCTTGAGCTGATGGGTACTCGAGCGCCCCTTCAGCCAGACGGCAGGCTTCTAGAATTCGCCATTTGCGGATGGTGTGTTTGACGAGAGGGATATGGCGGGCTGCGACTGAAAACTCGCGTATGCCTAGGCCGATGAGAAGAGGAATCATTGAAGGATCTGCCGCGCACTCTCCGCAGAGAATGACTGGCTTGCGGGCTCTATTGGCAGAGGCGACGATCATTCTGATGAGACGAAGGATGCTCGGGTGGGTTGAAAAATAGAGTTCGGCAGTGTGGGAATTGCTCCGATCTGCGGCTAGGACGTATTGGACGAGGTCGTTTGTGCCAATGGAGACAAAATCCACTTCGTCGGCAAGAGCGTCCGACATGATGGCAGTCGAGGGGACTTCAATCATGCAGCCAATCGGAATGTTTTTCGCAGTTTTGATCCCTTTCTGATGGAGATCGGCTTGGATTTCCAACACTTTTTTACGGACAATGCGCACTTCCGAAATATCTGAAACCATCGGTATGAGAACGTGGATTTCGCCGAAATAGCTGGCCCGGATGATCGCGCGGAGCTGAGCATCGAGGATTTCAGGGTATCGGAGAAGAAAGCGGATGGCGCGGCAGCCGAGGGCTGGGTTGAGTTCAGGTCCGATCGAGTTGAAGTATTTTGCATCAGGAGAGTTTGGAGGGAGATCCACTTTCTTGTCTCCGCCTACATCGAATACGCGGACAACAAGAGGGCGCCCTTTGAGCGATTTCACCATCCTCTTATAAATGCCGAATTGCTCATCTTCAGAAGGGAAGGCTTTACGGGCAAGGAACAGGTATTCAGACCGGAATAGCCCGATGCCGCATGCGCCAGCCTTTAAAAGCTGATCGATCTCTTTCGGGTTTTCCAAATTGGCAAAGATGCGCACTTCATAACCATCGATCGTCTCTCCCTTAAGGTGAGAGGTGCTCTTGAGCATCTTATAGCTCATCTGATGAGTTCTTTGGATCTCTTGGTACTTCTTCAAGGTCTGGCGAGTTGGATTGAGAATCACAATCCCCTGAGATCCGTCGACGATGAGAGAATGGACTTCCGCTTTCTTCAATTGTTTGATGTCGACATTGGCCACATAGGGGATCCCCTTAGCGCGGGCGATGATCGCTGCATGGGAGGTAATTCCACCGACAGCGGTGACAAAGGCGCTCACAAGCGAGGCGTTCGCTTCCACTGTTTCCGATGGGACGAGTTCATGAGTTAGAATAATCGAATTATGGGGCACTTCAGCCATCTTGATCTGTTCTAGCGGCCGGAGGTGGCCCAAAATGCGCCGAGAAACATCGACGATATCACGGACCCGTTCTTGGAAATAGTGGTCTTGAAGCGTGCTGAAGCGTGCCTTGTATTCTTCCACGATTCGGTGAAAGATAGATTCGGTATTCCTCTGCATATCTCGGATCCGATCCTCGATTACGCTCGTTAGAAGAGGGTCTTGCATCATCTCTAAATGAGTTCCTAAAATCGAAACAATCTCAGGAGGCCCCTCGTTGAGCGATAGCCTTTGGAGGATCTCGACATCTTTGCGGCTTAATTCAAGCGCGCGCCGATACCGGTCGATCTCCAACTCAATCTCTTTTTTAGGAATAGCGATTTCTGGAACCTGATCTTCTGCGCTGGCAAAGAAAATGGGAAATCCAATGCCGATCCCTTTACTGATCGGAATTCCCCTTAAGATGATTTCTTCGCTGCCAGGCGGCATCATTTTTCTCCAAATTCCATATCAAATGCCGAGACAAGATGCTGCATAGTGAGCTCGGCATCCTCCCCTTCAATAATCACTTCGATCACGGCATTTTTTTTCGCTGCCAACATCAAAATACTCATAATGCTTCGCGCATTGATCGTCTCGTTTTTGTGAACGAAAAAAACAGAGGACTTGCGCGGTTGTAACAGTTTCACAATAGATGCAGCAGGGCGAGTATGGAGGCCGAGCGAGTTTTTAACTTTAATTTTACGCACGATTTTCATGCGTCACCCTCTTTTTCTGTCGTCTTGCTATAGTTTCTAATAATTTTGCGTTGAATTCTTTTGCAGAGTTATAACCCATGTCCTTTAACCTGTGATTAAGAGCAATTGTCTCTAAAAGGAGGACAACGTCTCTGCCCGGTTTAACTGGGAGTAGATGGTAAGGGACGCTTACGCCGAGAATATCGATGAACTTTTCATCAAGTCCAACTCGATCGTAAAAATGTTGGTCGTCCCACTCTTCAAGCTTTACAATGATGTCGATCCCCTTATCGGGCCTTACGCAGACTGCTCCGTAGAGGTGGGCGACATTGATAATTCCGATCCCTCGGATCTCCATCAAGTGGCGGGTCAGTTCCGGCCCCGAGCCAACTAGATAGGATCCCTCTTTCTTCTTAACACGAACCACGTCGTCAGAAATCAACCGGTGGCCCCGCTCAATCAAACCGAGAGCAGCCTCGCTTTTCCCAACCGATGACTCCCCCTGGATCAATACGCCGACGCCGAATACTTCGACCAATGTTCCATGAAGAGTGACGCTTGGGCAGAATTCTTCAAGAAGGAGGAAAGTGATGCGGCTGAGTAGATTGGTGGCGGTTGATGACGCGCGGAAGAGAGGCACTCCAACTTTTTCACAGAGTGCGGTGAGTTCTTTTGGCGGGACAAACCCTCTAGCTACGATGACAGCCGGAGTTGAATTTGTTAAAATCGCCTGGAGGCGCTGCGTGCGGACTTTAGGCTCCAGCTCCCGCAAAAATTCGATCTCCTGTTTGCCAACCACGAGGATACGAGCCGAGACAAACCCTTTTAAATAGCCTGTGAGACTAAGCCCAGGACGATGCACTTCGGCCTTATTGATACGTCTAGATAGCCCGCTTGCGCCCGCAATTAAATCGAGGCCGAGATATTTCCCGTGCTGCTCATATAAATGTTGGACTAAGTACACAAATTCATCCCCTGGAGATAATAGCTCAACCACTCAGAAAAAGTGGGAAAAGCAAGGTTCTCCACCCAAGACTTTTTATTGCTCACATCAGATATTGTATAATCTATTCCAGATAAATATACATTACCCATTTCACTTCCGGGATACCAATCACTATAGAAACACTGAAATGAGGAGAGGCCGAGGGCTTCAAAAAAAGGAAATAAAGCGCCTGCATCGACAATTAATTCGCCGGATCTCACCCTTTTTTCCGTTTTAAGGATCATCTCGATCACACGTCTTCTCGCATCAGCAATTTCTTGAATTTCTAGCATTCCCATTTCAGAGAGTTTGCCAAAACCATTGTGAATTTTCAGAAACGAGAGGTAATCTCTAGGGAGACTCACATCGATTTCGTTTCTCAATTCCTGGATATCCGCATCTCCGCACGGCGGCTTTCCCCTGAAAAAGGTGCTTCCGTCGGCAAGGCTATAAACCAGCTCTGCATCCATTGGCTCATCCGCCATTTTCCGCGTCAAAACCACTCCAACATCGTCGAGCTGTTCAAAAAACTCGAAGAAAGCCGGGTGTGCGCTTGGATGATAAGGGATACGGTCCAACCAAAAATCGCGCGTAAAGTCTATCCGATCCTGTGGAGAAACTCTACTCAATTCGAACCAACCGCGAGGCAAATCAAACGCGACCTTGGAAATTTCTTCCCAAGTTGCATTCGGCTCTTCGTTTAAAAACCGAACTTCTTTGAATTGGTTATCCTTACTACCGGAAAAAAATTGCCGTATGAGAGAATTCATAAAAGTCACTGTGACACAATTAAAAATTTCTTTCCTTAGAAATTTTTCATCATCTATACTAAATGATATGGCGAATACTAAAGTTTTGATCCTCGGCGGGGGGTTTGGCGGAATCAACGCGGCGAAATCAATGGGTGGTTCAGCATTTGATGTCTGGATCATCGACAAGACCAATCACCACCTATTCCAGCCCCTCCTCTATCAGGTAGCAAGCGCCGCTCTTTCCCCTGGCGATATCGCCATTCCGATCCGCGAAATCCTCAGCTCGAATGAAAATACGACCATCTTGATGGGCGAGGTGACCGAAATCGATAAAGTGAACCAGCAGGTCGTCCTTCGGAACGGCGACCGGATCGGCTACGAATATCTGATTGTGGCTCTTGGAGCCCGCCATTCGTACTTCGGCAACGATCAATGGGAGCCATTTGCCCCCGGACTTAAGACCCTCTCAGACGCCCTCAAAGTACGCGAGCGGATCCTTATGTCCTTTGAAAAGGCAGAGCGGTGCGACAGCATTTCCGAGGCGAAAAAGTACCTTAATTTCGTCATCATCGGCGGCGGGCCCACTGGCGTTGAAATGGCAGGAGCGATTTCAGAGATCGCCTACCAGACGATGCTTAAAGATTTCCGACGCATCGATACGACCAAGACGAAAATCTACCTAATAGAGGGATCTCCCACTATTCTCCCCGTCTATCCGCCAAAACTCTCCATGAAAGCTCAAAAATACCTCGAGCAGTTTGGAGTGATCGTCATGACCGGCAAAAGGGTCACTGGCGTCAATGCGGAAGGGGTCACTGTTGAAGGGCAATTCATCCCTTCGGAGAACGTCCTTTGGGCAGCAGGCAACCAAGCCTCCCCCATCTTAAAAACGCTCAATGTCCCTCTCGACCGTCAAGGACGGGTTATCGTCGACGCAGACTTAACCATCCCCGATCATCCAGAAATCTTTGTCATCGGCGATGCTGCCTGCGCGATGGACAAGAAGGGAAAACCCCTCCCCGCTCTTGCCCCTGTTGCCGTTCAGCAAGGCCGTTATGTCGCTCACATACTGCGAAAGCGCATTCCGAAAGGGAGCCGTCCCCCGTTTGTCTATTTGGATAAAGGGAGCATGGCGACCATTGGCAAGACGAAAGCCATTGGGATGTTTGGAAAGATTCAATTCAGCGGCCTGATCGCCTGGCTGGGCTGGTGTTTTGTCCACATTCTCTACCTAATTGGATTCCGCAATCGCCTAGTCGTCCTTATGCAGTGGCTCTTTTCCTATTTTTCGAGCCAGCGCGGAGCCCGTCTCATCAACCGCCCCATCGACGAAGAATTGCCGAAGAAGTAACTTCCGTTGCACAGAATTGATCATCGGCTATTTTGGAGCGAGCAGCCAGCGCTTCTTTTCGGACTTTCCATTCTTGTTGGAACAAGCAGCTTCCTTTTTTGGGCACAGCCCTGGAATTGGATTTGGCCAGTTCTTTGGAGCCTCTATTTAATCTTTCAGCGGCAATGGGCGCCGATCATTCTGGTTATCGGCGGCATCGCCTATAGCTGGTGCACCTTTGCCAACGTACCAAAGGGCGAGATTGGCTACTTCTTAATTGGCTCTCTGAAACCGCACCAATCGCCGTTCGAAAAAGGGCTCATGTATAAGGGGATGCTCTACGTAGATGGACAAAGAGTCCCCTGCTCTGTCCACCACCGCTTTGGAGAAGAACACCCGAAGGCCGATTGCGACTACATTTTGCGGGGAAAATTAAAACAGCGCAATCCGTATGACTACATGTTTCAAGCCAAAGAGTGGGTTCGTGTTGATAACACGTGGAGTTTTGCCGAACTCCGCTTCCAATTGAAAGAGCGTTTTAGGCAATTCCTGAATCAAAAACTGAACTCGCCTCGCGTTGCATCTTTTTTGAGTTCGCTCATTACCGGCGATGTCGAGGACCGGTCTCTGAGGTATGAATTTGGACGATTGGGGCTGCAGCACATTTTGGCCATTTCAGGTTTCCATTTTGCGATCCTCATCGCCTTCTGCTCCTTTTTCCTCGGCCTCTTTTTGCCCCATCGGTGGAAAATCATCGCACTACTCCTCGCGATCAACGCTTATTTCCTCTTTGTCGGAGCGGTTCCCGCAGTGCAGAGGAGCTGGCTGACGGCGATGTTTTATCTGGTGGGGAAACTGATTGGCCGCCATTCGAGCGGGCTCAACCTCCTCGGAGCCGCCCTCTTGATTGAAGTGGTCCTCGATCCCCTGGTGAGCGCGCAATTGGGTTTTCAGCTCAGTTTCTTGAGCTGCGTCGGCATCCTCCTCTTCCACCCCCTTTTTAAGCCGCTGGCAGCGCGCCTGTTTCCCAAACACGACCCGAACACGCTTAACCGGACAGCCCAGCACGGATATCTCCTGACCTCATTTTTAAGAGAGGGAATCAGCCTTGC
The DNA here is from genome assembly GCA_031423235.1 of Chlamydiota bacterium. GTDB lineage: Bacteria > Chlamydiota > Chlamydiia > Chlamydiales > SM23-39 > REEB52. Next base: position 19,644 of record JANPFC010000099.1, on the reverse strand, counting down.
TCTCGGCGTCAATGCGGCGATTTTGCCCCTGATCCTCTACCATTTCCACACCTTCCCCCTCCTCTCTCTATTCTACAATCTATTTTTCCCTCTCCTGGTGAGCATGGCCCTTTTCGGACTCCTCGTCTCTTTGGCAGCCTATTTCCTCTTCCCGCCGATCGGGCCGCTCCTTTTCTCTATTACTGATTTTTTTACGACCCAGATTCTCGATATCGCCTCCTATCCCCCGCTCCCCCTCGACGTCTCGATACGGGTTTATGACTTCCCCGCATGGATCATCCCCCTCTATCTTTTCGCCCTTTTTTGCCTTTCGGTGGAGAGACGCCGTTTCCTTTTGACGAATACCCTTCTCTTTGAGTAATATTTAATGTCTTGTGGCGATCGTAGCTCAGTTGGTTAGAGCATTGGATTGTGGATCCAAATGTCGCGGGTTCGATCCCCGTCGATCGCCCACTTTTTTTAAACGCAAAACGCAAAACGCGAAATGCAAAACTAGTCGGGCTTCGCCCCGCCCCCAAAGAAGGGCCAAGTGTCTTTCATCCAAGCAATTATTTTAGGCCTCGTCCAAGGAATCACAGAGTTTTTCCCCGTGAGCTCGTCCGCCCATCTGAGAATGGCTAAATGGCTGATGGGGATCGGCGATAGCGTCTTTTTTGACCTGGTGTGCCATTCAGGGACACTGGTTGCATTGGTGATCTTTTTGTGGAAAGATGTGTGGGATGTCTTGAGGGATGTGAGGAAAATGGCCCTCTATTTTTTGGCTTTGGTTCCATTAGTGCCGGCCTATTTCTTGCTGAAGCCTGTAAGATTGGCTATGTCGGAACCGAGTTATATGGGCTATGCCATGATGATAACGGGGACCCTTTTATTCGCCGCTTCAAGAAAAAGAGAGGCTATCTCAAGTAAAAAATGGCAACATGTGCTATGCATTGGTGTTATGCAGACGATGGCTCTCATCCCCGGGATCTCAAGAAGCGGCTCCACAATCGCCGCTGCTAGATTCTGCGGCTGGGACTGGCGCGATGCAGCTAAGTTCTCGTTTTTGCTGGCCATCCCCACGATTTTAGGAGGGGAAGCGCTGGAAATACTGAAGGGGAATGAAGATGCAGGCGTCTCCTTGGGCTGCTATGTGGGAGGTTTTTTGGCTTCGCTTGGTTTGGGTTTGCTCGGCGTCCGATTCATCTTCTGGGTCTACGAAACTGGAAAAGTAAAACCCTTCGCGTGGTATTGTTTAGGCATGGGACTTTTTGCATGGGCAGCATTTAATGGCTAAAAAAAAGAAAGCGCCTCTCAATCCAGATGCGCAAGGCCTTTTTTTCATTTCATTGGGTTTTCTTGGGCTTCTGTCTCTCTGGAGCTTCTCGTTTTTGCATCCTGCAGCGAATTGGTTAGGATATTTAGGATACATCACAGCTCTTGGCGTTGAGTCGATTTTCGGACTCGGCTCCTATTTGATGCCGGCCTATTTTATTTGGATGGGCGTAAGGCTCTTGAAAGGACAAAAACTATTCCACTCAGACCACGTCTACTTTGCGATTTTGCTAGCTTCCGTTTGTATGTTATTTACCGTTTTTGCAGAGACTTATCCGGAGAAAGCAAGGGCTTGGGACGGAAGAGTCATCTCAGAATCGTTGGCTATGACGGCCCCCTATCCAAGGACTTTGATCCGCTTCTATTTAGGCGGCTTTCCATCTTACTATGTCTTTTCAGACTTGCCAGGGGTCAATTTCCAAAGGACGCTAAGTCCAGTGGGAACTACCCTGATCTTTTTCAGCTTAGGATTAGTCTCCTTTTTGCTTTTAACTAGAGTTAGAATCGTCTCCAATGCAAGAAGCTTTTGGCTGGCAGTTATGGCCATCGTGGGCTGGATCGGAAAATTGGCAAAAAGGGAACCTAGAGTAGAACAGCCGGTTGTTAAAGCGTACACAGGATTGAAGATCAATAATTTGCCAGAGCCGAAGAAGAAACTGACTGAGATCCTCAAACCTGAAAAGAAAGTAAAGCCGGTCATCGTCAAAGAAGAGCCTGTTGTTGTTAAAAAAGAGCCGAAGAAAGAACCGATCGCCATCCCAACTAAAAGTTTGATGGTCCGTTCCGATAGCTCCTATAAACTGCCTCCGCCAAGCCTTCTGGCAGATCCGACCCGGAAAATCGATCAGCCCACGCTGAAGAAAGACCTCATGCACCAAGCAGCGGTCTTAGAAGATACTCTGAAGAGTTTTGGGATCGAGGCCAAAGTGGGAGAGATCAACAGCGGTCCAACCATCACCTCATTCGAGATCCACCCATCGATCGGCGTCAAAGTGCAGAAAATCAAAGCGCTTGAAAACGACATCGCATTGAACATGCAGGCAAAGTCGATCCGGATCGTAGCTCCTATTCCAGGAAAAGCGGCGGTCGGAGTCGAAGTGCCCGCTCTCCATCCTCAGGAAGTGAGTTTCAAAGAGATGCTCCTTCATTATCAGCAAAAAACGACGAGAAAGCTGACGATCCCAGTTTTGCTAGGCAAAGCAATCAATGGCGAATGGGTCGTAGCAGACCTTGCCAAAATGCCCCACTGTTTGGTTGCGGGTGCGACAGGTTCCGGCAAATCGGTCTGCATCAACGCAGTGGTCATGTCGATCCTGATGAATGCGCGGCCCGATGAGGTAAAGCTCCTCATGGTCGATCCGAAAAAAGTGGAATTGACTCAGTATTCGCGCCTGCCTCACATGATTGCGCCAGTCATCACAGAACCGCATGGGGCTTATGCAGCGCTTCAGTGGCTTGTCAAAGAGATGCAGGTACGCTATGAAATTCTCAAGCAGCTTGGCCTCCGCAATATCGGGGCATTCAACAACCGAAAAGTCAATAAAGAGCTCGAAGCATCGCTCAACATTCCCATTCCTGAGCAGATGCCCTACATCGTCGCGATCGTAGATGAATTTGCCGACCTCATGATGGTCTCAAGCGCAGACATCGAAACGCCCATTGCTCGGATCGCGCAGATGGCCCGTGCCGTTGGAATCCACTTGATCTTGGCCACGCAAAGACCCTCAAGAGAGGTCATCACGGGCATTATCAAGGCGAACATTCCGACCCGTATTTCTTTCAAAGTAGCAAGCCGCATCAACTCGCAGATCGTCCTCGATGATACGGGCGCAGAGAGCCTCCTTGGCAACGGAGATCTACTATTTCTACCGCCTGGTTCCTCTCAGCTCATTCGGGCCCAGGGCGCCTACATCAGCGACGATGAGATCAACCAGGTCATCAATTCGATTTGCGCACAGAGCCCGACCAATTACCTAATCCCCTCTTTTGACGCTTTCCGCTCTCTCGATAACGTGGGGAACGATGACGAGCCAAAAGGGAAAGACGCCCTTTACGACCAAGCTCTCACGATTGTGGTCTCTTCGAAAAGCGCATCGACCACATTTCTTCAGCGGAAGCTGAAAATAGGTTATGCCCGCGCTGCGGGATTGATGGATGAATTAGAAGAAAACGGGATCATTGGGCCTCAAGACGGGGCCAAGCCGCGCAGAGTGATCGGCAGCGGAGGCGCACAGCCAGCCCTTTTTGAGGATGAATTAGATGACGAAACTACTTAAGTTCTGGGGAACAAGAGGATCTTGTTCAGTCAGCGGCCCCCAATATAGCCGTTTTGGAGGCAACTCCAGCTGTCTGGAAGTACGCTACGGAGAAACCCTCCTCATCATCGATGCAGGGACAGGAATCCGCCCGCTCGGACACACCCTTAAAAATGAAAAGAAAATCGACCTTTTCCTCAGCCATTTCCACTGGGACCACATCATTGGCTTCCCCTTCTTCGAGCCCATTTACAAAAAGGATGTTAAAATCACCGTTTGGGCCCCCCACGCAAATGGGAGAAGCTGCCGCGAACTCTTTGATCAGCTCCTTGCAAAAGAATTTTTTCCTGTACACTTAGATGAGATCCAAGCCAAGCTCGAGTTCCGCGTCATCGAAGAGAAAAAGCCGGTTCATGTAGGTCCATTGATATTGGATTTTCATGCAACGAATCACCCTGGCATGACCTACTGTTTTAAAATCAAAACGCCTCATCAAACAATCGGATATGTATCCGATAATGAACTGATCGCCGATAACCAAAAAAGTTTGATCGAATTTCATAAAGGAACCGATCTATTCATCCATGAGGCCCAATATTCTCCAGAAGAATACGCCCGCAAAAAGGGATGGGGCCATTCGTGCCTTTCAAAAGCCATTCGGTTTATCAAAGAAGTTGGGCCCGGCAAATGGCTTGTCTCGCATCATGACCCCGAACACTCTGATGATGATCTCCTCGCCATGGAATCGATTGCGCAAAACAGCGATCTCCCATGCCCCGCAGAGTGGATTGCCGACGGCCACATCGTCAACCTACATTAGACGGGGGATCTTCATCAATCCTGAATATTCAAAAGTATTATTTTAGTTAATTTCATAATTGTTTTCGTGTATAATAATCGAAAACAAACAACGAAATTATGTCTACAAATTCGATTAATTCATATTTAACAGCTCAACCATCGCTAGATGACTCTAAAGAACGGCATTCACGGTCTCCAAATTTTGCGAAAGCCCTTTTTGGAATGCCTCGAAGATCTGATCGCCAGTTCGCACGGCAACTCGAATGCCCTAGTGCCTCGGACAAAATCCTGAGATCCTTTAAGAAATCGTTAAAATCAAGCAATTCAGGCGCTGTCCTAAAAGCTACAGCTCACGGATCGAGCGGATACACCTTGTTGGGTAACGGCCCTGTAAAATCCTTCGGTCCGGCTTCAGCGGCAACGGCAGATCAGGACGAGCAAGTGGGGATTGTTTTAAAGTGGATCCCGCATCGAGCAGCAAAAGATGAGTACGCTTGCAATGAACTGGCTAAGGCATTTGGTTTAGATGTACCGGTTATGCAGTCTGTTTCTAAAGAGACGTCATCCCTCTTTGTCAGCCCAACAAAAAGGCAAAAACCTTCGTTCAACGAAGGCCCATTTCAACTCATTGCCATGAATCGGATCGATGGGATGAACTTATCGCAGCTTTGCATATCTGGAGCAATTTTCGCTCTCAAACCCTCTTCATGGCAACAGATGATGTATCAATTTGGACAAGCTGCGATATTAGATCTATTTAGCGGCAACTTTGATCGCTTCATCCGTTTTCAAATGAATCAATCAGGAGAATTTGAATTCGTCCAAGACCCTGAAGCCAATGCTGGAAATGTGATGGTTCATACAACTCCGCAGAGAGGAAATATTGCATCCGTTTCCTTTATAGATAATACCTCTTTAGCTCCGCCATCAAAACCGGCAGTTGTAAAAGATGATGAGGTGGATTTAGACTTTTCTCTATTTGGAGTAAATGAACCCGAGGAACCAGAGGCCGATGCAATTACACCTCCAAGAACACCAGAAAAGCAGGCCGAAAATCCTTTGATTGTTAAAGGGTTGAATGCCTTTTTTGTTAATACGGTCAAAGAATTGGAAAGGGACTCCAATGGTTTAGCCGAACATATTACATCGGCTGTAAAAAAAGCGATTTTAAACGCTGTTATGCAAGAGGTTGACCTGGTCTCGGCTAAACAAATCATTGCAATCGAGAACGCTCTGGTTCAAGCAAATCGAGATTTGAAAGAAGGGCTCCTTAGTGGATTGCTTAGGCTGAAAAACCCCGCCTTTCAGGAAGCTGCCATTTCATCTGTTGAAACGGGCTCTAAGAGCCTAAATGAGCTAGTTAGATTGAATCTCCTGGCCTTACAGGAAAGACAGCTCGAACTATCCAATACCGTTACTGCCGGCCCCATATTTCCGACAATCTCGCCTCCGCAAGCATTTGACCACGAAGATTCCGTCCTGATCTCAACAACCTGCGGTTCTTTAGCATCAACCGACCTCTCTCTATTTGCGGGCTCAACATTTTCCTAAAAATGAATTGCCTTAGAGATTCGATCTTGATAGGCGATCGACAGTTCAACGATCTGATTCTTTGAGCTTAAATGATCTCTCACAACCTGCAACGCCACCTCTTCCGCATTGCATTCCGAAGAAAGATGGGCCAAATGGACATGCTTTAGGCCGGGATGGAAGATCGAAGTGAGAAGAGCTGCGCAATCTTCATTCGAAAGGTGCCCTTGCTTGCCAAGGATCCGCTGCTTTAAATAATTCGGCCGGTTGGAAGCGTGGACCATGGAGGGCTGGTGATTGGCCTCTAAATAGAGATAGTCGCAATTTTCCAGATGTTTCCGTACAAGCGATGTGACATGGCCAATATCTGCGCAAATCCCGAGCTTAATCTCGCCAATCTGAACAGTAAATGCGACCGGATCAAGGGTGTCGTGCGGCACGCTGAAGGGGTGAAAAGTCAAATCGCCGAATTGGAAGCTCTCCCCTGTCGTGAAGATTTTAAATTTAGGCCTCTCCCCTAATGCTGCGCAAATCCCCTTTGCGGTTTCACCATTTGCCAAAACGGGAATCTTCAATTTGGCTGCCAAAACAGCAAGTCCTTTGATGTGGTCCAAGTGTTCATGCGTGATGAGGATTGCTTGGATCGTATGCGGATCGATACCGAGTTCCAAGAGCCGCTCGATTGCAACCGCCGCGCTGATCCCAGCATCGATGAGGACGCGGGTAGTCTGGCTCCCGACGTAGAGGCAATTTCCTTTAGAACCAGAAGCAAGCGGGCAAAATCCAAACATGCGATGGATTCTATTTAAGAATAGGATTTAGGAATAAGCTTTTTTCTGGCGTGTGAAAAAATAGAGGACGCCAGCAAAGGCTAAATTGACTATTCCAATCCAAGAAAAGCTCATCGATGGGCTGATTCCAAGGACCGAATTGAATAAATAGAGGACACCGGCAGCTAGTAGCGCGAAAACAAAGCTGAAAAAGTTCGCCGTACCAAAATTCATCCCCTTGTCTTCGGGAGGACTATTATAAAGGATGAAGGCTTGAGGAGGGACCAGGAAAAGGCCCCCAACAATCCCAATTCCGATCAGCCAAATCGCATTCACCCAAAACGGGAATGGGAATAGCGTAAATAAGAAGCATCCGACCGACATTCCAACTGCCCAGAGAGGCAAACTCGATAATTTGCCAGAGCATTTAGTGGCAATGAGAGCCCCGATCCCAATGCCAATCGACGAGAAGAGAAATAGATATCCGCCAACTACAGGGCTCATCCCAAGCGTTGTTACACTATAAGGGATGATATTCATCTGAACAAAAGCGCCGATAAAAAGAACATATCCGTAGCAAAAGGCCGCCGTTAACATGTAGGGAATTTTGGACATTTCCTTAAGCGAGTCGGCAATCTCTTTATAGACAAATAGAGGCCACTTTTTATCAGGATCAGTTGCCTCTGTTTTCGGAATTAAATAGCTGAGAATCGCGCCGATTATAGAAAACGCGATACAGGGGATCATCATAATAGAAAAGGTCTCGTTTGTCACCGTATCGAGAAGAGAGGCCAAAGCAGTTCCCAAAATAATTCCAAAATAGGTAAATGCCGCAATATAGCCATTCGCCTTTAAAAGTTTATCTCTCGGAACCAGCTCCGAAATAATACCATACTTGGAGGGGCCGAAAAGAGCTGAAAGAGATGTGATGATAAATAGGATAAAATAGATCAGATTCCCTTCATGAAAAAGCATAAAGAGAAGCGCCACCGCCATAAATACTACTTGGATAAGTCGAGTGATCTGAATGATCTTTGTCTTACTCCAACGATCCGCGAACACACCGCCGACCGATGAAAATAAGATGAACGGGAGGATGAAAACCGCCCCTGTAATCGACATGACGGCCGAAGTGCTTTCATGTCCTTGATAATAGATCAAAAAGTAGACGACAATGTACTTAAAAAGGTTTTCGTTCAGTGCATCTAGAAATTGCACTGCGTTCAAAAAAGTGAAATTCTTTCCCATAGGTCTAAGTAATACTGAAAAATAACAGAAATCAAGAAAAAAAATTGTTCTTTCAAAAATTACACCGTTGATTTATGGAGTGAATTAGGACCTGATACAAAGGTGGACAAATGGTTGGCGAAGATATCTTACTCGAAATTGACGGAACACTAGATCAGCTCATACGCAACGCAGAAGTGATCGCAAAAGTTGATTTGAAAGATTTAAGCGAAACAGAAATCGAAGCGTTTAAAAAAACTCAAGAAAGCCTCTTGCAGCACCTAATGCACATGGATGAATTCCTTGTAGTAAAAAGAAATAGTTTGAAATTGCAGGATAAAAGATCGGCAAGCTTCAAGATACAAGGCAAACTCCTCCAGTTTGAGAAAATGAAAACCTCGTATCACAAAAGCCTTTCTCAACTACAAAGCAAAATGCCCATTTTGTCAAAACGGCGATCCAAGCGATTTTTAGGTTTCTAAAAAGCGCTTCGTTGCTATACTGCTTGCCAAAAATATGGCAACACAACCAGATAAAGTTCCTCACTTCATCGCGCAAATTGCGACCTATTGGAATCCAGATGTTCCAAATTCGTTTTTCCAATGGCATAACCGCGCCGCTGCATGCGCGGAGAAGATTAGAAAAATCAGACTTACCGCTATTCAAGATATCTCCAAAGCGTTTGAAACTCCGGTAGAAAAGCGAAATTTAAGACCCATCCTGGATGCAAAATGGGAGCTTTTCAAAGCGATCACGCAAGAAATCCGTCAATTAGAAAATGATATGGAGCCTGCCAAACAGCTAAGTATTGACGCCTGTTCAACATCTATCAGAGATAAGACCACAACGCTTGCAGGCGACTACGTCTCTTTTGATAAGAGGCTCGACGGTTTAATTATCTCAATCGATCGAATCTATAAAGATTCTCTCTATCCATTTCTCCTCAGCTTGCAAGATGCTGAAAGTGGATGGAATCCGGCTGGAATACTATGCACAGCTTGGGATTATTGTGCTTGGTGGAAAGTGGCTGATGCAACGAAAGAGGTAGAAAAGGTAGTCCCAAAATCTGCCATAAGGGGAAATAAAGATGGCCGCGCCGCTAGATCTTAATTCACCACTTATAAGAAACCATCTTAACTGCTCCTCTATCGATTGCAACGACGGGAAAATGACGATCATTTTCCGTTCAACAGAAAGTGCGGAAGCTTTTGACAAAATTTTTGAATCTGCATGGAAAGCCGATCAAATAATGGGAGATCATTGAGGTCCATTCATCCCCCAAGGATTTAAAAGTTGGAAGGACTACGCGAAAATGCTAGGTACGCCCTGGTTTTCTGCGTATACGGTTAAAGTCGATGATGATTTTACCCTATCCACTTTAGCAATGAAAATCGCCACACTGTATCAATAACCAGCAGAGCAGCTTCAAGAACCGGTATTTGGGTTCCACAGAGGTTCACTTTAAAGTGAACTTCAGGAAAGATTTTCTAACGTCACCTCTAGAAAATCTCTACCCCGATAAATCGCTTGAATTTTTTTTCTTTCTTTATTGTACCGCTCAATTATCTCATCATCTTCAAATGTAACAAACCCGGGTATTAAAAATTCGTTAACTCCCTGCTCATAAAGAATATTTGCCCAAATCAAATTATTCTCTCCAAAATCTTGTAACGATCCCTTCTGGGTGATGCATTTAAAGAATTCAGCAACCTTGCTACCGCTTTCCTCCATTTCTGATCGCCAAGAGAACAAAAGGGAATTGGCTTTTCCAAAACCAAAAAGAAGACCGAACGCCATATTGCCATTGAATTTTTCCCGATGCGACTTCTCATGATCTTCTAAATTAAAAATGCGATTCCAAAAAATTGAATCAGGGTTTTCAAGCTCGAAAACAATTGCGAGAGGATGAAAATCCACACCTGTATAAGATTTAAAAAATTCATAATTTTCAGCAAGAACAACAGCCGTCTTTTTAACGTCTGCAAATACCATAAAATATAAATCCATCTCCCCAGCACTTTGTCCCTGGTCTAGTATGTGCATGGTAAAAGGCTTCCTTGTAAGGATAAAGCGATTTCCCTGAATGGATTTTTTGATTTTTTCCCAAGCTGCCCATCCCATATCAGGGTGGCGCCAAAACGGATTCTTTGTTTTAGGTGCAACTTTTATAAATCCTGTGCAAAGCGGCTTACTTCCTAAAAGCACATATGCACCCGATTCATTGTCTATGATCTGTCGGAATAGATAATTAAGATCCTTCCTTTCTTCTTTTGTTAAACAGTCCACAAGCTTCTTTTCCCTTTGGCAGCTGCATAAGACCACAAAAAAAATGGACATAAAAAAAATCAGTTTGAGTAAAGTATAATTCAACTTTTTCCTAAAGGGGAGGCAAGATATGTTCAAAGTTCTACTGCTATTCATTACTCTTTCCACTATATGCACGGCTAACGAGAGAGAAAAAACCATTCTAAATGATGATTCGATTTACCAGCAAATTATTGAAAAGCGACCAGATGCGATTCTGTGTTATCAGGAAAATAAGTTATATCTTAGATCAGAAAAACTCATTTTGACCGATCGGGGGGTTTTCTTGGGAAATATTGCGATTCCTGCACTCTTCTCTGATACAATAGGTTGTTATGTTGATAGCAGATCAAGCAGATGGATTTGCTGCACAAGGGGCTGCGCAAACTTCAGAAATGTGTTCCATAACTCTGATGGTATTTGCCCATATTGTCATCGTCAGGGGCTTAGAGACTGATAACAGATTCGGTTTCAGTCGGTTTTAGGGTTCTTTTGAGCCAAGTTTCCGACTTAAATTCGGGGGTCAATATACAAAAAGCGATATTAACCCCCGAATTTGAGTCGAAAATTGGCCAAAATAATCCCCAAAACCGACGAAATCCGAATCCGTTACCAGTCTCTTAACGACGATTAATCAAAGGTATTAATAACTGACGAGGCTGCGGAGCGCAGCTTCAATGTCTTTTTTCTGCGGCAAGACTTCTTCTTCGAGGTCTTTGCAGTAAGGAACGGGGCAATCTTTGCCAGCAACGCGTTGAATCGGCGCATCGAGATATAAAAAGGCTTCTTCGGCGGCGCGCGCAGCAAGCTCTGCGCCAAATCCGCAATTGCGAGCCGCTTCGTGCGCAATGAGGAGCTTACCCGTTTTCTTGATCGATGCGAGTACCGTTGCAAAGTCAAGTGGAACAAGTGTGCGAAGATCAATCACTTCAATTGAAATCCCCTCTTTCGAGAGCGCTTCCGCAGATTCATTAGCCATAAGAGCAGTCATTCCCCATGCAACAACAGTCGCATCGGTTCCGGCACGGACAATATTTGCTTGACCAAATGGGAGGAACTCTTCAGGGCCAGTCTCAGGACGGGCGCAAAAGAGGCGCTGTCTGTAGAGCGCTTTGTGCTCGAGGAAAATAACCGGATTTGGATCGCGGATCGCTGTTTTTAATAGCCGCTTTGCGTCAGCTGCATTGCTCGGGATAACTACCTTAAGTCCTGGGCAATGGCTGAGGAATGCTTCAATGCTTTGCGAGTGGTAAGGTCCGCCCTGAATATATCCGCCGTAGGGCATCCTGATCACGACAGGGCAATTCCAAAGGCCATTTGATCTGTAGTAAATGCTCGACAGTTCATTGAAGATTTGGTTCATCCCCGTCCACGAGTAATCGGCAAATTGGATTTCAGCCACTGGCTTGTGGAATCCATCTTGCGATAGGCCAATAGCAAGGCCAACAATGGTCGATTCAGCAAGCGGTGTATTGAAACAACGGTTCTCACCAAAACGGTCAGTGAGAGAGCGGGTGATTCCAAAGACTCCCCCTTTTCCTTTTGCTACGTCTTGTCCAAAAACAACAACGCCTGAATCGTGCTGCATCTCTTCAATCAGTGCGTGATTGAGCGCATCCATAAGGACGATCGATTCGCCAGGCTCGATAGTTTTTGAGACGGGCGGCTCATAAGGGGCAAATACTTTTTCGGAAGCTGAGGCGCGCGTAGGAAATGGGATCTGATCGGCAGCTGCAGCCGCATGTTCAATCTGATCAAAATGTTTTTTGCGAAGAGCTTCTAACTCTTCGGAAGTGATGACGTTTTCAGCAATCAGCCACGCCTCAAATCGGGCGATCGGATCGCGGCTCTTCTCTTCGGCAAGAGCTTCTTCGTCTTTGTACTTTTTTGGATCATCGCTGCTGCTGTGAGGTCCGATGCGGGGCACTTTAGCAACGACAAGACTTGGGCCATTGCCAGAGCGCGCTTTTTGCACAGCGGTGGATAATGCTTTCGTGGTGGCGAGATAGTCGCATCCATCGAATTCAAAAACAGAGAGTCCCTCATATCCGCGTCCCATTTTAGCAATGGTTCCGCCGGCAGTTTGATCCTCAACGGGAACTGAAATCGCCCAACCGTTGTCTTGGATGACAAAAATAATGGGGAGGTTGTGGATGCAGGAAAAATTAAGGGCTTCGTGGAAATCGCCTTGCGAGGTGGACCCTTCTCCGCCAGATACATAGACCACTTCCTGTGCGCCTCTTAAAGCGGCCGACTTAGCAGTGCCGACGGCTTGCAGGAATTGGGAGCCGACGACGCTCGATTGGCAAGGGATCCGTAAATTCTTTTGAGAAAAGTGCTCCGGCATCATCCGTCCGCCAGAATGGTTCGGAATTTCGCGGGCTAAAAAGGCGGCGAGCAGATCTTGATTGGAGCAGCCAAGGCCAATTGCAAAAGCCCTATCTCTATAGTATGGATAGGCCCAGTCTGTTTCAGGAATGAGGGCAAGAGCTGAAATTGCGCCGATCATTTCATGGCCCGCAACGGGAAGATGAAACGTGGCTCCCTTATTCTGGCGGACAAGCTTCGACATCTTGTCGTCCATGAACCGGGTCAAATGCATGACTTGTAAAGTCCTTAGCAAATGAAATTTTTGTACACTAGTTGTTCTATTGCAAACTGCCATAATGGTAGTATACCGCAGTCGAACTTATTTATCTTTCTTAGTTTTAATTTGAGAGACTTTTTTGATAGCAAAGCGGCGGCGCTTCTGAGGAGCGAACTCTTCTGCCTGCTCTTCTTTGCGTGGGCGGCCCCGTTTTTTAGGCAAAATGCCAAATGTGGCTGATTCGACCTTCGGAGCCTCATCTTCGCCAATTCGCTCAATTTGCTTAGTATCTTTAAATTTAGGTTTAAAGAATGGGGTGAATGGTTTTTTCCCTTTGTCCCCGCCAAACATTTTTTCAGCGCCGGCAAGTCGGTCAGAGAGGTGACGTAGAGACTCAAGCCGCTGAGAGAGGGCTTCGAGTTTCTCGTCCACTTTGATCCTTGGGCTGCCGCGGAGGGAAGCGAGGAGATGTTCCTCTGTCTCGAATTTGGAGGAGAAAGTGACCGATGCTGCAGTTGCAATATCGGGAATATATAGGAAGTGGCGGCAAGCCGGCGTTACCTGAGTGTAGATATCGACAGTCATTTGCGGCTCGAGCTCTACCTTGGCCACTTGCTTCGGCGGACGGCCGCGCTTTGGGCGGGGGTTGAGAGCTTCGTTTGAGTAGTAGGTTTTTGACTTGGTAACCAAAACTTCACGGGCTTGTGCGACATCTTTTGGAACTTTCGCTTCAAAAAGGCACCGTTTCAGCTTTTCTACAACGTTTTTGGTCAGTTCAAGATCTTCTTCAAAAACAAATTGGATATTATATTGGCGGAGCCATTCAATGATCCGGATCCGCGAACGCTCTTGATAATAGAGCTGCCACTTTTCGAGTTCCGCGAGGTGGTCGTAGATGAATTCAAGGAAATTTTCGCGCGCCTCTTTGGCAGAGATCAGATCGAGCAGTTTTTCTTTTGTGTCGATGTCGTAAACTTTCTCATGCACAAACCCTTCCATGAATTTTTTTACTTCATAGAAAGTCATTTTGGGCAGAAGGGCGTACCGGCCAGGATTATCGATTACTTCTTTCTCGAAAGCTTCTAGCTCTTCGATCCCCTTATCGAGGTCGACATAGAGGAGAAATCCCTCTACTTTATCGAGGAAAAAATCGCGCTCATCGTCCGACTTCGCAAAGGCGTCCATGAGGCGGTGGTACCGCAAGATGAGTGGGTTTTTAGGCTGAGGGTAGCTCGACTTCATGTAAACGAGGCTAACACAAGTGGAGAATTATTTGCGAGTTTGTCTTTTGCGAGTTTGACTTTAAGACAGAAGGAGATCTATATTTTTAGGTCTACAAGGATATGCTATGCTAGATTTGAAAGAACTCCGCAAAGATCCCCACGGCCTAGAGGCTAAACTCAAAAATAAAGTGCCCGAGGTTTCCCTCGCACACGTAATGGCTCTCGATGAGCGGCTCCGCGCTTTGAAAACTGAAGTTGAGGAGCTCAAATCGAAAAAAAATAACGCCTCCAAAGAAATCGGGGCGAAAAAACAAAAGGGCGAAGACATCTCGAAATTTATGGAAGAGATGACCGCTCTCGGAGAAAAAATTTCTGTCCGCGATCTCGAAGTGGCGAAGGTCGAAGAGGATTTAAAAAATTCTGTTGCCGTCCTGCCGAACGTGCCGATGGACGATGTGCCGATCTCTCCAAGCCCTAAAGACAACGTCTGCATCAAGGAATGGGGCGAAAAGAGGGAGTTTTCCTTCCCATTTAAAAATCACGTTGAACTGAACGAAAAGCTTAAACTTTTTGACTTTGTCCGCGGAGCCAAAACTTCCGGTTCTGGATGGCCCCTTTATGTAGGCATGGGCGCAAGGCTTGAGTGGGCCCTTTTGAATTACATGCTCGATACGCATAGAAAAAATGGGTTTACGCAGGTGATCCCTCCCCTCCTCGTCCGCCCAGAGATCATGTACGGCTCTGGACAACTGCCAAAATTCGAATCGCAGCTATTCAAAATCAACGATCCAGATTACCATCTCTATCTGATCCCAACCTCAGAGGTGTCGATCAACGGAATGCATTACGATGAGATCTTGGACGAAGAACAACTTCCCTTGATGTACACAGCCTATACTCCTTGCTTCCGAAGAGAAGCGGGAGCCGCCGGCTCTCAGGAACGGGGCCTTATCCGGATGCACCAATTCAATAAAGTCGAGATGTTCTGCCTCACAAAACCGGAAGAGAGCGCAGCTGTTTACGAACAGATGCTCCTCAGCGCGGAAGAGATCTTGCAAGGGCTCGGCGTCCATTACCGAAATATGCTCCTTACAACTGGCGATATGTCGTTTGCCGCTGCTAAGACGATCGATATCGAAGTGTGGCTGCCTGGACAGAATCGGTACTACGAGGTTTCTTCTGTCTCTAATTGCACCGATTTCCAGTCCCGCAGATCGCAGATCCGATACAAGCACAAAAATGAAAAGCCCCAATTCGTCCATACGTTGAACGGCTCGGGTCTTGCAACTTCAAGGCTTATGGTCGCTCTTTTGGAAAACAATCAGCAGGAAGATGGTTCCGTTCTTGTGCCAAAAGCGCTCCACAAGTATTTAGGTGAAGAGATCACTCATATAAACCCAAGGTAGGAACCATGTTGGAGAAATTCGTCCGTTTTATCAACCATTCTCCAACTGTCTACCACGCTGCCCGGGAAATTGGCACAAGGCTAGCAGAAGCTGACTTCACTCCGATTACGGAGAGAGAAAAGTGGAAGCTAGAGCCGGGCAAAGGGTACTTCGTCATGCGCGAAGACACTTTGCTTGCCGCTTTCCGGCTGCCGACAAAAAAACCGACGGACTCTGTTCTCCTTGCAAGCCACATCGACAGCCCCGCGTTGAAAATCAAGCCGCAGGCCGAAATCTCTTCGCACGGGATCGGACAATTTGGGACAGAGATCTATGGCGGGCCTCTTCTCCACACTTGGTTTGACCGGGATTTGTCTCTTGCTGGAAGAATTGTAGTCCTCGATAAAAATGGGCATTGCGAATCAAAATTCGTACTCCTCGATGACTATCCGCTCATCATTCCAAGCGTTGCGATCCACCTCAATCGGGAAGTGAACGAAAAGGGTCTAATCATCAATAAACAAGACCACCTGAAGGCGGTCTACAGCATCCACCATAAAGATCAGCACCTCGAAGATTTACTCCGCAAGCAGCACCCCTTTCAAAAACTGCTCAGTTTTGATCTTTTCCTGATACCGATTGAAAAAGCGGCATTCAACGGATACGACGACGAGCTCATCTCCTCGTACCGGCTCGACAACCTCACCTCGGCATTTGCCAGCCTTGAAGCTCTTCTTCAAACAAAGGCGAGGAAAGAGACGATTCAAATGGCTATTTTCTGGGATCACGAGGAAATCGGATCCAAAACCTACGCGGGGGCAGACTCGCTCTTTGTGAACGAGCTCTTTGAAAGGATTTGCACCTCTTGCAAAATGGACCGGGAAGATTATTACAGGCTAAAAAGCTCCTCTCTATGCATATCAGCCGATGTGGGTCATGCATTCCACCCAAATTACGCCGATAAAAACGATCCGCAAAATACCCCCATCATGGGCAAAGGTCCTATCGTAAAATTCAGCACGAAATACGCGACAAGCGGAGCTACAGCTGCTCCCATTGTACGCCTTGCAGAAAAGCACAAGATCCCTCTCCAAACCTCAGCATCAAGGTCAGACCTCTCTTCAGGAAGCACCGTGGGCGCGATGATGGGAGCCAATCCGGGAATTCCGACAGTTGATTTAGGGATCGCCTGCTGGGCGATGCACTCGATCCGCGAAACGATCTCCGGCCAAGACCAAATCTGGCTTTGCGAACTTTTAAAAGCCGCACTTGAAGAACCCCTCATCCATCCCGAGGAGCTATGAACCACTTTAAAGGGAAAGACGCTCTGCAGCATGTGATCGATGCGCGGATCAAAGGCAAAGCAGCCTCTGCCGAGGTGCACGGCACCGAATTGCCTGGCCACATCAGCGCGGCTGCAGACGCAGCGAAAGAAACCGCTCTGATTCTCCTCATCTTATGGACTCTCCTTGGAAGTGGAGCCCACTGGCTCATGCTGGTATTTATCTCTGGATGGCTTGTTTGGAAAGTGGGCCGCAGCGCTATTTTAGGATGGTCAAGGCTCGAAAGGCTCCACCGAGTCATCGAAGAAGAGCGTTACGAAATCGAGCACCACCGTCCGCAGGAGAAAGAAGAGCTACGAGCCCTCTATGCTGCAAAAGGATTTTCAGGAAAACTGCTTGATGAGGCCGTTGAGGTCCTTATGGCCGACGACAATCGCCTCCTTCAAGTGATGCTTGAAGAAGAGCTCGGACTGAATCTCGAATCGCACGAACATCCGCTAAAGCAGGCTTCAGGCGCGCTCGTCGGAGTGATTGGCGCTGCCCTCGTCATGTCATTTGGACTCTTTGCCCTGCCGAATTGGGGCGCAGCAGTTTGCGCTGCTCTAGTTATTGCCCTCTCCGCCGGCACGACCGCCCAACTGGAAAAAAACCGTCCCCTCCCCGCGATTGTTTGGAATTTGGCGATTGCACTCCTCGCAGCAGGAACGGCCTATTTCCTATCTGAAATCATCCTATGAAAACTCCCTATCTCTTCGATGAATTTTTTTCTTCAGGCAGAGAAGAGAGCATTAGCCCCTTTTTAACTCCCTCGTCCCGCAAGTGGGGAGAAAACCTCTCTTTAAAAAGCGCCGGAACCGCTGCAGGATGCCTAGCCCTTGCTTTCGCGTTCTCCTTTATCAATCCGCCGATCTCCTACTTTTTCCTCTCCCTCGTCTACTTTCTCTCAGGCGTCCCCGCCCTCATTGCCTCCCTCAACGACCTGAAAAATCTCGAGATCAACATCGATGTTCTCATGACGCTCGCCGCTTTCCTTGCGGTGGCCATCGATAGCGGCCTTGAAGGGGCTCTCCTTCTCGTCCTCTTTGAGCTTTCTCACGGAATGGAAGATTCGGTCTCCAACAAAGCGCGGAGCGCGCTCCACAATCTCAACAATATCGCCCCGAAATTCGCCCACATGATCGCCTCTGATGGAACCCAATTTGAGAAATCGGTTCGCGAAATCCAAGTGGGGGAAAAAGTTCTCGTCAAACATGGAGAAATTGTCCCGCTCGATGGAAAAGTAGTTGAAGGAACCTCATCGGTCAACCTCGTCCACCTCACAGGAGAGAGCCTCCCTGTTCCGAAAACAATCGACGACCCGATCCCCGCCGGCGCCCGCAATCTAGAAGCGGCTCTAGTGATCGAGGTCCAAAGAACCAGCTCCGATTCGACCCTTTCCCGCATCATCCAACTCATCACGCAAGCTCAAGAAGCAAAACCGCGCCTCCAGCGTTGGCTCGACCGATTTGGCCAGCACTATGCAACGGCGATCATCGTCCTCACATTCATCTTTGCCGCCGGACTCCCCTTCATCGCCTCCATGACCTATTTCGGCCACGAAGGATCGCTCTACCGCGCCCTCGCATTCCTCATCGCCGCCTCTCCCTGCGCCCTCATCATTGCAACCCCCACTGCCTATCTCAGCGCCATCAGCGCCACCGCGCGCAAAGGGATCCTCCTCAAAGGAGGCATTACCCTTGATGCGCTTGCGAGCTGCACAGTCATCGCATTCGACAAAACAGGAACTCTCACCACTGGCGATTTAGAATGTACATCCATGGATTGCCCAGATAACGCTCTCGCCGTCGCATACGGCCTTGAAAGGCAAGTAGTCCACCCGATCGCCGTCGCTATTTGCAAACTGGCGCAAAACAAAAACATCCCTCCTGCTGAAATCACCGCCTTCAAATCGCTCCCCGGTTTTGGAGTTGAAGGGATCGTAAATGGAAGACGGGTCGCGATTGGACGGCCAGAATTTATCGGCGTTGAGACTCATGAAGAGGGAGTTCTCGCAGCACTCCTTTTTGAAGACAAAACATACCTGTTCCGTTTCTCCGACCAAATAAGGAAAGACATCCCCCGTCTCATTCAATCGCTCCCCCTCCGTGCCGTGATGCTAACCGGCGATAATCTCCGCAATGCAAAGAATGTGGCCCAAGCCCTCGGCATCACCGAAATTCACGCAAATCTCAAACCCGAAGACAAACTCGATAAAGTGGCCGAACTTTCTGCCTTCGGACTCGCGATGGTAGGCGATGGGATGAATGACGCACCGGCCCTTGCCCGCGCCACAGTTGGCATCTCGATGGGACGTATTGGCAGCGCAACCGCCGTAGACGCCTCAGATGTCGTCCTTCTCAATGACGACCTGCATCTACTCTCTTGGCTTTTTAAGAAATCGAAGCAAACACTTCGGATTGTGAAACAAAACCTGACCCTCGCACTCGGGGTCATCGTCCTCGCAACGACCCCTGCCCTTCTCGGCCTCGTCCCTCTTTGGATGGCTGTCATCCTTCATGAAGGGGGCACTGTCCTCGTCGGATTAAACAGTCTTCGCCTCTTAAAAAAGTAATTAAAATAATTTTTACCAAATAACTTTAAAAGAACTTAATAAGATTATTATATAATTCACACGCTACTAATAAATAATTAATAAAAAAGAGGACACATTATGGCATCTGCAGCAGCAGGACCCAGTACGGCACCAGCACCAACTCATACTAACTTAAGACTCCCCTTCGAAAACAGCAGGGGTAGCGCATCAAATAGATAATCTTTCTGCCCCTGTATCCCCCTATTGACTGCTTAGTAGACTTTTTACGATCATATACCCCATTTACCACGAGGTGTTATGATTCAAGCAGCAAATATTCTAACGTATTTAGAAATGATTCCAGACCCCAGAACATTCCGTCAAAAGCATCGACTT